>JAUNCG010000054.1 GCA_030526715.1 Eubacteriales bacterium
AGAGTTTGAATAATATGTGAGAGTATTGATATGACCTGCTATTATTGTAAAGGAAATGTTGAATTTATAAAAATTTTATAGTATAATGAGCCGATATGATGAACACACATATACGGAGGAACGTTATGGAAAAAGAAGTTGTTTCGAGAAATTTTATCGAACAGATCATTGACAAGGATATTGAAGAGGGAAATTGTGAGACGGTATGTACCAGATTTCCGCCGGAGCCGAACGGATATCTTCATATCGGACATGCAAAGTCCATACTTTTAAATTATGGTTTGTCACAGCAATATCACGGAAAATTCAATCTGAGATTTGACGATACGAATCCGACGAAGGAAAAGACGGAGTTTGTAGATTCTATCAAGGTTGATGTGGCATGGCTTGGAGCAGACTGGGAGGATCGTCTGTTTTTCGCATCCAATTATTTTGACCAGATGTATGAGGCTGCGGTGTCTCTGATCAAGAAGGGAAAAGCCTATGTATGTGATCTCAATGCAGATCAGATCCGCGAGTATCGTGGTACGCTGAAGGAGCCGGGAAAGAACAGCCCTTATCGCGATCGCAGCATCGAGGAGAATCTGGAGCTTTTCGAAAATATGAGAGCAGGCAAGTATGAGGATGGAGAGAAGGTACTCCGTGCGAAGATTGATATGGCATCACCGAATATCAACATGCGTGATCCGATCATCTATCGCGTGGCGCATATGACTCATCACAATACCGGAGATAAATGGTGTATTTACCCGATGTACGATTTCGCTCATCCGATCGAGGACGCTATCGAGGGTGTGACACATTCTATCTGTACGCTGGAATTCGAGGATCATCGTCCTCTGTATGACTGGGTGGTTCGCGAGGTTGGCTATGAGCATCCGCCGAAGCAGATCGAGTTTGCGAAGCTATATCTGACCAACGTGGTGACCGGTAAGCGTTATATCAAGAAGCTGGTTGAGGAAGGTATCGTTGACGGATGGGATGATCCGCGTCTGGTATCAATCGCAGCTCTGCGCCGCCGTGGCTTTACACCGGAGTCGATTAAGATGTTTGTAGAGCTGTGTGGAGTATCTAAGGCTCAGGGCTCTGTGGACTATGCGATGCTGGAATACTGTATCCGTGAGGATCTGAAGCTGAAGCGTCCCCGCGTAATGGCGGTACTGGATCCGATCAAGCTGGTGATTGACAACTATCCGGAAGGTCAGGTAGAGGAGCTTGAGGTGGCCAACAATCTGGAGAATCCAGATCTCGGTTCCAGAAAGGTACCGTTCTGCCGTGAGCTTTATATCGACCGTGAGGACTTCATGGAGGAGCCGCCGAGAAAGTATTTCCGTCTCTTCCCGGGCAATGAGGTTCGTCTGATGAACGCATATTTTGTAAAATGTGAGAGCTTCATCAAGGATGAGACAGGTAAGGTGACAGAGATTCACTGTACCTACGATCCCGAGACCAAGGGCGGCAACAGCAATGACGGACGTAAGGTCAAGGGTACGATTCATTGGGTAGCAGCGCCGACCGCTCTGAAGGCGGAGGTTCGTCTCTATGAGAACATCATTGATGAGGAGAAGGGCGTATACAATGAGGACGGAAGCCTGAATCTGAACCCGAATTCTCTGACGATTCTGAAGGAATGCTACGTGGAGTCTTCCCTTGCGGATGCAAAAGCCTATGAGAGCTTCCAGTTTGTACGTCAGGGCTTCTTCTGTGTGGATTCTCATGATTCCAGACCGGAGGCGCCGGTATTTAATCGTATCGTATCCTTAAAGAGTTCCTTTAAACTGCCGAAGTAAGAACGGGAGAAAGTATGATCGATCTTGTCATCAGTCTGGATAGCACAAGCGCCAGACCGCTGTATGAACAGATTTATGATTTTATAAAAACGGAGATTCAAAATGGAGGGCTGCCTGTCGCTGAGAGGCTGCCCTCCAGCCGGATTTTGGCAAAGCAGCTGGAGGTGAGCCGCAGTACGGTGACGCTGGCTTATGAGCAGCTGGTATCGGAGGGATATATCGAAAATCGTCCGCACAGGGGGTATTTCATCAATGATCTCGCCGGATTGTATCGTCTGGATCCGGTGAAGCAGAGGAGGAAGCTTCGGCCGGATGAAGCAAAGGCAGAAGAATACCGCTATGATTTTTCGCCCGCCGGTGTAGATTTGAAGAGCTTTCCCTATAATATCTGGAGGAAGCTTACAAAGGAGCTGCTGGCTGCGGACAGTCAGGAACTCTTTCGGCTGAGTGAACCTCAGGGGGAGCGTGAACTGCGGGAGACGATGGCGCTGTATCTTCATCATGCCAGAGGGGTACGCTGTACGGCGGAGCAGATCATCATAGGTGCGGGAAATGACTACCTGATGATGCTGCTTCAGCTGATACTGGGAGATACGCGTATCTGTGCCATGGAACGGCTGACTTATCGGAAGGCGGCCGATATTCTGAAGCTTCTGGGTAATGAGGTAATATCTGTAGAGATGGACGAATACGGTCTGAGGACGGATGCGCTGAAGCACAGTGGCGCGTCGTTGATCTATGTGATGCCTTCCCATCAGTTTCCGCTTGGGACAGTGATGCCGGTGAAGAGAAGAGCAGAATTATTGGCATGGGCTGCCGACGGGGCGGATCGCTTTATCATTGAAGATGATTATGACAGTGAATTCCGCTATAAGGGGCGCCCGATCCCTGCGCTGCAGGGGTATGATACGCTGGATCGGGTAATCTATATCGGAACATTTTCCAAATCCATTGCCCCCTCTATTCGTATCAGCTTCATGGTTCTTCCCCTGTCTCTCATGGAGAGGTACTGCAGCGTGGGAGCGCGTTTTTCCACAACGGTTTCCCGTCTGGATCAGAAGCTGCTGACGGAGTTTATCCGGGGAGGTTATTATGAACGGCATCTGAACAGGATGCGTGGAATCTATAAGGGACGCCATGATATTCTGATGGATGAATTGAAGAAGCTCAGACATCTGGTAGAGGTGAGCGGAGAGCATGCCGGAACGCATGTATTACTGCATATGAAAAACGGAATGACAGAGCGGGAAGCAGTGGAATCTGCAAAAAACGCCGGGATCCGGGTATATGAATTGAGCAGTTATGGACTGGAAAAGACCAAGGAGATGCACACGATCCTGTTGGGGTATGCAAATCTATCAGAAAAAGAAATCCCGCAGGCGGTCAGAAGCCTTGCGGGATGTTGGGATACGTATCAGACAAAAACCAGCTGAACCAATAGCATGTAGAGCAGCGTACCACCTCCGATGGAGAGCAGCGTGTTGCGTTTCCAGCAGTGTACCAGTACAATCGCGACAGTGGAGATCAGCTCGGGCAGTCCGAACGGAGCCGTTGTGACAGAAACGCCCTTGAGGCAATAGACCACGAGCATCGCAATGATCGCATAAGGAAGCACCTTGCCCAGATACAGGATATAGGCGGGTGTTTTTTTATTGCCCGGAAAAAGCAGAAAGGGCAGCATACGCACGAAATAGGTGATGGCCGCCATGATAAGCACCATGATCAGAGCCTGAGTATTAGTTATCATGATAGGTTGGTTCCTCCTTTTCTAAGAATTTTCGGAAAACGGTCAGCAACGCCGCGATACAGATCATGGACGGGATCAGGAAATTGGATGACCCGAAGAGCATCAGACATACCACAGATGAGATCAAGCCGATGAGCGCGGGGCGATGTTCTTTTGAACTCAGCCACTGATCTGTAAAAATAACGATAAACAGCGCGGTCATAACAAAATCGATCCCCTTTGTGTTAAAGGAAATCATGGAACCGAGCAGAGCGCCGAGTGTGCATCCGGTGATCCAGTAGATATGATCCAGTATGGAGATACACAGATAAAACTGGTTCGGATCCACATCCTTCGGAGGATCAATGGAACAGACAAGAGAATAGGTCTCATCTGTCAATTCGTGAATCAAAAGCGGCTTGAGCTTCCCGGTATTTTTGTATTTTCCGATCAGGGACAGGCCGTAAAACAGATGACGAATCTGGATGATCAAAGTCATCATTGCAGTATAGCCAAAGCCGGCGCCGGCGGCAAGCAATTCGATAGCCGCATACTGCATAGAACCGGCGTAGATGATCACGCTCATAAAAAACGCCCATATAAAAGAGTAGCCTTTGCTTTCTAAAAGGATTCCAAAACCGAGACCGAGAAAAAGATACCCGGCCATAACAGGCAATGTGTAGGGAAATGCTGCCTTCAATGCTTTTTTCTTCATGTCAAAGCTCCTTATGTGCCTTTAGCAATTTACAGTAATAAACAGTAACAGACATTATTCTAACACGACATGATATTTTTTTCAATGCCTCTTTGCTTCTCTTTGTAATGATCGGTTGTATCCGAAAAAGCAGTATGATATAGTGGAGAGGCTGAATATGGGAAAAGAAGAAGTTGAGGAGAAGCGCGGTGAAGACATATTTTGATGATATTACGGACTTTATATTTGTGGAGGACAGACCGCAAAAGTCAGAGGTGCTGTTCATCCCGGGCAGTGGCTACGGGGAGCTCGCAGTAGAGGCGGCAAGGCTGTGGAAGGAAGGATATGCAGAGTATCTTGTGGTATCCGGCAGATATTCTGTACTGAAGAAGGGCTTTGACGGTGCGATCTCGCCGAAGGAATATGTACATGGCAGCTTTGAGACGGAAGCGGATTTTCTGGCACAGGTTCTACAGGATCACGGTGTGCCACAGAAGGCGATCCTTCTTGAGCGGGAGGCAGCGTTTACCTATGAGAATGCGATCAAAAGCCGGGAGCTGCTGAGCCGTGCGGAGATTCTTGTGGAGAGTGCGGCATCAAAAGAAAAGGAGAATGGAGACCGGGCGAAAAAAGCGATACTTGTATGTCAGGCATTTCATGCGAGAAGAAGTCTGATGTATTACCAGTTGGTATTTCCGGAGGTGGATTTCTGTGTATGTCCTGCCAAGACGCAGGGAATCACCAGAGAGAACTGGCATCGCGATGCGAAGAAGATCGATGTGGTACTGGGTGAACTGGCACGCTGCGGGACTCAATTCGGAGATATTATGAAGGGAACAGACCGGATCTGGAAGAGGAGAGAAATCATATGATTAAGGCATGTATTTTTGACTGCGACGGAACCCTGTTGGACACGTTGGAATCCATAGGAACAAGTGCAAATCGCACTTTGCGGGAAATGGGATTTTCGGAAATCCCTATGGAGGATTATAATTATCTGGTGGGCGACGGCGCGGACGAATTGATCCGACGCTGTCTTCGCAGAAACGGAGATGAAGCATGTGAGCATTTTCCGGAGACAAGGGAACGATATCGGATAAACTTTGCAGAAGGGTGTATGTATCATGTGCGACCATATGAGGGAATACGCAGGCTGCTGCGAGAGCTACATGCAAAGGGGATCCGTACAGCAGTGCTGTCCAATAAGCCGCATGAGCAGACGCTGGAGGTAATCGATACCTTTTTCGAAAAAACAGATTTCGACTATGTGCTTGGAGCAGGGACAGAGATACCGAGAAAGCCTGCGCCGGACGGTGCGTTGCTGATCGCCAAACAGTTTGGTCTGGATTCGGAAGAAATCCTGTATATCGGGGATACTAACACCGATATGCAGACAGGCAATGCGGCAAAAATGCATACGGTCGGAGTGCTCTGGGGATTTCGGGATCGCCGGGAGTTGGAAGAGCATCACGCGGAATATATTGTGGAAAAACCGCAGGACATCCTGAAGTATTTATAAGCAATAAAAAAGACTGCCTCATGGGGTAGTCTTTTTATAGTAGCGCGTAAAAGAAGGCATCATGCAGAGATGCCCAGCAGCGCCGGGATCACCAGATGTCTCAGTATACCGAGGATCATAAGATGTATAGGATAAAACCAGTAGAAAAAGTACTTGTGCTGTCGCCCGCGCTCGCCATTATAGAACCAGACCGGAATAAAACCCAGCGGACCATAGACCTCCCATGAGATGGCGATGGCGCCGAACACCGTCTGCACTCTGTGATCCATATGCAGGAAATAGAGCACCATGATCAGGAACACGCCTTTGTGACGATAGTCTGTATTCAGGAGCTTTGCCGAATATAGACCGGCTGCAACGATCAGCAGCACAGCTGCAAGATACAGGTAAGGCTTCCAGAATCGGTCTCTGGGGAGACGATCGACGTAAGCGACCCCGATCATGACCAGCATACCGATCAGCAGGGTGAAATATACATTCTGGGATCCGGGGACGAACAGTCCGCCTTTTAGCGCATAATCAAAAGGAATCTCGGAGACCAGAGCAAACAGAGCCAGCCGTCCGACGTATTTCCATACATTTCTCGTGTGAAAAAATCCCTCCACCAGTAGAAAACAGAAGATAGGAAAAGCCAGTCTTCCGATGCTGCGCATATGTGGATAACAGGTGCGGCAAAGGGAAGCAAGCCGCTCAAAATCTTCAGGCAGAAGGGTACGGAGCGGCCCGATAACTGCCGCTCCCGTATGATCGACCATCATGGAAATGATGGCGATCATTTTTAACTGACTGCCGTTAAGTGATAATTTGCTATTCCTCATCGGAAGCGATCACGTCGTTGAACGTATTGTTTTCCTGAAGGAAGTCCATCACCTTATTGTAGAGAAGATCATATTCGATAGTCTCTTTGCCGTAATCTTCGATCAGATCCTCTGCGCTGTCGGCGTCGTAGGATTCATAATTTTCTTCCGCAAACTCACGGATCTCATCCTCGCTGACCTTGAGCTTCTCCTTCTCAGCGATGGCATAGACAACCAGACGTTCATTTACTACCGTCTGTGTCTCAGCATCAAGATCATAGTCATCCCCCATGAGATCCGCCACCTCCATGCCGAGTTCATCCGCAAAGGTAGTGTTATCGTTATCGATAGAGGTCTTGACGGAATTATACAGATCCTCCGGCGCGTCTTTAAACGTGGAAGCCTCGATGATCTGGGACATGAGCTCGGAAAGAGCCATATAATCGGAATCCTCATCATATGTGGACTGAAGCTCACTTCTCAGATAGTCCTCGTACTCCTCGGTGGTGTCATAATCATAGTTGGACTTCACGTATGCATCGTTGTACTCCGGTATATCAGATTCATAGATGCTGTTCAGGGTCACATGAAAATTGGCGGTCTTGCCATCCAGAGTACCGTCATAGGGATCCGGGAAGGTAACCTCAAAGTCTTTGGATTCACCGATATTCATACCGATGATATTCTCATCAAAGCCTTCGATCATACCGTCGGCATCCAGCTCGTATTCATATCCGGTCTCGGTGCCTCCTTCAAAGGGCTCTCCGTCAATAGTACCTTCAAAATCAATGTTCACCACATCTGCGGACTGAGCTGCACGGTCTGTAACCTCTATAAGCTCAGCGCTGAAATCAAGCTCATTCTGGATCTCCTCCTGTACATCCTCATCCGTGACAGGGGTGACGCTTCGATCAACGGTGAGGCCCTTATAATCGCCGAGCTTTACATATTTGGCGTAACCGTCGCCGGAATTCTGACAGCCGGTCAGCGCCAGAGCTCCTGTGAGCAGTGTCAGTGTTAAAAATGTTTTTCTTTTCATAAATAAAATAAATTCCTTTCTTGATAGTGATAAGATATAGTTACTATAACATGAATTTGTGTATAGTGTGTGTTATTTTTGCTATAATCAAAAAAAATTATTGAGATTCACATAGAAGCGTGTTATACTTGTCGGAGAAATCGGTAACTATGCATCTAATGAGCGGTTGCCAGAACTGAATAAGGAGGAGAGATCATGAAGCATATCAAGACCCTGAACACTCAGAGCTTACAGCAGTCACTGAAGAAGGGCGGATGCGGCGAGTGCCAGACATCTTGTCAGTCTGCCTGCAAGACTTCCTGTACGGTAGGCAATCAGAGCTGTGAGAATAAATAAGAATATTTCAGGCAGATAAGCAGCGGATATCTATTCGCTGCTTATTATCAGTTAAATTGGAAGGGGATAAAACGTGGTTCATCAATATAAAAGCAATGGCTACAACATCGTGATGGATGTCAACAGCGGCGCTATCCATGTAGTAGATGATCTGGTGTACGACGTGATCGGACTTCTGAATCAGAACAAAGAGACAGATGAGATTTCTGCAGCACTTGCAGGAACCTACGAGGCATCGGATATTGCGGATGCGCTGCAGGAATGTGAGGAGCTGAAGGAAGCGGGACAGCTGTTTACGGAAGATATCTACCGTGACGCTGTGATTGATTTCAAACAGAGGAAGACGGTAGTGAAGGCGCTCTGCCTGCACATTGCACATGACTGTAACCTTGCCTGTCGCTATTGTTTTGCGGAGGAAGGCGAGTATCACGGACGACGTGCGCTGATGAGTTTTGAAGTCGGAAAGAAGGCATTGGATTTCCTGATCGCCAATTCCGGCAGCAGAAGGAATCTGGAGGTGGATTTCTTCGGGGGAGAGCCTCTCATGAACTGGCAGATCGTGAAGGATCTGGTAGAATACGGTCGTTCACAGGAGCAGATACATAATAAACGCTTCCGCTTTACGCTGACGACGAACGGCGTGCTTCTCAACGATGAGATCATGGAGTTCTGCAATAAGGAGATGGCGAATGTAGTGCTCAGCATCGACGGTCGTCCCGAGATCAACAACATGATGCGTCCGTTCCGCAAGGGTGCGGGCAGCTATGATCTGATCGTGCCGAAGTTCCAAAAGTTTGCAGAGAGCAGAAATCAGGATAAATACTATGCAAGAGGTACCTTTACCAGAAACAATCTGGATTTTGCAGAGGA
The DNA here is from genome assembly GCA_030526715.1 of Eubacteriales bacterium. Classification (GTDB taxonomy): domain Bacteria; phylum Bacillota; class Clostridia; order Lachnospirales; family Lachnospiraceae; genus Marvinbryantia. The sequence goes on from JAUNCG010000054.1 coordinate 8,772, forward strand.
CGTCCTTCATCTGGCAGATCTTGGATTTAAACAGATCTCGGTAGAACCGGTGGTGGCCAAGGAGACGGAAGATTATGCGATCCGTGAGGAGGACATTCCGGCGATCTGTAAGGAATACGACAGATTGGCGCAGGAGATGATTCGCCGCCATAAGGAAGGAAAGGAGTTCAATTTCTTCCACTTTATGATCGATCTGACCGGCGGTCCCTGTGTGTATAAGCGACTCTCGGGATGCGGCTCCGGAACAGAGTATCTCGCGGTGACACCGTGGGGAGATCTGTATCCGTGTCATCAGTTTGTCGGTCAGGAAGAGTACCTGATGGGAAATGTGGATGAGGGAATTACCCGTCCGGATATTCGCGATGAATTTAAATGCTGCAACGTCTACGCGAAGGAGAAATGTAAGGAATGCTTCGCACGATTTTATTGCAGCGGAGGGTGTGCAGCGAATTCCTACAATTTCACGGGGAAGATCAACGACACCTATGATATCGGGTGTGAGCTGCAGAGAAAGCGTGTGGAGTGCGCCATTATGATCAAGGCGGCACTGGCGGACGCGGACGCGGCCAAAGCAGAGAATTGAGCTTTTGCGGAAGCCGGAAACTAGGAAAAGAGGATAAAAAAATGAATAAGAGTAAGTCATGGGCAGTGCTTATCTGTGCAGCGATTCTGACTGTACTGATGGGCTATACAGCTCTGGTTGGTTTCGGACCAACAGGCACCGGTGCGGCAAAGAATATTATCACCGGTCTGGATTTGTCAGGAGGCGTCAGCATCACCTACCGTGCAGTGGGTGAGGAGGCACCTTCCAAGGAAGATATGAGTGACACGATCTATAAGCTGCAGCAGCGTGTTTCCGGCTACAGCACAGAGGCACAGGTATATCAGGAGGGCTCGGATCGTATCAACATTGAGATTCCGGGTGTTTCCGATGCAAATGCAATTCTTGCAGAGCTCGGTAAGCCGGGTTCCCTGAGCTTCCAGCTGATGGACGGTACGGTCGTTCTGGAAGGAACCGATATCCAGAGCGCGCAGGCTGCGACCTCCGCAGACAGCATGAAGAATACACAGAATGTGGTAGAGCTGACACTGACCAGCGAGGGTACCAAGAAGTTCGCAACAGCGACTTCCGAGAATATCGGCAAGCAGATCGCCATTGTGTATGACGGCGAGACGATCAGCGCACCGGTGGTACAGACCGCTATTACAGACGGTTCTGCACAGATCACAGGTATGGCTAACAGAGAAGAGGCTGAGAAGCTGGCTTCCTCTATCCGTATCGGTTCTCTGGCGCTTGAGCTGGAGGAGCTTCGTTCCAATGTAGTAGGAGCACAGCTTGGTCAGGCAGCCATCAAGACCAGCGTAAGAGCAGGTGCGGTTGGTGTAGTTCTGGTTATGATCTTTATGTGTGTAGTATATCTGGTTCCGGGTATCGTGGCAGCGATTTCTCTGCTGATCTACACATTGCTGACCCTGATTTGTCTGAATGCGTTTGATATGACTCTGACGCTGCCGGGTATCGCAGGTATCATTCTGGCGATCGGTATGGCGGTGGATGCGAACGTTATCATTTACGCCCGTGTTCGTGAGGAGATCGCAGCGGGCAAGTCCGTAAAAGGTGCGATCAAGACCGGTTTCCAGAAAGCACTTTCCGCTATTCTGGACGGTAACATCACTACGCTGATCGCGGCGGCAGTACTGGCACTGAAGGGTACCGGAAGTGTACAGGGCTTTGCTCAGACACTTTCTCTGGGTATTGTTCTTTCCATGTTTACGGCTCTTGTGGTTTCCAGACTTCTGATCAACGCACTGTATACGCTGGGTGTACAGGATGAGAAGTACTTTGGTAAAGCAAAAGAGGTGAAGGTAATTGACTTTGTAGGTAAGAGAAAGCTGTTCTTTGCGATCTCTATCGTACTGATCCTGATCGCTCCGGTGACTATGCTGATCCACAAGGGAGCGGACGGCAAGGCGCTGAATTACAGTCTGGAGTTCATGGGAGGTACGTCTACCACGGTGACCTTCGATAAGGCATATACGATCGACGAATTGGACGCAGAGGTGAAGCCGGTGGTTGAGAGTGTCACGAACAGTGCGGACATTCAGATGCAGACCGTTACCGGAAGCAATCAGGTAGTGATCAAGACAAGAGATCTGACGCTTGAGGAGAGACAGGCTCTTGAGGAAGCTCTGGTGGAGAAATTCAACGTAGACACGAAGCTGATCGCAACGGAGAGTATCTCTTCTACCATCAGCAGTGAGATGCAGAACGACGCGATTGTCGCTGTCATCATTGCGGCGATCCTGATGCTGATCTACATCTGGTTCCGTTTCAGCGATATCCGTTTTGCGACCAGCTCCGTACTTGCTCTGCTGCATGACGTGCTGGTGGTACTCGGTTGCTATGCGGTTGTATGGATCAGTGTGGGTAATACCTTTGTAGCCTGCATGCTGACCATCGTAGGTTATTCTATCAATGCGACCATCGTGATCTTTGACCGTATCCGTGAGAATCTGCGTGAGAAGAAAAAGAACGCTACGGTTGCAGATGTTGTAAATCTGAGTATTACACAGACTCTGACCAGAAGTATTTATACTTCAATCACCACATTTATTACCATTGCAGTCCTGTTCATCATGGGTGTAAACTCTATCCGTGAGTTTGCGCTTCCGTTGATGGTAGGTATCGTATGCGGCGGATATTCCTCCGTGTTCGTGACCGGTCCGCTCTGGTATGTGATGAGAACCAGAATTCAGAGAAGAAAATAATCATTGACAAGGTTAAGCCGCCGCAGCATATGCGGCGGCTCTTTTACGTAAAGGATAGAAATACATGAAAGAAAAATGGATGATCGAAACTAAAAAAGCAGATTTCAAAGAAATCGCCGGAAGGTTTCAGATCGATCAGGTAACAGCCCGACTGGTACGCAATCGCGATATCATCGGGGATGAGGCCATACAGGAGTATCTGTATGGAGGAAAGGAGTGCCTGCATGCTCCGCAGCTGATGAAGGATATGGAGCTTGCGGTAAAGTATCTGGCAGAGAGCATACAAAAGCACCGTCATATCAGGGTGATCGGAGATTATGATATTGACGGCATATGCGCCACCTATATATTGCTCTGCGGACTTCGGGAATGCAAAGCCAAGGTGGATCATGTTCTGCCGGATCGTATTCTGGATGGATACGGTCTGAACATTTCTCTGATCGATCGGGCTTTGGCAGACGGAGTGGAGACCATCATCACCTGTGACAACGGGATTTCTGCTTTTTCACAGGTGGAGTACGCCAGAAAACAGGGATTGACCGTCATCATAACGGATCACCATGAGCTGAAAAGTGACGAGGCAGGAACGGCGATACTTCCTGAGGCAGATGCGGTGGTAAATCCCCACAGACCTGACTGCCCCTATCCCTATAAACAGCTCTGTGGTGCCGGCGTTGCCTACAAGGTGATCCGTGCGCTCTATGAGGCTCTTGGGAAAGCGGGAGAGGAGAGCAATCGATTTATTGAATTCGCCGGTTTTGCTACGGTAGGAGATATCATGGAGCTCACGGGAGAGAACCGGATTCTGGTGAAAGAAGCATTGAAGCTGCTGAATCAGACGGAAAATCCCGGTCTTCGCGCATTGATGCGTGTGAATGAGGTGGAGGGAAAAAAGATCACCGCCTCTCACATCGGATTTACGCTCGGTCCCTGCATGAACGCCAGTGGAAGACTGGCTACAGCGGAGAAATCCTTGCAGCTTTTGCTGGCAGAGACGGAGGGAGACGCTCTGCCGATCGCGCAGGAGCTGCTGGAATTAAATGCACGCCGTAAGGATCTGACAGAGCAGGGAATCCGGCGTGCGGCAGAGGAAATCGAAGCCAATGGCTGGGAAAAAGACCGGGTGCTGGTCGTTTATCTGCCGGAGTGCCACGAGAGCATTGCCGGGATCATTGCGGGAAAAATCCGGGATCGGTACTATCGCCCCACGTACATCCTGACAGACGGGGCAAACAGTATCAAGGGCTCCGGCCGCTCTATAGAAGGATACTTTATGAGTCGGGAGCTGGAAAAGGTGCAGGATCTGTTTTCAAACTTTGGCGGTCATCCCATGGCAGCCGGCTTCTCATTGAAGGAACGGAAGGTAGAGGAGATGCGCCGCCGTCTGAATGAGGTCTGCAGTCTGACGGACGAACAGCTTTGCTGCAGGATCATGATCGACGTACCCATGCCGCTGCACTATATATCGGAAAAGGTGATCGAGGAGCTTTCTCTGCTGGAGCCCTTCGGAAAAGGAAATAAGAAGCCGGTATTTGCCGAGAAGGCGCTGGATATCCAGAGTCTCAGGATCATAGGTAAAAATCAGAACGTCATAAAAATGCGTGTACGCAACGAAATGGGATGCGTTATGGACGCTCTCTGCTTCCAAAACACAGAAAAGCTGCTGAAATATATCGAAAGAGTGTTTGGTGTACAGGAGCTGGAAAGGCTGAAGCAGGGAAGGGAAAATCGGGTATATTTGTCTTTGATGTACTATCCTCAGATAAATGAGTTCCGGGATGAGAGGACGATACAGATCATTGTGGAGTCTTACGCTTAAATAGCGCTCATTTTGCAGGAAAATG
>JAUNCG010000055.1 GCA_030526715.1 Eubacteriales bacterium
ATGTATAAAGAGATCAGAAGAGCACAGGAAAAAGATATTAACAAAATCATGGAGTTGCTGGTGCAGGTAGATATGGTACACCATATTGCCAGACCGGATCTGTTCAAAGGCCCTGCTACTAAATATACGGAGGAGCAGCTGAAGGCGATTTTGAAAAATGACGAGACACCGGTGTTTGTAGCGGTAGATGAGAATGATGTGGTGGAAGGATATGCGTTCTGTATATTTAAGCAACTTCCGGACGACAATATTTTGACGGACATCAAAACACTCTACATCGATGATCTGTGTGTGGATGAGAATATCAGAGGAAAGCATATTGGTCGGAAGCTATATGCGTATGTACTTGATTTCGCAAAAAAACAGGGCTGCTACAATGTAACCTTAAATGTGTGGGCGGAAAATAAATCCGCAATGGCATTTTATGAGAAATGTGGGTTAAAACCGCAGAAGATCGGGATGGAAATGATTTTAGATGGAGAATGCCTTTCGAAGAAATGAAATGCACATGACTTCAGAAGTATTTCCATAAGAGCAACAGAAAAGACAGCGAAATGTTGTGACAGCATAGGAAATTGATGGTACAATAGAGCCGTATAAGTTTGACCCAAAGACGAAAAATGAAAGCTATATCAAATATAAACGAATTTGTATCAGGGCAGGGAGGAAGGATGAATGACAATGAAAGATACGCTGGAAAAAGAGTTTAAAGAGCGATTTACCCAGAATTATGATGAACTGAAATGGTTATACTCAGAATTGTATCACAATGACGAGCAGGCTTTTCAGTATTTCGTATCGATGCTGCATCGTATGTATAAAGAGCGACCGGAAGCGCTCAAGGAGATAGACCGGGAGCGGGAGCAGGAAGAAGGCTGGTACCGTGGAAACGATATGCTTGGTATGCTGATGTACACGAATTGCTTCGGCAAGACGCTGCAGGGTGTGCGGGAGCATCTGCCGTATCTGCAGGAGGCGGGCGTGAATTATGTACATCTGATGCCGCTGCTGGAGAGCCCGAAGGGACGCTCTGACGGTGGATACGCGGTTGCGGATTTTCGTAAGGTGCAGCCGGAGCTCGGAACGATGGAGGAGCTGGCACAGCTGGCAGAGGACTGCCATAAGGACGGCATGTGCGTATGTCTTGATTTTGTCATGAATCATACTTCAGAGGATCATGAGTGGGCCAAACGTGCGAGAGCAGGAGAGAAGGAGTTTCAGGATCGCTATTTTTTCTTTGATAACTGGAACATTCCGAATCAGTTTGAGGAGACCACCCCTCAGGTATTCCCACAGACGGCTCCGGGTAATTTCAGCTGGTGTGAGGATGTCCACAAGGTGGTAATGACGACGTTCTATCCGTATCAGTGGGATCTGAATTACGGAAATCCGGTGGTATTCAACGATATGACGGAGAATATGCTGTATCTGTGTAATCAGGGCGTAGATATTATCCGTCTGGATGCAGTTCCTTATATCTGGAAGACGCTGGGAACGACCTGCCGTAATCTGCCGCAGGTACATACACTGGTACGTATCATGCGTATGGCGGCAGAGATCGTGTGTCCGGGGACACTGCTGTTGGGCGAGGTCGTTATGGAGCCATCGAAGGTGGTTCCGTATTTTGGTACTGTGACCAAGCCGGAGTGCCATATGCTCTATAATGTAACTACCATGGCCACGACTTGGCATACGGTGGCTACGAAGGATGTGCGCCTGATGAGACATCAGCTGGGACAGGTATTTGCACTTCCGAAGCAGTATACCTTTTTGAATTATCTGCGGTGTCATGATGATATTGGCTGGGGGCTGGATTATGAGTATCTGAAACAGTTTGGGGTGGAGGAAGTGTCTCACAAGCGCTTTTTGAATGATTACTTCCTCGGACATTTTGAAAATTCCGATGCCAGAGGCGAGCTTTATAATGACGATCCGAGACTGGGAGATGCCCGTCTGTGCGGAACTACCGCATCCTTGTGCGGTATTGAGGCTGCGGAATATGAGCTGGATCAGGATAAGCTGGCTATGGGTATCCGTCTGGATGTGATGCTGCATGCATTTTTGCTGACACAGTCCGGTATTCCGGTGCTTCAGTCCGGTGATGAGATCGGACAGCTGAACGATTATACGTACCATGAGGATACACTGAAGTGGGATGATTCCAGATATCTGCATCGCGGTGATTTTTCATGGGATAATGCGAAGAAGCGTCGTTCTAATAAGGCCAGAGAGGGACGGATCTTTAAGGCGCTTCGCAAGCTGGAGAAGCTGCGCGCGTCTCATAAGGTATTTTCAGCGGATGCGGATGCATGGATCGTGGAGACCTACAATGATCATATCCTCGGTATCGGACGCTACTATGATGGCGAGAAGCTGATCGCACTGTTCAACTTCAGTGATCAGGATGAGACTGCATGGATCAATGAGACGGAAAATTATAAGGATCTGTTGACCGGAAAGCGTCGCGAGGCTCGTGGAGTCGGAATCCCGGCACGAGATTTTGCGTGGCTGGTGACGACGTTTAAAAAGAAATAAGAGAGCTTCTAAAGGAGGCGTCCTATGGAGGTTGCAACCGGTAAAAGTGTTCTGGGCGACATTGTCATTGGCAGAATCAGAATTTATAAGCCGCCAAAGCCTGAGATCAGTGATCGAATGATTGAAAATACGCAGATCGAGATCAGGCGCTTTGAAAATGCGAGAGAGCAGGCGATCGGTCGGCAGAACACACTTTATGAGAAAGCGCTTGTGGATGCGGACAAGGACGGCGCCGAGGTGTTTTCTGCTCATGTCATGATACTGGAAGATGAGACGCTGATAGATACGATCAGAGAGAGCATCCGATCCCGGAAATATACGGCGGAGTATGCGGTGAAGGAGGCCTTCGACAAGCAGGCCATGGTGTTTGCCAAAATGGACGATCCGTATATAAAAGAGAGAGCAGCAGATATCTATGATGTTGAACAGGAGGTACTGAAGGAGCTCCTTGGCATCGATCATATGGATTTCGAGGAGGGAACGGAACCCTATATTTTGACCGCCAAAGATCTGACGCCGTCCGAGCTGATACGTTTGGATAAATCATTGCTTCTTGGCATGATCACACAGGAAGGATCTGTGAACAGTCACACTGCGATTCTAGCTCGCTCCATGGGGATTCAGATGCTGGTGCAGTGTCAGGAGGCTTCGGAAGAATGGGACGGCAAAGAGGCCGCGATCGATGGATATCATTCCTGTGTTTACATAGAGCCGTCGGCAGAGCTTGCGGCGTCTCTGAAAAAACGCCATGATGAAGAGCTCAGGCAAAAGGCTCTTCTGCAGGAGCTGAGTGGTGCTCCCGACACTACGATTGACGGAACAAACGTCAAGGTATATGCCAATATCGCAGACCCGTCCGATATCGGATCGGTTCTGCACAGCGGTGCGGGAGGAATCGGTCTGCTTCGCTCGGAATTTGTATATCTGAATGCCGAAGCTTATCCGACAGAGGAGGAGCAGCTTAACGCTTATCGTTTGGCTGTCGAGACTCTGGCTCCCAAGCAGGTGATCATCCGTACCTGTGATCTCGGGGCAGACAAGCAGGCTGATTATATGGACATGAAAAAAGAGGAGAATCCGGCGCTGGGTATCCGCGCGATCCGTCTCTGCCTGACGCACAAAGAGTTTTTTAAGACACAGCTTCGTGCGCTGCTTCGTGCATCTGCATACGGGAATCTCGGAATCCTGTTTCCCATGATTACTTCCGTAAGAGAGGTGCGTGCGTGTAGGAAGCTTCTCAGGGAGTGTGAAGAGGAGCTGAAGCAGAAGGGTGTCACGATTGGCAGCTACCGTCTGGGCGTAATGATCGAGACCCCGGCTGCGGTTCTGATCGCGGATGAGCTGGCAGAGGAATGTGATTTTTTCTCTATCGGAACGAATGATCTGACGCAGTACACGCTGGCGATCGATCGTAGGAATGCAGAGCTGGATCCGTTTCTGGATATTTACCATCCGGCGGTTCTCAAGGAAATTAAAATGACGATCGATGCCGGTCATCGTCATGGCATTCCGGTTGGTATCTGCGGCGAGCTGGGAGCGGATCCGGCGCTGACAGAGACCTTCCTGCGTATGGGCGCAGATGAATTCTCAGTGAATCCGGGAGGCATATTGCCGCTGCGTAAGCGGATCCGTGCAATTGATTTGAGTAAAAAGGCAGTAGAAGAATAATAACAGGTTTGTATAATAAAAAAGATTGCTCACATGGAATATAGGAATGGGAGGAAAAGAAATGGCGATTTATATCGATCAAGAGAAGAAGTTATTTACATTACAGACCAGAAACAGTACGTATCAGATGAAGGTGGATGAAAAGGGCGTGCTGCTGCACACCTATTACGGTGAGAAGGCAGATGAGAGTGATTTTTCTTATCTCATAGGTCCGTTTGACCGCGGATTCTCCGGACAGCCGGGAGATGCTTGCGGAGATCGTACTTATTCTATGGATTATTATCCGCTGGAGTATCCGGTGCTGGGGAATGGAGACTTTCGTGTGAAAGCACTGCTGGCGGGGCCGAAGGATGGACCGGCGGCGTTGGATCTGCGCTATGCTTCTTATGAGCTTTGGGATGGAAAATACGACCTGACGGGACTTCCGGCACTGTTTGCGGGGGAGGATACCTGCGTTCAGACTCTGGAGATTACGCTGAAGGATCTTTACAGAGAGGTATATGTGACGCTTCTTTACGGCGTATTTGAAGAACAGGATGTGATTACCAGAGCGGCGCGCATCACGAACCGTGAGAAGGAAGTGTGGACACTGCGCCGGGCGATGAGCTTAGGTCTGGATTTCCTGCAGGGAGATATGGATCTTATTCATTTTTACGGAAAGCATGCGGGAGAGCGTCAGCTTGAGCGAAGACCTGTCATGCACGGTATTGAGGAGATCAGCAGTACCAGAGGCGCATCCGGTCATCATCATAATCCGTTTATGATCCTTAGCGGCAGGGATACGGTGGAGGATTATGGAGCCTGCTATGGGATTTCTCTGGTTTACAGCGGCAGCTTCAAATTTCAGGTGGAGAAGGATCAGATCGACGGACTTCGTCTGGTCGGCGGTCTGAATGACGAAGAATTTGTCTGGGAGCTGGCAGAGAACGAGAGCTTTGTTACACCGGAGGTAGTGCTGACGTATTCCGGACAGGGGCTGACGAGATTATCCGGAAATATGCAGAGTATATTGCATAAGCATCTGATCCGCAGCTGGTGGAAGGATCAGGCGCGGCCGACTCTGGCAAATAACTGGGAGGCGACCTACTTCCAGTTTGATGCGAAAAAGCTGCTGCAGCTGGCAAAAGAGGTGGCAGATCTGGGCTTGGATATGCTGGTTCTGGATGATGGCTGGTTTGGTAAGAGAGACGATGACACCTCCGGACTGGGAGACTGGTTTGTGAATGAGAAGAAGCTGGGATGCTCCCTGAAGGAGCTGGTGGATCAGGTAAACGGACTTGGCGTGAAGTTTGGCATCTGGATGGAACCGGAGATGGTATCTGAGGATAGCGAGCTGTTTCGGGCACATCCGGACTGGGCGCTGCAGATTCCGGGGCGGGCTCCGGTGCGTTCCAGAGATCAGCTGATTCTGGATCTGTCCAGAAAAGATGTCCGTGAGTATATTAAAGAATGCATTGAGCAGATCTTAAGCAGCGCCAATATTGAATATGTAAAATGGGATATGAACCGCAGTATGGATCTAGCCTTCAATGTGACGGAGCCGGGCGTGAGTCAGGGAGCTGTGCGGCATCGCTACATGCTGGGACTGTATGAAATCATGGAGGATATGCTGACGCGTCATCCGAAGCTTCTTCTGGAGGGCTGCAGCGGTGGCGGCGGCAGATTTGATGCGGGAATGCTGTACTATTCGCCGCAGATCTGGTGCAGTGATAATACAGACGCGATCGAGCGTCTGCGTATCCAGTACGGAACTTCCTTTGGCTACCCCATGTCGGCGGTGGCGGCGCATGTATCTGCCTGCCCGAATCACCAGAATGGAAGGGTGACGCCGTTTAAGACCAGAGGCATCTGTGCTATGCAGGGCGCTTTCGGCTATGAGCTTGATTTGAATAAGCTGAGTGAGCAGGAAAAGAAGGAAGCGAAGGAGCAGGCAGCCTTTTATAAGAAGCATCAGGCATTGTTCCAGAGCGGAGATTATTATCGACTGAATTCTCCGATGGATGAGCGTGCCTATACGGCATGGAGCTATGTGGCGAAGGATCAGTCAAAGGCGATTCTGTCCGTAGTTCACACAGACGTATATGCAAATCCGAAGAGGATTCGAGTAAGGTTTAAGGGCCTGTGTGAGAAGACGAGCTACAGGATCAACGGGGAAGTCTACACCGGCGCGGCGCTGATGCGGGGCGGGTATGTGCTTCCGGTTCCGGAGTGCGCCTATGACTCCTGTATGCTGCTGGCGGAAGCAGCCGATATTTTACAGTAACGCTGAGAGCGCCGGAACAGAGCCGGAAGGAACGATAACAGGATCATTGGAGGAAGAGAAAAATGTCGAGTCAGACACTGAGAGATGCAAGAACATACGAAGAGACAGAATCGAGAAAAATTCAGGAAGGTCAGCGGCCGGCATTTCATCTTTCTCCGTACATCGGATGGATGAATGATCCGAATGGATTTTCCTATTACAACGGAAAATATCATATGTTCTATCAGTATTATCCATATGATTGTGTGTGGGGACCGATGCACTGGGGACATGCGGTGAGCGAGGATCTGCTTCATTGGGAGCATTATCCGGCAGCGCTGGCTCCGGATGCGCCTTATGATCGGGACGGATGTTTTTCCGGCAGTGCTATAGAGCTTCCGGACGGCAGACATCTTCTGATGTATACGGGAGTGATGAAACGGACACAGCCGGATGGCGAGGTTTTGGACATTCAGACGCAGTGCCTTGCAGTAGGAGACGGAACAGATTACCAGAAATATGGACAGAATCCGGTGTTGGATGCATCTGACCTGCCGGAGGGTGCTTCCGAATTTGATTTTCGTGATCCGAAGATATGGAGAAAATCAGACGGTACCTATCGCTGCGTGGTGGGAAGCCGACCGGAAGACGGAAGCGGTCAGATTCTTTTGTACTCCAGTGAGGATGGGTTTCACTGGAAGTTTCAAAAGGTATTGATCGCTAATGGAGACAGATACGGAAAGATGTGGGAATGCCCGGACTTTTTTGAATTGGATGGAAAAGGTGTTCTGCTGACAAGTCCGCAGGATATGCTGCCGGAGGGATTGGAATATCATAACGGGAATGGTACGCTCTGTGTCATCGGAGAATACGATGCGGAGACGGATAGCTTTACAGAGCAGAAACATCAGGCCATTGATTATGGGATTGATTTCTATGCACCGCAGACGGTTGTTATGCCGGATGGTCGCAGAGTAATGATCGGTTGGATGCAGAACTGGGATACCTGCAGTATGCGTATGCCGAACCAGCCATGGTTTGGACAGATGAGTCTGCCGCGCGAGCTGTCTGTGAAAAATGGCAGACTGTTCCAGAAGCCTCTGAGAGAGCTGGAAGAGATGCGAACCGGCAAGGTAGAATATAAGAATGTACCGGTCAGTGATCTGATTCAGCTGAATGGAGTGGAAGGACGACGCATTGACATGGAATTGACCATTGCACCGGCTGACGCGGAAAGGTCTTACCGGAAATTTGCGGTACGCTTTGCTCAGAACGAACAGTACCATACGGCGTTAAGCTTCCGACCGGAGGAGTCTGTATTAAAAATCGATCGCAAGTTCTCCGGATCACGCAGAGCGATCATTCATCAGCGACGCAGTTTTGTGAATACAAGGGATGGGATATTGAAGCTGCGTATCATTTTGGATCGCTTCAGCGCAGAGGTGTTTGTCAATGATGGGGAACAGGTGCTGACGGCGACGCTGTTTACTCCGCAGGAGGCAAAGGGGATTTCTTTCTTCGCAGATGGGGATGTCGTGATGAATGTGACAAAGTATGATCTGATGTAATACAGGATAGAATGGAGCATAGACATTATGAGAGGAAAATAGGCAGAACAATGTCTGTTTTCCTTTTATATTATCATAGAAAAATGAACATATTTATGCTAAAATGAAAGCATCTGAATAAAATATCGATATGCAAATGTGAGATATTTAATAAAATGCAGGGGGATACGGGAACTATGAAAAAGTATGACGTAGTAGCTTTAGGTGAGCTATTGATCGATTTTACGGAAAATGATGTGAGTACACAGGGGAATCCGATGTTTGAGGCAAATCCGGGCGGAGCTCCGTGTAATGTGCTGGCAATGCTGCAGCGTCTTGGCAATAAGACGGCATTTCTTGGTAAGGTTGGAAAGGACTTCTTCGGAACACAGCTGAAGGAAGCGCTGGAGGAAGTGGGGATCGATGCGACCTATCTGATGATGGATGAGGAGGTGCATACGACACTGGCGCTGGTTCATACCTTTGCGGATGGTGACCGTGATTTCTCTTTCTATCGTAATCCGGGCGCGGATATGATGCTCCGTGCGGATGAGGTGCCGGAGGCGCTGATCGGGGATACGAAGATCTTCCATTTCGGCACACTGTCTATGACACACGAGGGTGTACGGGAGGCGACCAAGAAGGCTCTGGCTATGGCAAAGGAGCACGGAGCGCTGGTATCCTTCGACCCGAATCTGAGACCGCCTCTGTGGAAGTCGCTGGATGATGCGAAGGAGCAGGTACTGTATGGACTTGGACAGACAGATGTTTTGAAGATCTCGGACAATGAGATTCAGTGGCTGACCGGGGAGGAAGATTTTGATGCAGGTGTGTCATGGATCCGTGAGCGTTATCCGAAAATCTCACTGATTCTGGTATCCCTCGGACGTGACGGCAGCCGTGCGTATTATAAGGATCAGAAGGTGGAGGTTCCGGCGTTTGTGCAGGAGAAAACGATCGAGACGACCGGCGCGGGAGATACCTTCTGCGGCTGTGTACTTCATTATGTGTGCGAGCATGGTCTGGAGAATCTTAGCGCAGAGAATCTGAAAGAGATGCTGACCTTTGCGAATGCTGCCGCTTCCGTGATCACTACCCGTAAAGGTGCGCTGCGCGTGATGCCGACCGTGGCGGAAGTGCAGGAGTTGATGGGCTAAAGGATTTGACTTTGTAAAATTTAGATTTGCCGGTATGAATAGCTCAGCCGCCAGATATCCGTATATGATATCTGGCGGCTGATTTTTTGCGCTCAAATTGTATTTATATACGCCAATTGTATTGTCCGTCCGGTTCAATACCGTAGAAATCTGCAAAGGATAGATCAAAAATCCTGTCTTTTTTATCGGAGATATCTACCTGATTCTTGATTAAATACTGATAGATTCCGGAGTAATCGATGGATCCCTGCAGCAGAATACTGTCCAGCTTGCCGTCTCGGAGAATCGCTTTTCGATAAGAGGAATGGTCTTCTTTTAGAATGACCTCATCACCGTCCTGAACGATACCGCGTCCGAGAGAAAGTGTCGTGATACCGTAAAAATTCATGGTATTTTTCATGGCATAACGATCTACATACTGCATTGGAAATCCGCACATATTGTATGCGGCAGTCTGCCCCTGCTTCATGGCATTTGGCCAGATGCCGGAAAGACCGGCCACATCACCGGCGGCATAGATATCCGGATCACTGGTCTGCATATAGTCATTTACTTCAATAAAACGCTCAGATTTTATGGAAGTATCCTGTACACATTCAATGGCAGCGCGCACACCGGCAGCGACAATGACAAGATCACAGGGGATCTCGGTCTGATCGTCAAGGATCACTTTCGTAATGCGACCGTTTTCCATAACGGTCGCAGAGGCCTTGCGGCTGACGATAAAGTGGCATCCGGCGGCTTCAAAAAGCTTACGGTATGTATTGCCGGCAGTTTCGTCCAGCTGAATCGGAAGGATACGATCAGCCATCTCTACAACGGTAACCTGCTTTTTCTGCTCAAGGAAAGCGTAAGCGGCATCCATACCGACAAGTCCGGAGCCGACGATCAGGATGCGCTGAGCATTCTCTGCCTGTGCCAGAATACGCTGTGCATCAGAGAGATGACGCAGACCGAAGACATTGGCTGCCTGACGAAAATCACCGACCGGAGGAATAAAGCTGTTGGCGCCGGTGGCGATCAGAAGCTTATCATAATCGAGTGTTGCATCATCGGAAAGTCTGATCTGATGTGTCTGTGGAAGGATATGGGTCACTTTCTTTCCGGAAAACCATGTGAGCTGCTGTTTCTCGAAGAAATCCTCCGGCACAAAGCTGAGGGCTTTTTCGTCTCGTTCATGACTTAAGTAGCGGTGAAGCATACATCTGGAATGTACGTAAGTATCCTCGGAGATCATAATAATATCTGCTTGAGGCTGCATCTCACGGATAGTTTTGGCAGCGGTGATACCTGCAGCGCCGACACCAATGATCACATGCTTCATCTACAGCACCTCCTTTACATAGATTGCTCCGGTAGGACAGGACAGTACACAGTTGGGTTCTTCCCCGTCTTTGATACAGAAATCACATTTTATTACTTTTGTGCGTGTGGCGGTATCTGCTTTTAGAACACCGTAAGGACAATTCATAACGCACATAAAGCAGGAGCCGCATTTTGTTTCATCGTATTGTACATGACCGGTGACCGGATCCTTAGTCAGTGCTCCGCTCATGCAGGACATCATACATTCCGGCTGGTCACAGTGACGGCAGAAGATCGGACGGTAGGAGCCGTCTTCCATACGCACGATATGATTGCGGGATTCGTTGCGAATATCCGTAAGATCGAGGTCATAAATAGTTCCGGGAGTATCGCGGTGTGCCTGCATACAGGCGATGGTACAGCTTTTGCAGCCATCGCATTTTGTCGCGTCGATCATAATTCTTTTCATAGGCCACCTCCTAGATACCCAGAGCAGTACGCTTATCCTCGATAATTTTTTCCAGAATATCAGCGGTTTCTTTTGCGTCAGAGTTGATAATCACCTGTCCTCCGGTCAGTTCCTTCATATCCTCAGTCAACACCTTTACCGCAACCGGACTGCCGGTGATGAATGGCGGTAATCCAAGGTGCAGCGGAAGACCGAGAGAAAGTCCGAACGCACCGTCAGCCAGAGCCTGTTCCTCCAGCCATTGAGCGGCGGAGAGTACCAGAGGAAGCTGTGGAAGATCCACACCCATCTCTGCGGCGATTTCGGTGGCAACGATCTCCAGACGACCGATGGCAAGACACGGACCGAAGTTCAATACAGGTGGAATGCCAAGCTTTTCGCATACAGCACGAAGCTTTGGACCTGCATATTTTGCGGCTTCGGGAGTCATCAGCCCGCAATTTTCGATACCGCCTGAAGAACAGCCTGCAGTCAGTACGATGATATCTTTTGCGATCAGTTCCTTGGTCAGCTCTACGGTCAGAACATCGTGACCTCCGGCTGTCAGATTAGAGCAGCCCACAACGCCCGCAATGCCTTTGATCTCGCCCGCAGCGATAAGATCGATCAACGGCTTCCACGTTCCGCCCAAGAAGGTACGCAGAGAATCCTCGCTGACGCCGGTGAGCGTATGGTCGTTTCCGTGGGTCGGGAGCAGATTCAGCTCGACATTTCCGCGGCGTTCTTTATAAGCTTCGACAATTTTATCGATGATCAGTTCACTTTGCTCTTCACGTTTGGCAAAATCAAACTTCAGAAGTTCGGCGTTGGCTTTTTTGGCGACATCATCCAGACAGATCTGTTTGATCTTGAGACGGTCGCAGATTGGCTCGATTCCGGGGAGCGTGCAGTTGAACTCGGAGAGGACAGCGTCGATGGCGCCGGTAGCAAGCACTGCTTCGCTGGTATAGTTGTTGCCGGCATGACCGTCAAATACCTCTTCGTAGTGCGCGCCGCGCAGCTGCAGATCCTGACCGACGCAGGTACAGCCTACGAGCTTAAAGCCCTTTGCACCGACAGCCTGTGCCTTTGCAATAGCTTCCGGGGAAATCAGGCGCTCCTGAAGATCCACAAACATCGTGTGCTGATGCCCGGTGATCATAATGTTAATATAATCCGGATCGATGACACGCAAGCCGACCGGAGCCATACGCAGCGCGGGCTCGCCGAGCAGTACATCGTTGAGCAGATTGGTAAGTGTCAGCCCGTAAATTCCGGTGGAGATTCCCAGACGCAGGCAGTCAACCAGCATGTCCACCGGGTCAGAATTCAGATTGGTGGAGCATTTTACAACGCCTTTAAATACCTCGGACTTAGAACCGCCCGGCATGATACCGAGCTCTTTCCAGCGTTTTACACGCGGCGCATAGGCAATCTTTTCTACCAGCTCCATCGGTATATATTCCGGCTTATACAGATCCGCGAGCACCATGTCGGCAACCATCTCCGCACGTTTGTGATCGTCGGTTTCTTTGATGTCGAAGAGCTTGCAGAGACGATCTAAAGCGTGGAGTCCTTTTAACTCACCTCCGCTTTTTGCGGTATTTTTCAGATTCAG
Organism: Eubacteriales bacterium; assembly: GCA_030526715.1. GTDB lineage: Bacteria > Bacillota > Clostridia > Lachnospirales > Lachnospiraceae > Marvinbryantia. Next base: position 12,521 of record JAUNCG010000055.1, read on the forward strand.
AGCCGTATTTTCCACTACGTGAATATAACAGCCGGAACCGGAAGCTACGGCACGAAGAAAATTGCGGGTAACGATAGTGTCTGCGTTCGCTCCACAAATGCCCCGCGGAGAGTTCGGCGTGATCCGGCAAGGTCCGTTAGAACAGAGACGACAACAGACGCCCTGAAGGCCGAAGCCGCATTTCGTTTTCTGATGATCTACCCGATGATGTGAAGTCTCCATCGGAAGTTCGCGGATAAAGCCTTCCAGAGGCTTGTCCGCACTGCTGCAGGTGTTGCATCCATAACACTGATTCATAAATAAGATTCCTCCTTTGTAAATATAAAAATAGTGAATAGTACACAGAGACCGCTATGCGTGATCAGACAGAAGAGCCGAACAGGATATCATAGAGAGAATTCCATTGAAGCTCTTTTCGCATGATCTTCTGAATACGGATAAATTCCTGATGTACACGGCAGGGTGAGCCCGGTAGATTACGTGAACAGGAAAATCCGGGAGACACACATTCCGTGACAAACAGATCCTTATCTACAGCCAGACAGACATCATATAGAGTAGCTGACTTCAGGTCTGCAGTCAGTGTATAACCGCCACCGGGACCTCTGGAGCTTTTGAGATAACCGGCCTGCTCCAGCTTATGCGCCAGCTTGTAGGCCATAGGGACGCTGATCTGCTCTGCCTGAGAGATAGTCTGGATATTGGAAGGTGTGCCATCGGAGAGGGCACGCAGAATTCGAATCGCATAGTCGCATTCTTTTGTCAGTAACATTTATATCACCTCGTTAT
>JAUNCG010000012.1 GCA_030526715.1 Eubacteriales bacterium
TTTTGCAAAAAAGCGAGAATTATGTATTGACATCCGACGATAGTTGCACTAAAATATCAGAGTATGTTTATGTTAGAACGTCCGTGTCCGAGTTTAACATAACGGAATGATAATAGAATGTTTGGAGGTGTCAGAAATTGGCTAACATTAAATCCGCAAAAAAGCGTATCTTAGTTAACAGAACAAAAGCTGATCGCAACAAGGCGATTAAGTCTGGTGTGAAGACTGCTGTGAAGAAAGTAGAGGCTGCTGTAACCGCAAACGATAAGGCTGCTGCAAGTGCTGCTCTGCTGAATGCTACATCCACAATTGATAAGGCTACAACCAAGGGTGTATATCACAAGAACACAGCTGCCAGAAAAGTTTCCCGTTTGGCTAAGCTCGTTAACAATATCTAATAGAGGAACTATTTTAAGACCATCGGCCCGTCATCCGATGGTCTTTTTTGTATTTTTATTTTACTTTCTTTCCTGACTTCCCGAGATGATCATCAGCTCTACCGCAAGCTGATCATTGATCCGTCCATTCTTCACATCCTCTTCCAGTGACACCGCCCGCTCCACCAGTCTTTTCAAATGCTCAATCGTATAGTGCTCTCCCTGCTTCAGATATTTGCGCATGGCAAAGCTCTGCAGTCCGCATTTTTGGGCGATATTCTGCTGATCCATCCCCTCCGCTCGCAGCTCCTTCACCTGCATCAGAATATGGAACTGTCTGGTCACCAGATAGAGGATCCTCATCGGCGGCTCCTTTTGTGCCAGCAGATCATAGTATAGATCAAGCGCGCGGCGCTGCTGCTTCTCTGCCATGCTGTCCACCATATCAAACACCTTCCCCGTCGTCTGTGTGGTACAGATCTCCTCCACATCCTCCGAGGTGATGACCTCTCTTCCCATCGTATAAGACAGCAGCTTCTCAAGCTCCGTATGGATATTGCTCATGTCTGTTCCCGTTTTGGAAAAGAACAGCTCCATGGTATTGCGGGTGATATTTTTCTGCTCCTTTTTTAAAGTACCGAGCACCCAGCGCTGCAGCATCTCTTCAGTCTGACGCACGAATTCCACGACGCTTCCCTTAGACTTCACGGTCTTATACAGCTTCCCGCGCTTATCCACCTCGTTCTCCACAAATACAAAGTACGTAGTCTCCGGAACCTGCTCCAGATACTCTGCCAGCTCTGCGGTGGCATTTTTAAAAAACCCGCTGTCCTCAATCATCAGCAATCTGCGCTCGGAAAAGAACGGCATCGTCTCCGCCTGATCGATCAGCTCCTGCACAGAGATCCCCTTTCCTTTGTAGTGATTAAGGTTCATGGTGTCCTCCGGCGGGATCAGCGCATTTTTCAACCGCTCCTTATACTGGTCTTTCAGATAGGCTTCCTCTCCATAAAGCAGGTATATATTCTTAAATTGTCCGGTCTGTAAATCCTGTTGTAATGTTTTCATGCTTCTGATTATAGCATATCAAAAGACCGGCGGCAAGACACCAGCGTTCTCCCGCCGTTTCCTACGCTATTTTTCTTCACTGCGTTCCCGTTCTTTTTTCCTTTTTGTCATGAGCCCTCCGATTCGTCCGGTCTCCTTTGCCGTCAGGGATTTCCAGCCATCCGTCAGCACACGGTCCAGCAGCCCCAGCTCCCCTGCGATCTCATATTTCATCTTCTCCTCGTCCTTTAGTCTTGTCAGATCGATCTTTTTTTCTTTCTTCATAAAATAAGTCCACACTCCTTTCTTTCGGAGTATGGACTTATTTTTACTTATTTATTCGCTTTCATTTATTCTCGTCAATCATTATACGGACAGCGCTACTTTCGATCTATCCGAAATCTGTCTTTAATACTCTGACGGAATGATGATCGCTGCCGCAATGTATGCCAGCACACCACTGCCACCTATGATGGAAAAAAGAGCAAAGGCGAGTCGGATCAGCGTGGAATCCAGACCAAAGTATTCGGCGATCCCTCCGCATACGCCGCAGATCATCTTGTCCTTGTTTGATTTGTATAACTTCTTCATAGCATTTCCCCCATTCCAATTGATATACTTGCCACAGCCTTTTCTTCACAGTCCGGCATCCTTTCCCCGCATCGATGCCAGTATGCATCCTACAGCTTGAACCGCAATGAGCCCAAGGATCATCAGTGTACAGTGCATGAAAAACGCATCCGGAAGAATCGTGATGACCGGATCCGTCACTGCATCAAAAAGCCAGTAATCATTGTCGAAGACCAGCTCATGAAACATCACAAAAGCCCTCTCCCAGTTCAGCGCAATCAAGGCGCCAAGACCAGCCGGAATCACAAGAGACGCTATTCCCACATAACGCAGATAGCTCAGGTCTCTTTTGCGGATCCTGCCGACCGTTCCGATCACTGCGATCAAGCCTGTGATCAGCGCCATCCAAAGAAGCCTCTGAAAAATGCTCTTCACCTCCCGAAAATGGATCTCGCCTTCCCGGGACATCGCCAGAGTCGGGAACTCCAGCGTCTTAATAAAGGGCGACAAATTGTAATCGATCAACGCATCATAATTTTCACGAATCTCCTCTTCCGAATATCCGGACATTTCCTCAATGTGCAGGCTCCTGACATCATGATAATATAACGGACGACAGGCCAGTGTCAAGACCACCGCAGTTGAAAACAAAAATAACACACAGCAGATCACCAATAGGATCTTACCTACTCTTCGCAAAATAATCCTCCATGATCTCCAGTGTCCGCTTCAGCTCCTGCTCTCTGGTATGCTTCGTGCCTAAAAACATGGCTTCAAACTGTGACGGCGCCAGATAAATGCCATGATGCAGCATATATTTGAAATATTCTGCATACTTCGCCGTGTCTGAGGTCTTTGCCGAAGCATAATCCGTCACCTGCTCTCCGGTAAAGAAAATACATCCCAGAGAGCCCACATGATTCAGGCTGTGCGCTACCCCGTGATTTTTGAGGATTTTCCCGATCTCACCGAAGAACCAGTCGCCGGTCGCGTTCAGATTCTTATACAGATCCGGTGTCTCACTCAGGAGGCGAAGCTGCGTCAGGCCTGCAGCCATGGCTACCGGATTGCCGCTCAGAGTGCCTGCCTGATAGACGCTTCCCACAGGAGCTACCATCTCCATGATCTCACGACGTCCGCCATAAGCGCCAACCGGCATGCCGCCCCCGATGATCTTGCCGAACGTGGTCAGATCCGGTGTCACCTTGTAATAGCCCTGTGCTCCCGTAAGGCTCAGTCGGAATCCTGTGATGACCTCATCGAAAATCAGCATGCTTGCGTACTGATCGCACAGTGCGCGCAGTCCCTGCAGGAATCCCTCCTTCGGGAGCACCACGCCCATATTGGCTGCCACAGGCTCCACGATCACTGCCGCGATCTCCTCTCCACAGCGATCAAACAATTCTTTCACACTCTCCAGATTGTTATACTCTGCCAGAAGCGTATCCTGCGTACACCCTTCCGGAACACCGGCGCTGTCCGGACGTCCCGCTGTCATAACTCCGGAACCTGCTTTTACCAGCATGGCGTCTGTATGACCGTGATAGCATCCCATGAATTTCACGATTTTGTTTCTTCCGGTAAACCCTCTCGCCGCACGCAGGGCGCTCATGACCGCCTCTGTGCCGGAATTTACCATACGTACCATCTCGATAGACGGAACCAGATCGCACACCTTACGAGCCATCTGCACCTCAAGCTCTGTCGCTGCGCCAAAGCTCAGACCCTTGGCCGCGCGCTCCATCACACTTTTCAATACCTCCGGATGATTGTGTCCCAGTACCATGGGCCCCCATGAGCCGATATAGTCAATATAAGTATTTCCATCTACATCCGTAATATACGCGCCGTCTGCACGTTCAATAAAACGCGGTGACTCTGTCACATTGGCAAATGCACGCACAGGGCTGTTCACTCCGCCCGGCATCAATGTGACGGCTTCTTTAAAAAGTTCTTCCGATCTGCTCATCATCCGATTTTTCCTTCCTTCATCATTCTTGCAAGCTCTTTCGCATAGTAGGTCAGATAGACATCCGCGCCGGCGCGATAAACCGCTACCGCCATTTCTCCAAGGATACGCTCCTCATCGACCCAGCCCATCTTCGCCGCAGCCTTCACCATCGCGTACTCACCGCTCACACTGTAGGCAGCGATCGGAGTATCTACCATCTCCTTCACCTTCACGATCATGTCCAGATAGGACATGGCCGGCTTCACCATAATGATGTCTGCGCCCTCTTCCTCATCCAGCATGGCCTCCTTCACGCCCTCCCGTGAATTGTGGTAATCCATCTGGTAGGTCTTGCGGTCGCCAAACGACGGCGCTGAGCCCGCCGCATCCCGGAAAGGACCGTAAAAGGCGGACGCATATTTCACCGCATAGGACATGATGGGGATCTTCTGAAATCCTGCCTCATCCAGAGCCTCCCGGATAGCCGCCACACGTCCGTCCATCATATCGGAGGGAGCTACCATATCTGCCCCTGCCTGTGCATGGGAGACAGCCGTTTTCGCCAGTAGCTTCAATGTCTCATCGTTATCTACGTCATGATCGCAGAGCACTCCGCAATGTCCGTGAGAGGTATATTCACACATACAGACGTCTGTGATCACGTATATCTGCGGAAAATGCTCTTTTGCATAACGAACCGCTCTCTGCACGATTCCGTCCTCTGCATAAGCCTGACTTCCGACCTCATCCTTCACCTTGGGAATGCCGAACAGCATCACGGAGGTCACGCCTGCATCCAACAGCTCCTGCAGACATTCTCCCATCCGATCCACCGTATAGCGATACTGTCCTTCCATGGACGGGATTTCTTCCTTTTTATCCTGCCCCTCCATCACAAACATGGGATAGATCAGGGAATGAGGATCCATCCGCGTCTCTCTCACCATCCTTCTGAGATTCTCGCTGCCTCTGAGTCTTCTCGGTCTCTTAACCATTACCTCATACCTCCTTATCTGTCTTTCTCTGCCTGAATCAGCTCCGCTACCTTTTCCACCACAGAATCCATGGTCGCCTTCTCGGACATCCATGTGCGCATACCGAGCGCATCCGCTGCCGCTCTGGTCTGTCTGCCGATGCATACCGCTTTTACCTTATGGAAATCCATCTCTCCCACAGATCCGGCAAAGCCCTTCACGGTGGACGCGCTGGTAAATACCGCGTAATCGATCCTGCCCGCTTCGATCTCGGCACGCTCATCAATGAGCTCGGAATGACCATACTCCGTATCATAGGTGGCAACGTCGTCCACCTGCACTCCCGGAATCGAGTTCAAAAGCTCCACCAGCTCGGGATTTCCTATACTCGCTCTGGGAATCAGTATCTTTTCTTCTCCGTGAAGCTCTCCGGCCAGAGCCTGACCAAGCGCCTCTGCGTAGTATTCCTTCGGCATGAGATCCGGATGGAAACCATAAGACTCCAGCTCTCTGCCCGTTCCCTCGCCGATAACCGCAAACAATGCGGAGAATAAATTCCGTATATCTATGTTCTTTTCTTTTAATTTTTCAAAGAAGATCCGTACACCGGTAGGGCTGGTAAATACGATCCACTGATAATCCGCCAGCTGCTCCAACGCCTTTTTCCACGCACCCTCCACCGGACGCGCTACCGTGCGGATAGCGGGGAGCTCCAACACCTCCGCCCCCTGTTCCCTCAGGCGATTCGCCATACCGGAGATCAGCTCCTTTGGTCTCGTCACGAGAATCCGCTTGCCCGACAACGGCAATTTCTCATACCACTCAAACTCATCCGCAAGAGTACATACTCTTCCTACCACGATGATGGCCGGTGTCTCGACGCCCTGCCGCTCCACCTCTTCTCTCAGTGTCGCCACGGTAGCCACAATGCGCTTCTGTCGCGCCGTAGTTCCCTGCTGCAGCACCGCCGCCGGCATATCCGCTTCCATACCGGCCTCCAGCAAGCCCTGACAGATGTCCGGAAGCGCCGCGATGCCCATCAAAAATACCAGCGTTCCCTTCGTCCGCACCAATGCGTCAAAGTCAATATCATAGGAGGCTCCGGCTCTCTTATGTCCCGTAACAATATGCAGAGATGAGCAGAAATCACGGTGAGTCACCGGTATTCCGTTGTATGCCGGAACAGACAAGGCAGACGTCACTCCCGGAACTACTTCATATGCGATCCCTGCCTCTGTCAGAAGCTCAAGCTCCTCTCCGCCTCTTCCGAAGAGGAACGGATCGCCTCCCTTCAGACGGACAACGCGCTTGCCCTCCTGCGCCCGATGCACCAGCACCCGGTTGATCTCCTCCTGCTTCATGGTGTGATTACTGGATCTCTTACCCACGTTGATCTTCTCCGCCTCTTCCGGAATCAGATTCAGGATACCCGGTCCTACCAGCGCATCATATACCACGACCTCCGCTTTTTTTAGAACCGCTTCTCCCTTTCTGGTAAACAATCCGGGATCAGACGGACCCGCGCCGACCAGCCACACCTTTCCCTCTTTCTTGATATATTCCGATTGGAGCTTTCTCGCAAGAGCCTTCCCCAGCTCCTCCGCATTCTCCGGCGCATCCTCCATGCTGCCGACGCAATATCCGTCTGTAGCTTCATCATAATATAACCCTCGAAGCTGCAGCCTTCCGTCTGCCAGCTTTGCATGCGCCGCAATGGGGGAACTGCAGCCTCCGTCCAACTCACGTACAAACGCCCGCTCTGCCATGGCCGCGCAGAAGGACTCCCGATCCAGAAACTCCTCCAGATAGCTGTAGTCCATGTTCACGCGCCCCTGCAGCCCAAGAATTCCCTGACCTGCTGCCGGAATCATCTCCTCGGGCGTAAAATAACGGCTGATACGCTCCTCCAGCCCAAGGCGCTTCAAGCCCGCCGCCGCCAAAATCAGGGCGCCGTATTCTCCGCTATCCAGCTTCTGCAGTCTGGTCAGCACATTGCCCCGGACCGGCTGAAAATATGCCTGAGGATAGAGCTTCTGAAACTGCAGGATACGTCTCCTGCTGGAGCAGCCGACAGGTTTGGTAAAATCCACCTCCTGCGCTCCTTTGGGAAGCACCAGCACATCTCTGGGATCCTCTCTTTTGGAAAACCCGATCAGCGGGAGCTGCATATCCAGCTCCATCGGCATATCCTTCAGGCTGTGTACGGAAAGATCGCTCTCCCCGGCCAGCAGAGCCTTATCCAGCTCCTTGACAAACAATCCTTTGCCTCCCACCTGATCCAGCGTCCGGTCAAGGATCTTATCACCCGTCGTCTTCATAGTGAGAATCTCCACCGCAGTCTCCGGATGCGCACTCTCGATCGCCTGCTTTACCATCTCCGCCTGAATCACGGCCAGACGGCTCTCACGACTTCCAATCACAATCTTTTTCATATATCTGTCCACCTATTGCATCCCTATTGAAATACTTTTTCTATTGCTTCCACACACTCCCGAAACGTCCGGTCGCTGACCTTTCCCTTCAGGCCGAAGATCAGCTTGTTCACGATCTTGCCCGCCGCCGTATCCGCCGCCTTTGCAAGCTCCCGCGCCGCCTTCTGCTGATCCTCCTTTTCCTGCACCCGGTTCAGAGCCTTCTCCTGCTTCTGGATCCGCAGGTGAAAATCCTCCACCGCCAATTCCTTGATCCTCTGGATCATCTCCACCACATCCCGACCCTCATACCAGTCGTAGAATTCTTCGATATATTCCTCCAGAATCATATGCGCCTGCGCGATATTTTTCTGTGTCTGCTCACTCTGACGCTCCGCATGAAAATAGTCAATATCATATAACCGCACCTGAGGCAGCCGCTTTACCATTGGGTCAATGTCCCTTGGCACCGCCAGATCCAGCAATACCACATTTTTCATCAGATCCAGCTTTAGCAGCTGTTCCTCCATAATCGTAAAGTTCGGGCTCGCCGTAGCACTGATCACATAGTCACACTTCGGCAGCAGCTCCATACGCTCACTATAGTCTATGCGTTGACAGCCCTTCGGGATCTCCACGACGCCGCTTCGGTATTGTCGAACGGTCACCGTGACGTCCGCGCCTTCCGCCACAAGAACATTGGCAGAAAGCTTGCCCATCTCCCCGTTACCGATGACCATGCATTTTTTCCCGTCAAAGCGGTATCCTTCCTGCTTCAGATTCAGCACCGCATGATGAATGACAGAGGCATTCGCACCGCTCAAGATCACCTCGGTCTTCACCCGCTTGCCCGCAGTCACCGCCATACGGAACAACACCTCCAGCACATGATCCGTGCTGTAGTTTTCTCTGGCCATAGCCAGCGCATCCTTCACCTGAGTGATGATCTGATCTTCCCCGAGGATCCTCGATTCCAGTCCGCACGCCAAGGCAAAAAGGTGCTCCACCGCCTCCCTGCCCTCGCGACAGACTGCAAATTCCCGATATGTCTCGGTCGCTACTTCCTTTTCACGGCAGAGAAGCTCATACAGGCTGATCTGCTCCCCGTCCTCCACACTGGCCCATACCTCCATGCGGTTACAGGTAGAAAGGATAACGACACCATGGAGACCGGGAATATTTTTCCAAGTCTCCATGGTCTTAGCGATATTTTTTTTCGTAAATGAAAATACGGTTCTCACCTCGATCGACGCCTTTGTGTGATCGATTCCCACCATCTGTACGCTCATACTGCTTCCCTCACATGGCGCAGGAACATCTCCTGCACTTCTTTGTATTCTCCTAATCCTCTCAGATGACACACCGTCTCAAATCCCGCCTGACGGAAGCGGCTCATCCATGAGTCTTCCTCCTCGCCTGCCATATCGTTGATGGCATGGTCTCCCGCCACGATCATAAACGGAGCTAGATGGACTCTGTCCGGATGACGATCCAGCGCCTTGGTCAGCACCGTGTCCAGAGACGGTTGTGCTTCTACCGTTCCGAGAATTATATTTTTGTTTCCACACTCAGGCAGCTTGTCCGCAAGTCTTCCATAGACCGCATTGGCACTGTGCGAAGATCCATGTCCCATGAGCACCAGCAGTTCCTCCTTCGGGATCTCCTTCCAGACCTTGCACAATATCTCTGTAATCTCCTGCTCATCCTCCGGCTTGGCCAGCAGAGGGCGTCCGACCCTGATACGTTCAAAGGCTTCCCGCATACACTCCACATCGGCCTTCATCCGTTCATTTTCAATGCCGTCCAACAGATGCGTCGGCTGGACGATCACCTCGCGGATACCGTCACGCTTCATTCTCTCCAGAGCCTGACTCACATGGTCGATCTCCAGTCCTTCCCGCTCCCTTACCTTCTTCAGAAGCATCTGACTCGTCCATGCATAGTAGATCTTCCGGTCGGGAAACGCATCCGCGATCCGCTGTTCGATCACATGAATCGTCTCTTTTCTGGTTTTCGTAAAACTGGTGCCGAAGCTGACTACCAGAATTGCCTTCCTACCCTTCATCTCCATATCGTTCCTCTTAATATCCATTGAATCCATGGGCCTTTTCATATTGAACCATGGTTGAAATATTCTGTATTTCAAATGTATTGAAGACCTTTGACGCATACTCCTCCGTAAACTCATCTCCGTCAACCGTCGGCTGATACCATGATTTTGCGCTGAAATAGCTGTTCAGCTCTTCGTTATGAAAAATGCGTCCATGTCTCGCGTAAATCTCGTTTCTGGCAATAAATATCTCATATTCCGAAAGCTCGTCCAGCTCCGCCTCCGTGATCATCCGCTCATCGCTGTCGGGAAATACAAAATCCTCAAAAACCGCATCCTGCTCCGCTGCCACGACTGCGAACTCTGTCGGAAATTTACTCTCCAGATCCTCGTTCACAAAGCTGTGAAAATAGGTCTCTGCGTACTGTAGTCCTTCCTCGCTTCCACTATTCATATAGCCGCTGATCTCTTCGTATGTAACGATCTCATAGCGACGGATCGTATTGAGCCGCTCCACATTGCTCACCTGATCCACCGTGGCATTATACACCACATTGGCCGGATATAATCCGACTCCTGCCAGTGCCGCATAGACCGGCGCGGTCTCATCCGGAGCCCATGAGCTTCCGCTGCCTACACAGGGTTCCTGATATTCATACAGCGTACTGCCGTCAAAGCCCGCCGCACGGAAGCTGTAGGTAGTGCCGTCTGCGATCACATAAGCCGTATCCGCCGCCTCACAGCAGATGACCTTTCCCGCCTGCGTCTCCGCAAGAAATACATCGATCCTCGCAGTGTCCAGACCGAGCACTCCGTCCGCCAGCGTGTACTGCGTGATTCGCTGCAGCTTGTTTTCCTGTTGCTCATAGATCTCCGCAATGATCTGATTCTGTCCGTCCTTTTCTTTCATGCGGATAGCCAGAAGCTCCTGCGCGCCGTCATAATTCAGATCCGTCTCCTCCAGTGCCAGAAACCCGTTATATAGCTTATGCTCCACCTTCCAGTTCGGATATACGTAATTGTCATCATATTTGTCAAATACGATATTGTCCTTACTGTAGGTATAAAATAACTGCTTCAGATCTCTTTTCGTATCTTCCTCCGCCCGCACCGTCGGCGCCGCCACGGCAAGAGCTGCTGCGAGCGTGAGTGTCATCCCCTGTATCTTATTCATATGATTTCCCCCTTTTTCACATGACGGACCAGCTATCTCCCATTCGTCGTTTCCGTCATGCTTTTTGCAAACATTTTAGTCAAGGTCTGCTGTCAGTATACCACATTTTGACTGTCCTGACATTAACATTTGCTTTGGAAAAATTTGAGAAGTTCTTAAGATTTTCCTTGCTACTCTCTGCCACCCGCCATATATAGCAAAGCATTGCAGATACATGCGGCAATATTGCTGCCGCCCTTGCGGCCTCTTGCCACGATATATGGGACATCCGTCTGCATGATGAGTTCTTTGGACTGCACCACATTTACGAATCCCACCGGCACGCCGATGATCAGCTCCGGCTTCAGTCTCCCCTCCCCGATCAGTTCATAGAGACGTACCAGCGCCGTCGGCGCATTCCCGATTGCAAAAATCAGTGGCTTCTCCAGTGTCGCCGCCTTATCCATGCTCGCCGTAGCCCGGGTGCTTCCCTGCTTCTTCGCGATCTCTGCCACATCCTCATCGGACATAAAGCAGTATGCCTCTGCGCCGAACTTTGCCAGCGCCGTCTTGTTGATGCCGGACTTTGCCATCTGGGTATCCGTCACGATGCAGGCTCCGTTTTTCAATGCCCGCAGCGCTTTCTCCACTACGTTATCCGAAAAGCACAGATTCTTGGCATAATCAAAATCCGCGCTCGTGTGAATACACCGCTTGATGATTGGCGCAACATCTGCCGGCAGTTCCCGGTCAAGCTCCTCTGTAATGATCTCAAAGCTGCGTTTTTCAATCTCCATAGGTTTTACATTTTCCAGCTCTACCTTCATACTCAGATGCCCTCCTCCAGTATCTCATATATTTTTTTCATATCCAGATGCTCCCGCAGTCCCTGTGCGAGAAGATCATACTGTGTCTCTTTAAATTTCGCAAAATCTACCGATGTGATCTCCGACACATCCAGTCCCTTGCGTCGTCCAAGCGCCGTGACGATGGCCTTCGTCACCTCCTCACGGTCAAATACACCGTGTACATAGGTTCCGTAGACGTTGTCCCGATACGCGCCGTCCCGCTTTTGTACTGCTTCTGCATTTTCCCGGTCTGCTCCCGCATGATTGCGGATTCCGGTCAGACTCCTCGCACCGTCCTTCAAGGTTGTCACTCCCATATGGATCTCATATCCCTCCAGAGGGATTCCTGAGAGCTCCTGCAGTTCCCCCTCCACTGCTGCAAACTGACCGCTCACTCTGGTTCTCGTCTTCTCATTTTCAAAGACCGTCTCCATAGGCAGCAGCGCCATTCCGGGAACCGTACCTCCGCCCTCCGTATTCTGCGGATCACTGATCAGCTCGCCCAGCATCTGATAGCCGCCGCAGACGCCGAACACCACAACATTCGACGCTGCCGCTTTCTTAATGGCAGCCTCCAGACCGTTCTGGCGAAGCCAGAGCAGATCCGAAATGGTACTCTTAGTTCCCGGCAGCAGGATCATATCCGGATGACCAAGCTGTGCGACACTTTCCACATAACGCAGGGAGACTCCGTCCATAGTCTCAAATGGGTTAAAATCCGTGAAATTCGAAATACGCGGGAGCCGGATCACCGCAATATCGATCACACCGATCTCCCCGGTATTCGAAAACCGATCCGTCAGACTGTCCTCATCCTCCACCTGAATCTGCAGATAGGGAGCAACTCCCACGACCGGGATTCCGGCCCGCTCCTCCAGCATCCTGACTCCGGGCTCCAGAATCGTCTTGTCCCCACGGAATTTGTTGATGATCAGCCCCTTGACCATAGACCGTTCCTCTTCCTCCAGAAGCATCACGGTTCCGATCAACTGCGCAAACACCCCTCCGCGGTCGATATCCCCCACCAGAAGCACAGGCGCCTTGGCCATCTTCGCCATCCCCATGTTGACGATATCCTCCTGCTTCAGATTGATCTCCGCAGGGCTGCCGGCTCCTTCGATCACGATGATATCGTACTGCTCCTCCAGACGATGGAATGCCGCCATGATGTCCGGTATCAGCTTCTTCTTGTAGGCAAAGTACTCCCTCGCCTTCATATTGCCGAGTACCTCCCCGTTTACGATCACCTGAGATCCCACATCATTGGTGGGCTTGAGCAGGATCGGATTCATATCCACACTCGGACGGACGCCCGCCGCCTCCGCCTGCATGACCTGTGCGCGTCCCATCTCCAGACCTTCCTCCGTAATGAAGGAATTCAGTGCCATATTCTGTGATTTAAAGGGCGCCACCCGATATCCATCCTGTTTAAAAATTCTGCAAAGCCCCGCCGTCAGCAGACTTTTGCCCGCATTGGACATGGTTCCCTGCACCATGATTACTTTTGCCATAGCCTCTTCCTCATTTACTGTTCTACGACCTGCCGTTTTCTCCGTTTCTATGCGCCGCAGATCGATCTGAATGCCTGTATCAACGCCTCATTTTCTCTGTGCGTGCGCACCGCGATACGATAATATCCTGCGCACAGCCCCCGATAATTACTGCAGTCCCGGATCAGGAATCCCTGCGCGGCACATTTTTCCCCAAGATCCTTTGGACCGCGGAAAAAAATGTAATTTGCCTCAGATTCGTATACCGTAAGACTGCAGGCGCGCATCTGCTCCTTCAGCCACTGACGTTCTCCCGTCACAAGGCTGCGCGCCCTCTCCACGTAAGCCGTTTCCCTCAGCGCCGCCTCTCCGGCTGCCTGCGCTACCGTAGACACACTCCATGGCTGCATCACCTGACGCATGCTCTGCAAAACATTCTCATCCGCACATAACCCATAGCCCAGACGCAGTCCCGCCATCGCATAGGTCTTCGTGAATGCCTTTAAGATAAACAGATTCGGAAACTCCTCCAGAAGCTGTGAAAAATCTGCCTCCTCCGGTTTTTCCAGAAAATCGATAAAACAGGAATCCAGAACAACTCTGATCTGATATTCCCGACATCTTTTCAGGAGCTTTTCCACGAACCCTCTTTCGGTCAGCATCCCTGTAGGATTATTCGGATTGCACAGGAACACCATATCCAGATCCTTCGTCAGAGCTTCCAGATAATCCTCTCCCGGAGCAAATCCCTGCGCCTCCTTCAGTTCATAATAGACACACTCGCAGCCCTGAACCTCCAGTGCCTGCTCATATTCCGCAAATCCGGGTATCATCAGCAGCGCCTTCTTCGGACGAAGCGCCCCCGTTACCGCAAAAATCAGCTCCGCAGCGCCGTTACCGCAGATGATCTGCGCTTCCTTTACCGCTTCCTTTGACGCCAGCGCTCTTCGAAGCGCCCGATACTCTACATCCGGATACGCCGCACATTGAAGCACCGCCTCCTGCGCTGCGCGGCACACACTTTCCGGAATCCCAAGAGGGTTGATATTTGCAGAAAAATCAATGCGATAAGCATTTGTGTAAATGTCTCCCCCATGTTTATGTTGTCCCATGAATTTCTCCCATTCGTTTAGATTATCCGCTTGACCAAAGCGGCAGGCGCTTCCCTACAGAAGCAACAGCGCCAGTCCCTTCAGCAGCGCTAATAGCAGAAGTGCAAGCAGCGCCGTCACATAAAGCAGACGGTTGGCCCGCACAATATCATCCGCACGCAATGTGCGGTTTTTATCACCGATGGTTTTCTTACGATGTCTTTTTCCGAAATAAAATGCATCTCCGCCAAGACGCACGTTCAATGCTCCCGCCATGGCAGCCTCCGTCTGTGCGGAGTTGGGACTTGCATGATTTTTTCGATCTCTCAGGAAAATCTTCAACGACTGTTTTCCGTAAAACCCGCCGATGTAAGCTCCCAGCACCATAAGACCTCCTGCCAGTCTCGCGGGAATAAAATTCACCACATCATCCAGCTTCGCTGCGTTTCTTCCGAAATACAGATAACGGTCGTTTTTATATCCGATCATGGAATCCATCGTGTTGATGCATTTATAAAACCAGCCAAGCGTAGCTCCGCCGATAGCCATATAGAATAAGGGCGCCACTACTCCGTCCGAGGTATTCTCCGCGATCGTCTCCACGGTTGCACGCGCGATCCCTTCTGCGTCCAGCTCCTGCGTATCCCGTCCCACAATCATAGAGACCGCGTAACGGCTCTTTTCCAGATTCTGAGACTTCAGCGCATGATACACCTTCATACTCTCGTCCTTCAGAGACCGCGTTGCCAGAAGCTGCCAACACATGATCGTCTCTATCACGAGACGTACCAGAGGATGTATCAGATTCGCCAGATACAGAATCAGAAACGGAATCCCCGTGGATACGAGAATTACCGAAACCACCAGTACGATTCCCCAGAAGAACTGCTGCGCCGCATCCTTTTCTGTACGCTCCTCTCCCTCTGCACCGATAAACAGTACCCGATCCAGAAAAGCGATCAAATTACCCACCAGCCGGATCGGATGGTATAGCTGCTGCGGATCTCCCACAGCCAGATCGATCAAAAATCCCAGCACCATTGCCAGAAGTGATATCCTCATGAACCTACGCTCTCTTTCTCCCCATAGAGCGCGCATTGCTCCAAAAAGCGCAGCGCCATCTCGGGATTTGTATAATAATATAGATGCGGAAATCCCACCTGCATCGTCTTCGTCTTATGAATACACTGCCAGCTTCTGCTGCGCAGAGGTTTCTTTGCCAGAAATGCATCCCCACAGGAATCGCTGTCAAAGTAATGAAATTCGTGTCCCCGTACCTTCAGATCCTCATGCTCCAGCTCAATATAGCCGAATCGTGAAAGCTTCCCGGTATAAAATGCTCTCCCCTCTATGACGCCCACCATCGGCCACAGACGCTTTTCCATATCCTCTATCGCATCATGCAGGTACATAAATCCGCCGCACTCCGCCATACAGGGCAGTCCGCGGCGCAGCTGCCCGCGGATATGTGTTCTCATGGAGACGTTTTCGGACAGCTCTTTAGCGTACAGCTCTGGATAGCCCCCATAGAGCAGGAGTCCCTGCGCTTCCTGCGGTACACTCTGATCACGGATGGGAGAAAACTCTATCAGTCTCGCTCCCAACGCTTGCAGCAGCCGCAGATTATCCTTATAAATAAAGCAAAACGCCTCATCTCTTGCCACCGCCACTATTGGTGCCAGCCTGCGGATACGCTCTGCCCGCTCACTTTCCAGTACTTCCCGTACAGCCTTTGGCATCACTGACGTCAAAGCCTTCGCCTGCCCCGCCAGTGTGAGAAGTCCGTCTATTTCCAGACTCTTCTCCAAAATTCCTGCAAGTCCCTGCAGCTTTTTCTCCAGAGCCTCAACCTCCCCCGGAAGCACCAGTCCCAGATGACGGCTCTCAAGCGTGAATTCCGTGATCCTCGGCACATAGCCATAGACATGGATCCCCAACTCCTCCTCAATCTGTTTTTTGATCTCCGGATAGAGCATGGGGGACATGCGATTCAGGATCACGCCTGCGATCCTGCTATCCTCACGGTAAGTCAAAAAGCCTTTGATATAAGCTGCCACGGACAGGCTCATCCCCTTGGTATCCACGATCAGTACCACCGGAGTGTCCGTCACTTTGGCCAGATCATACGCACTGGCGCGCTCACTGATGCCGCCCAGCCCGTCATAATATCCCATAACGCCTTCTATCACGGAGAGCTCGGTTCCTGCCGCATTTTCCGTAAAAAGATAGCGGGTGGTCTCCTCATCTGTAAAAAAGGTGTCCAGATTGGCCGAAGGCGTCTTCAGCACATTTTCATGGAACATCGGGTCAATATAATCCGGTCCGCATTTAAAAGAAGAGACCCTCTTTCCTCTGTTTTTTAAGCACTGCAAAATCCCGCAGGTGATCATCGTCTTACCGCTGCCGCTGGAACCCGCCGCCAGCATCAGACGCGGATAATTACTCATCCTCTTCTCCTTTACCGGTACAGCTTATCACATATACCGGATTCTGTCCCATCATCATATGATATCTTCCGACTTCCTTAGACCGTGCCGCGCTCAGAGACACAATATCCGTCCCGGTCACCGGAAGCGTCTTCAGACATTCCAATGCCTCCGCCACGGTCTCAAGTGCGATACAGTTGATCACAATCCTCACCTTAGGATTTTTCTCCAGCACCGTTTCCAGAATCTCTTTGAGATTCCCGGAAGAGCCGCCCACAAACACATGCGTCGGCGCAGGAAGCTCGCACAATGCTTCCGGAGCCAGTCCCTCAACGATCTGTAAATGATCCACCGCAAATCTACGGCGGTTCTCTCTCAAAAGCTCCACTGCATCCGGCTTTTTCTCAATGGCATAGACCGCGCCGTCCTCCGCCTGAAGCGCCGCTTCAACGGAAACAGACCCGGTACCGGCTCCCACATCATATACCACGGCGTCTCTCGTCAGCTGCAGCTTCGAGATAGAGACTGCGCGGATCTCGCATTTTGTCATGGGCGCTTTGCCCCGCAAAAATGCCTCGTCCTCCAATCCGTGTACGGGACATGGCGCCGCCTTCGGATTGCGTATCAATACCACACACAGATCCGCAAACGTTTCTCCTGCCAGAAGCTTTGCCCGTTCTGTTCGAATACGCTGTGCTGGATAGGACAGCTCCTCTCCCACCGTTACACTTACATCCCCGAGGCCATAGCTAATCAGCTTCTTGCAAAGCTCACGCACGCCCTCTCCTTTACCGACCAGCGCGAACACCTTCTCATGACGCTGCACCTTCGCGATCACATTCTGGCTTCTTCCATGCAGGCTCGTCAGGCACACATCCTCCCATGATGTATGCAGCTTCGCACAAAGGTATACCACGGAAGAGATCCCGGGATATACCTGAACGCATTCTTTAGCAAATACATGAAGCAGCTTCTTCGCCCCGCTGTAAAAGCCCACATCTCCGGACTGCAGCAGAGCGATCTTTTCATACTCCGGATGCGCATATACATACTCCGCGATCTCCTGCGGCTTATACGATACATAGGTCGGAATCCCCCAGCTCTCTGTCATCTGCAGCATTCTTCCGGCGCCAATTAACAGATCTGCTTTTTTGCAGACCTCTCTGGCCTCCAGTGTCATACCGGCTTCGGTTCCCATACCGATCCCCACCACTGCGATCTCTCTGCGCACCTCAAGCCCAAGCTTTTGCGTCAGGATCCTCTTTACCTCCTCCAGAGAATTCCCCTGCTCTTTTGTGGGGCGTCCGATCAGAACTACCTTTGCTCCCGCCTTCTGCGCAGCACGCAGCTTCTCCTCAAAGCCGCCCGTCTTGCCGGCCTCCTTGGTCACCAACCACTCCGCGCCAAATTGCCGCAGCATAGCCGTATTGAGCTCTTCCGAGAAAGGCCCCTGCATGCAGATCAGATGCTTTCCCTCAAATCCAAGCTCCGCACAGGACTTCGCCACCTCAGGAGTGGAAAGCACCCGCGCAAAAACACGCTCACGGTAATCCGTCAGCCTCGTGTACTTGTGAAGCTCCTTGCTTCCCGTAGTCACCAGAATACTACCCTGTGTGTGCTCCAGAAAGTCCACCGCAGCCTCCACGGAGGAGACCACCACCAGATCCTCCGTCCACGCCACCGCATCGTTTCCCGGCACCGTGCCTTTTTCCTCTGTAGGAAGCGTCTCCGTCCGGGACGCTCTCAAAAGCCGGATGTATTCTATCTGCGCATGCTCACAGGCGCTTCGGATATTTGCGGACACCTCCACCGCATAGGGATGGGTGGCATCCACCACCACCCGATAGCCGCTCCCTGCGAGCAGCTGCTCCATGGCCTTCTCATCGAGACGCCCCGCACGCACTTTTCTATATTCATTCTCTTCTAACAGAGTTTTGCCGTACTCTGTCGCCACACATACCTCATGGCTGACCTGCTGCCTGCCAAGATACTCCGCAAGCTCCCGCCCCTCTGTCGTTCCGGCGAAAATCAGGATCTCAGACATTCTTATATCCTCTCGGCGTTACCATTTTTCCGTTTACTACCTTCGTCTCTGAATTACCGATAAATACCGTGGTAAACATATCTACCTTCGCATCACGCAGCTCCTCTAAGGTCATCAGCGTCATCGTCTCGCCCTCACGGCCGATATTTAATACTGTGCCGCAAACGGTCTTGGGACTCTTATGCTGCATCATGAGATCGCATGCCTTCTGCAGATAGTCATGACGCTTTTTGCTGGACGGATTATACAGACAGATCACAAAGTCCGCCTCCGCCGCCAGTACCAGTCTCTTCTCGATCTTCTCCCACGGAGTCAGAAGATCGCTCAGGGAAATCAGCGCAAAGTCATGGATCAACGGGGCGCCAAGCACGGCTGCTCCGCCGATGGCTGCGGTCACTCCCGGGATCACCTCCACCTCGGATTCCGGATAATCCTTACCAATCTCCAGCATCAGTCCGGACATCCCGTAGACACCTGCATCTCCGCTGCAGATCATGGCAACCGTCTTGCCCTTCTTTGCCTCCTCAAACGCCAGAATGCAGCGATCCACCTCTTTTTTCATGGGAGTCGTCAAAAACTCCTTCCCGGCAAAATGCTCCTTCACCAGATCTACATATACCGTATAGCCGACGATCACATCACAGCTGTTCAACGCATTGGCTGCACGCATCGTCATCTGTTCGTATTCTCCCGGGCCGATACCCACTACATATACTTTACCCAAAGTCCACACTCCAATCTTCCATTGCGAGAGCCACGGTCACTCCGTCCCCCGCAGATTTTTTCTGTATCAGTTTGCCCCCGCCTGCAAGAATGGCGCTGCGCTCACAGACATTGTCCACTCCGGTCACGGACTGTACAAAGGAGGATGACGAAAACTCCCCCTCCGCTCTCAGCAGCTCTTTTGCAGAAAAGGTCTCAAAATCCAGTTTATATTTTTCGGCAAAGGCGAGCAGTCCCTTCTCCTCTGCCTTCAGATCAATACTCGCCATTCTTCGCAGAGCATGCGTGGAGATCCCCGCATGCGCCAGCGCCGACAGCACACGCTCCTCAATTTTTTCAAAAGGCGTATCTTTTTTACATCCGATCCCCAGCGTCACGATCTGCGGAATCAGATGCAGCGTCTGACGATAGGGCTGCCGTCTCTCGTCCAGACTGACACAGATCCCGGTTTTGCCCTCGAATACCTCCGCCTCGCTCCATACGGACAGCTCCTCCGGAAGCTCGCCTATGACCGGAAGCTCGCTAAAAAATCCCACGGGCTTCTCATCCAGAATATCCGCAGATACCGTCTTTGCCAGCTTGCGCTCTTTGATGTACAGGCGATTCTTCTTTGCAAATACGTCCACTGCGAATCTGCCATTCACATCCGTCGCCGTGGTAATGACCGGAATCGCGCCTGTCAGATTTGCCAGACATCCCGTCAGCTCATTGGCTCCGCCCAGATGACCGGACAGTAAAGAAATCGCAAACATTCCCTTCTCATCCATCACCACAATCGCCGGATCCACCATCTTATCCTTCACAAAAGGCGCGATGCTGCGCACGGCGATCCCTGTCGCTCCGATAAAAAGAATCGCGTCTTTTTCGGAAAACATCCGTCCGGTCCAATCCTGCAGCGGTTCCTCAAGCGCCTGTAATTCATACGCTTCTGCATATTTTTTCATGCAGAAGCTCTCACAGTCATAGCCCTGCAGCGCCAGCGAGGCGCCGAGCATACGGTTCAGCCGACTGCCGTGCTCCGTAAAGCTGATGATGGCCAGCTTCATTCTGTTGCCTCTCGAAACTCCGTCGTAAATGCCGGATTATAAAGATCCGAACGGCGGTAATGACTGTGGGCTACTACATCACCGATGATCATCAGCGCCGTCTTGGTGATATGATTCTTCTTCGCCGTCTCCGCCAGCGTACCGACTGTGCAGACAAAGGACTGCTCGTCCTCCCATGTAGCCTTATACACAATAGCTGCCGGCGTATCTGCCGTATATCCGCCTGCAATGAGGCGCTCAGAGAGCTTTTCCAGCATTCCGGTACTCAAAAACACCACCATGGTTGCCTGATGCGCAGCAAAGGAAGCGATCTCCTCCTTCTCCGGCACCGGTGTACGACCCGCCATACGGGTGATGACCACGCTCTGAGACACGTCCGGAAGCGTATATTCCAGATTCAATGCACTGGCCGCGCCGGAAAATGCACTGACGCCCGGACAGTAATCATAGGCAATGCCCTTCTCATCCAGCGCATCCATCTGCTCGCGGATCGCGCCGTACAGACACGGATCTCCCGTATGCAGACGCACCGTTGTCTTATGCTGCGCCTCCGCCTCAAACATGACTGCCAGCACCTCTTCCAGTGTCATACGGGCACTGTCATAGATCTTACAATCCTTACGGGCGTACTCCAAAAGCTGCGGATTCACCAGTGATCCCGCATAAATGATCACGTCCGCCTCCTCCAGAAACTTCTTTCCCCGCAGTGTAATCAGATCCGGCGCTCCGCATCCCGCTCCTACAAAATGTATCATACTCTGCCTCCTCTGTGATTCCACAATACTTTCTTTTAGATTTCCTTCTCTTTTACAATGATCAGTGAATAATATCCCGCATCCTCCGGAATATCCTCCGCACAATCATAAATCTGCTCTCCCGGCATACCGCAGTTCTGTACCATCACCACATCCTGACCGGAGGCAACCAGCAGCTTCTTCACCTCTCCCATCTTTTTGCCTGCCTTCATCAGCACCTTCACTCCCGGAAGCTTCAGAGCATCCTCGATCTGATAAGAGGCCGGGATCACATGCAGCTGCTCTGCCTTCTCTACCAGTCCCATGTTCAGGCGGGAAGCCGTCGCACAGAAGGAGGGAATGCCGTTTATAATCTCTGCCGGATATCCCATATCCAGAATTCTCTTATGGATATAGATATAGGTCGCATAGACGCAGGGATCACCAAGCGTCAAAAACGCTACCTTCTTTCCCTCTTCGAGTGCTTTTGCCACCTTCCTTGCCCCGTCATCATGTGTCTTCTGAAGCAGCTTCGGATCCTTCGTCATAGAAAACCAGATGCACAGGCTCTCCTTTTCCTTAATCTCCGGAATCGCCTGCACGGTGATCTGATATGCCACCGTGTCCTCCTTCACCTTGCCCGGATAGGCGATCACATCCGCCTCCCGAATAATGCGCGCCGCCTTCAAGGTCAAAAGCTCCGGATCTCCCGGTCCGATACCAACTCCGTATAAAATTCCTGCCATATGCTTTTCCTCCGTATTCTATATTGTAAATTCTGTTATTTTTATTCTTCTGAGCTTATTCTGTATTCCGCTTCCCCGCCGTGACGCAGAAAACGCTGCAGCAGCTTCTCTGCTCCCGCCGTCTCTCCCAAATAACCATGCTTGTTGGAAAAAATGATAGCTTCGGTCTCAAAGGCTCCGCCGCAGTGATGCTGCAGATAAGCATGTATTTTTTCCGTGACGATCCTCATCACCGCCTCCGTCATGTTCTTCTTCATGAGAATATCCACTGCCTCTTCCGTGGTAAAGGTATCCAGAATCTGTTTTACGGTATCCGCATCTACTCCAGCTCGCATGGCCTGCGCTGCCATTAGCTCCGCCCTGCAGTCTGCCTGATGAGAATGCGTATTCATGATGCCGCCGGAGACCTTGATGAATTTCCCGATGTGCGACACAAACAGGATTCCCTTCACTCCCAGCTCCTCTGCGATCTCCAGAGTCTCCCCCACGTAATTGCTGCACTTCATGGCATTGCTCAGATCAATATCGAGCTTTTCTTTTAAAAAGCTCTCGCCATAATTCCCCGGAGTGATCAGCAGGTACTCCTCGCCCCGTGCCCGCAGCATCTCCATCTCCAGACGGATGCTGGCGATCAGCGCCGATTCGCTCATGGGAACCACGATGCCGCTGGTGCCAAGGATGGAGATCCCGCCTTCGATCCCCAGTCTGGGATTGAAGGTCTTCTTCGCGATCTCCTCGCCTCCCGGAACCGAGATCACTACCCGCAGCCCCTGCGGCTCCTCCAGCTCGTCCCGGATCTCGTCCACCGCCTCCCGGATCATCTGACGCGGTACGCGGTTGATAGCCGCCTCTCCGACACTCTGCCAGAGCCCCGGCTTCGTCACCCGGCCGACGCCCTCGCCGCCGTCCAGTAGAATCTGCGTGCCCTCACATCGCTCTACTCTGGCAAAGATCAGCAGTCCATGAGTCGCATCCGGATCATCACCACCGTTCTTACGGATCGCACACACCGCATGCTCTCTGTCAAAGGACGCTTCCTCCGTCAGAAGACACAGACGGATCCCCTTTGGCGTCATCAGCTCCACCTCTTCCACGAGCTTTTGCTGCAGGAGCATCCTCGCCGCCGCCTTTGCCGCCGCCGCGGCACAGGAGCCTGTCGTATAGCCGCAGCGCAGCTTCTTATGATTGCTCATCACATACATATCTTCCAGACCGTTCTTATGCTCCTGCATGTTCTCTCTCTCTTTCAAACAATAAAAGAATGTGCCTTGTCACATTCTTGCACCTACGCTAAAAAAGCTGTCATCTCCCGGACAACAGCCTTTTTATTCCTGATTTCTCCGGTTGCCGCAGAGTTCCACAGTACTCAATCGACATGCCGGTATCTGACTATACAGTAACGGACTTGTGTGGGACTCGCACCCTGCTTCCCGGCGCACATCGACAGATAACGTCAGTATATAATCTTCGACCTTTTCTGTCAATAGCTCCGGCGGAACCATATGACAGATTTTAATTTTCTTATCTTGACATATGAGATGTCATTTATTATAATATGTATATCTTAAGCATATTTTTATTTTTCTATTTCGTCAGATATATTTTTTCCAATATTATCTGACGTCTTTGGCATTTCGCCAACTTACACGAAAGCTATGTTGGCAGGTTTGCCGGAGATATGTGGATCTATATGTTCTGTCCTGTTGTATGCTCCCCGCCTGCCGGATCGGAGGACGCATGACACAGACAAGAACACAAACCAGAAATACCAAGCCTTTGGAAGAAATGAACCTGATGGATGATTTCCTGATGAACGAGATGACGGCCAGTCCCGAAATGGGGATTCCCTTCTGCCGTGAGGTGCTTCCTGTCCTGCTGGGTCGGCAGGTCGGTAAACTCCGGGTCGTTGCCCAGAAGATCATTCCCGGCACTGATCCCGGAAAACGCGGCATCCGTATGGATGTTGAGATTTATGATTACGGACAAGAGCTGCCGCAGGAGGAGCATACCCACCCCAAGGTGATCTACGATCTGGAGCCGCATTTAAAAAAGGATATGGATATCATACGACACAACCGCTTTTATCAGGCCAAGCTTGACGGGCATAATCTAAACCGTGGCGAGCGCGATTTTACCGGACTGCCGGATCTATATGTCATCACTATTCTCGACTATGATCCGTTTGGCTATGATTACATGATGTACACTATACAGAATCGATGTCTTGAGCTGCCGGAAATGGATTATCCTGACGGACTTCACTTTCTATACTTCTTTGCAGACGGAAGCAAAGGTGGTAGTCAGGAGATCAAAGAAATGTTACACTACTTTCAAAGCAGTAATATTACCAATGCAGTCAACCATACCCTGCAGACTATCCATGGGTATGTAGAGAAGCTGAAGCAATCTTCGGAAGTACAGGTGAGTTATATGAGATATGAGGATCTGATGTGGGAATGCAAAAATGAGGGCAGAACCGAGGGTAGGATTGAGGGCAGAATTGAAGACATCATAGAACTGCTGGAGGATCTTGGCACCGTTTCTGACGAGCTGTCCGAAAGACTTCATAAGGAAACGGATCTTGCCACGTTAAAGAAATGGCACAAGCTTGCTGCCAGAGCCACCTCCATCGAGGATTGGCAAAAGCAGGTAGGATTGCTGTAACTATATAAGATGTTTCCATATAATAAGCAATACGGAGAGGATCCAGATCATACGATCAGATTCCTCTCCGTATTATTGTTTTTTTATTTTACAGTCACATTGACTGTCTTATATACGCCATTCTGTGCATATACCCAGATACTGCACTTGCCTTTGCCAATGGCTTTGATCCTGCCTGTGGCTGAAACGGTCGCCACCTTCTCATTGCTGCTCTCAAACATGATCTCTCTGTGATGTTTGATCGTCTTGGAGGACTTCACCTCAGACGCCTTGATCCTCGCCGTCCTGCCGACCTTCAGCGTGATCTTGTCCGTATTCTTTATCTTGCCGAGCTTAGAGATCTTCACTGCTTTTGCAACGCCATACTTTCCTCCGGTCGTCGTCGCATGGACAGTCACCGATTTTGCATACGGGATCTTTTTGCCTTGTACGGTCTTGTAGGCCGCCACATAAAACTTATAGTAGGTTCCCTGCTTCAGCTTTTTCATTACCTGACTGCTTTTCTTTGCGGATACTGTCTTCAGCAGCTCATACTCATACTGCTTTCCTCCATGATTACAGATCGTACCGTAGATCATGTATCCGTCCGCATCCGACAGCTTCGTCCACTCCAGCTTTAGGGAGTTATTCGTCCTTTTTGTTACCTTCGCTTTCAGTCTGCCGAAGCTTCCGGTCTGATCTTCCTCTACCAGTATCCTGTCCTTATACATAATCGCATAGTCGGAGAACTTATCCGTCTCAAACGTCAGGATCTGACGCTGTCTGTCATATGCGGTGTTCAACCATTCTGCCTTACCCTCATGATTTCTCACAATAACGTAAGTGCGCTCCACTCCCGGATCTGCCATCTGCAGCGCAGTCGGGATCTCCACCGTGATCTTCACGGCCTTTGCCGTTCCGGTGATCTGTGTTGCCTGCTCCTCTGTGGACAGCTTCTTAAACAGGCTGATATTAAGATAGCTACCAATCGTGTATTCTGCCACAGCTTTTTGGATCTGTGCCTTTGACTCTGCGGAGATCGTCTGTGAAGCATCCTTTATTTCCATCCAGATCTCAAGGTTCGCACCCTGCGCCACTGCAGAAAGATCGTTGGCATCTGTTACGATGTCCATCAACTCCGCCTTCGGTGTTATCATCTTCGTCTTCGGCACAGACGCATCTACACGGACTGCCACCTTGACGTGTCCGTCATCTGACACTTTTGCCGCATTGAAAATGACATACTTCTTCGTCACTTCCCCCTTATAGTTTCCTTTTCCGGTGAGCTTCATGGTATGCTCTCCGGCTTCTGTGGCTCTGTCCCCGGTCACATCAAAAGTCACATCCTGTCCGTCAAGCACTACGGATACGATCTTCTGTATCTGCTCTTTTCCATTATAATTCAGGCGTTCCCCGAGCGTCACCTCCGCCTTCGCGATATCCTTCGGTGCGATCATAAAATCTGTCCGCACTGTCGCATCAGAAATAGTATAGTTATTCTTTTCTTCTCCTACAAGGCTTGCAGTTGCTGTATAAGGAGAGGTGCCTGCCTCTTTCTTACCGCCTTCTACAGAAACTCCCAACACCGTCTCATCGGCATCAAGCACACCCTCAAGTTCTGCTTCCGGTTTCTGCTCTTTACCATTGTAGGTAAGCTCTGTCCTGCTCCAGCGAACGGTAACTTCCTTTGGTGCGATCGTAGCCTTTACATCCTCAGGCTGCATAAGATTATAATTATCCTTATCCGCTCCACCAAGTACAAAGGAAGTCGTTACACTCTTATCCGTTCCGGCCTTCTTATCTGCCATCTCGCCCGTTGTGCCGGATATGGATAAATCGTCATTTGTACAGATATCTCCATCCCTTAAAGTTCCTGCAACTGTCACTATCTTACTGCCATCATAAACTCTGTTTGTCACAATCACGTCTACGTGAATATCTTTTTGGGTAATATCACCTGTCAGTCCTGTTGGCTGAGCTGATAATACATAGTTTGGATTATCCAAGGTAAGATTGCCTGTGATAGTGACACTCTTACCTATTCCCGCGTTCTTATCAGCAAAGCTCGCGGTTACACCCGTTGCCGTTACATGAATGGTATCCTCACCAATCGTATCCGTAAATGTTGCACCTTTTACATCAAGTGTTGCCGAAGCTGTTCCATCATAAGTCTTTGCCTTCACCTGAATACCATTCACTGTGACAGGCTTTGGGCTAATGGTAATCTCTTCAGAAGCAGGGGCTGACTCATTATATCCTGTCGCGCTTACCTTGTACCATACGGTGTAAGGGGTATCTGCTGCATCCTTCTTTGTAATCGCTGTCTCTGAATACTCACCATTTTTACTATCTGAATAAAGTACCTTGAAATCCTTAAATTTATTTTCATCAGTTGCCTTTACGGAAATACCATGGGACTGTCCATCATACTCGGCATTATACCCTTCTGCCACAATATCATTAGAAGTAAAGTTTTTACCCTTAATCTTCCAAGTCTTTGTAATCTCACCGGTATAATTATTCTTTGCGGTAACTTTTACGGTATATGTACCGACTGCACTCTGGGATAACGCATCGCCAGAAACAGTATAATCATTTGCAGTAATGCGTTCTGCACCACTTACCTTGTCAGAAACTGTTACTCCCTGTGTCATAGAATTTCCGTTGTCATACTCCGGCTCTGAAAGGGAAAGGGAAATCATGCTATCTGTTAATGCCTTGGACAAAACCGTCAAGGCAACTGTCTTATCCGCAGCCTTTGTATAGTTGTTGCTCTTTGCTGCTGATACGGTAATATTTGTTGTACCGGCATTTTTAATAACAATCTTGCCATTTTCAATAGCCGCAACATTCGTATCAGAGCTTGCATATGAGATTGCTCCTGCTCCAACCTTATCGGTTATATTAATATCAAATGCTGCATCACCATAAGTTTTGGTAAGTGTTGCATGGGCTTTGAAGCTTGCTGTCGCTTCTTCGATTTTAAATTCTGCTGTTGCAGTCTTCCCCCCTACAGTGATACTTGCCTGATAAGTTCCTGCGTTAGTTGGTCTTGCAGTTGAAGAATTGTACGTTGTGTCTCCAACACCTTTATAGTAAATGCTTGGTTTCGCAGGCAAACTATTTGCAGTTGTCCAGCCCGTACTTGCTGTAATGGTAGCTGCTGTAATTGCAGAACCGTCATAGGGCTTGCCACACTTGCTTGCATCTAAGGTTAAGGTTTGTGTCTTGCCTGCACTACAAAGGACACCTTTGGGATTGTTCTCTGCGCAGGTAGCTGTGATGACATTATCTTTTGCCGCATAACTCCATGTGTGGGTATGCAATCTTAATGCCATTTGATTTGTATTTTCTTTTTTCTTTCCATAACCAGCAACATCAGAAAAGAAATATGACATTATCGTGTCAGGATTACTTCCTAAATTTTGTACTACAACTCCTCCTTCCGGGCTTGTAACCTTATAGACTGACGAACTTTTAAATATTCCAATACGAGAGCCTTCAGTGAGTCCCGAAGCATCAATTGTTCCTTTACAATACATAATATCATCTGTTATTCCATTGTATGTATTGCTTTCAATTATCGTTTTTCCACTTAAAATAAGCTGAGCACTTTCATCAACCGCAATAGCTCCTCCACCGTAACTTCCGCCACTTGTCAGTTTGTTATTAGTAATGGTACAGTTTTTCAGCGTAACCTTTCCTTTGCCAAAAATATTGATTGCGTTACCGGCCAGATTTGACGTACAGCCTGTAATAGTACAACTCGTCATTTCAAGTGTACCGCTAGAAATGTTAATTGCACCTCCGCCGTTTTTTCCTGAAACATCATGGCAATTTTCTATCGTAGTATTATAGATTTTCACTGTGCCTGTAACGGGATTTTTTTCATTAGCCATAGCAATAGCGCCAACACCACCTAAACTATTACCACCAGAAAGAATGCCTCCATTACCATTAATAGTGAGATTACCAGTTCCAACCATCCATATAAGATGTCCATGTTCTTTAGCACTTGAGGTATCTGTTCTTTTCAATGTATATCCATTTAGATTGATAGTTACAGTAACACCGCTTTTAATATAAAGATATCCTCTTATTTCTGTATCTGCGGTTAGATTATATGTCCCACTTGAAAGAGTATAATAAGTAGAATTATCATCAGCTGTTTTCAATTCTCCAAAAATGAAATCTTGTGCATCTGTAACCTTGATTTCATATTCCACTCCATCAATGGTTACATTCAACCACTCTTCACTTGAGAATGCCTGATTTGCGCTTATCATCCACTTGCCATCTTCCTCTGCCACAGAGAAAAGAACTGGATTGCTGCTGACTGCATCCTCGACGGTTCCTGTTAGGCCTACTTCTGCAAGAATATCTGCAAGGGCAATCTTGCTGTCTCCATCCATGACGTATTGGAGATTGTTGTAGGTAAATTCTACGGTGTAGTAAGAGAAGCCTGCTGTCTTTGCTACGACCGCCTCTGTTCCCTCTACTGTTTCTACATTGCTGTCGAGCTTTTCTGCGTTCTTGTTCTCATCATTTAAAATTTCATCGGAGATATGGTATACCTCTACATCGAGGTTCTCACTTGACACTTCTTCCGTTGCAAAGCTGACCTTAACCTGCCCCTTTAAATTGTCCGGCTGAATTTCGTTGCCGTCAACATCTAATATCTTGACGTCGAAGGTGTAGGACTTTGCAACATTGACATCCTCGTCACGCACTGCCTCCACATTGTCAGTCACCTTTTCTTCTATGGCAGCATCGACCTCAGATACAGAAAGAGTTGCATCATTTGGGAAAACTCCCTCGTCAGCGAGGACAGTTACTTTTACGCCGTCTACAGTCTGAGACTGTTTGAAGGCTGTCTCTGCTTCTTCCAAAAGCCCGGTCTCTTCTTCCGGCTCCACAACATTTTCTGCGCTCATGTCGATAAGGAGCTCTTCGCCGTCTGCATCAGCGGTCACATCCTCCGTAGCGACTTCCTCTGCGTCCTGCAAAGGAGCTTCGCTTGAGTACATTGCTTCCGTTAAGTCATCCTCTGTGATTTCTTCCTCCGTAAAAGTAGAAGCACTGTTATTTTCCAATTCTGTCGGTTCCTCTTCCACTGCCACGGACATTGTCGTTTTTTCCGCTTCCGGCACGATCTCCCCAACGCTCTTTGTCGGTTCTTCTGCCAAAACCTCCGTTATCACATCCTCTGCTGCCACACTCAGTATCGGCGCATTTACTGAGCTGAATACCATCGCCGCTGACAGAATGGCTGCCATACAGCGTTTCCGTAAATTTCTCTTTTGCATCCTGCTTCCTCCCATTTACCTCTTTGTGTTTCTGACTTAGTGTATCATACCCCCCCCGCATTTTCAATGTATATTTGCTAAAACATGACAGGGACTGTAAATAAACAAACGAAGCTTGCCACGCTAAGGAAATGGCACAAGCTTGCTGCCAAAGCTACCTCCGTCGAAGAATAGCAAAAGCAAACAATCCTGCGATTGTAAAAAAGCTATAGATTTATACGTTAAAACAGCTACCTCCTACAAACTCTCTGAGGATCGAGTTCATTGGAATGCTCTCGCTGGGAATCCCCACGAAATAATCCAGAAACTTCAGCAGACGCTTCGCCTCCTCATACTCCGGTGCCGATTTTTCAATGCCGAAAAGCAGAGGCTCTGCATAGAGCTTCAATACCGCAAACTCATAGATCATGGCGGAATTGATCATAACGTCTGCCTGCTCCTGATTGGGAAAAATGTAGGACTCCTCCCCCCGGCGCACGGAGGGCCACATGGCGATCGTACGCTGGGCAGATGCGCCTCTGGTTCTGGCATCGCGCACGATCCGGCGCAAAAGACGTCCGTCCGTGGTGGGAATACGGTTATGCTCATCAATGTTGAGCTGCGTCAGGGCACTGATGTAGATCTTGAACTTGCTCTCCTTCGGAAGACTGTAGGACAGCTTATCATTCAGTCCGTGAATCCCCTCAAGAACCAGCACATCATCTGCTCCCAGCTGCTTTACATCTCCCTTGTATTCCTTTTTTCCGGTCTTAAAGTTGAAGGTCGGCAGCTCTACCGCCTTTCCTGCCAGAAGGTCTGTCATGTTCCGGTTAAACAGCTCGATATCGAGTGCCTCCAGACATTCAAAATCAAAATTGCCATCTGCATCTCTCGGAGTATCCTCCCGTTCGACAAAGTAATTGTCCATCGGAATCGGATGAGGCTTCAATCCATGAGCCATCAGCTGGATCGACAGCCGGTGGGAAAAGGTCGTCTTGCCCGAGGAGGACGGACCCGCGATCATGACCAGCTTCTTGCTCCGATCAGATGCGATCTTTTCTGCGATCTCCGCAATCTTTTTTTCAAACAGAGCCTCCTGCGTCAGAATCAGTTCGTTCATTCCTCCGCTCACTACCCGGTCATTCAGATCCCCCACCGTGCGGACATTCATCATTCTGCTCCACTCCATGGACTCCTTCTGAATACGGAAGATCTTCTCCTCCGGCCGAAACGCAGGTACGGTCTCCGGCTGCTCCTGTTTCGCCAGCTGAAGCACAAACCCATCGTCATACGGATATAGCTCAAAGCATTGCAGATAGCCCGTACTCGGCACCATATATCCGTAAAAATAATCCTTGAAGCCCGCCAGATTATAGATATTTACTCTGGAGGCTCTGCGATAATGGAACAGCCGTTCCTTATCCTTCATCCCCAGACGTCCGAACAGCTCGATAGCCTCCTCCGTCCCCAGAGACGACTTCGCGATCGGCAGGTTATCCTCCACCAGCTGTCTCATGGCGTCCCTTACCTGTGACAGAAATGCAGCGTCCACCGACGACCATCCCGCCATAGTCACATACAGCCCCTCGCTCACTGCATAATGTACGCTGACACGATCCACATTCTCAAAACCGCCCACCTGATAGATCGCCTTGAGCATCAGTAAAATACAGCTTCTGCGATAGGCATCAAACCCCGCTTTATCCCGCGTAGTCAAAAACGTGATCTTTTCTCCATCCTTCGCATACTTATGAAGCTCCTGAAGCTTCCCGCCTGCCCGCGCCAGCACGATCCGGTGCGGATAGGCCTCCTGCGCCGCCTCCGCAATATCCTGATAGGTCGTCCCCGCCTCATACTCTGTCTCTTTACCATCCACATCGACTCTGATAAAATCGATCATATATCACACCCCCATTCACAGCAACTCTATAGAATTTCGAAAGGATTTTTCTGACCGGAGGTACATACCTCCAGTTCAGCGGCATGTATATGCATCCACTGCTCCATCCTCTCCATAAATATATGCTCCAGTCCATAGTGCCCCGCATCGATCACAGCCAACCCCTGATCCATAGCGTCCAGCCCCTCGTGATGACCGATGTCGCCGCTGATCAGCACCTGCGCCTTTGCCCGGATCGCAGGTTCGATCATACTCTTTCCGGATCCCGGGGAGATCGCCACCCGCTGTACGATCTGCTCCGGATCGCCAAAAATCTGTACATGCTCCAGATGAAAAATCTGTTTTACGATTCCGGCACACTCCAGCAAAGTCACGGGACGCACCAGCGCGCCGACTCTTCCGAAGCCCTCATACTCTGCCGTGCGCTGATCCACTCCGGTGATCTCCAAAATCTCTGGCTTCTGCAGCTTCATCATGTCTCCCGAGACCGGCGCCATCTCCACCACATCATAATTCGTATGCATGGAATAGCAGCAGATATCTGACTGGATCAGCTGAAGGAAGCGACGCCCCGTGAGCGTATCTGTACTCACCTTCTTGATCCCTGTCATCGTCAAAGGATGGTGAGACAGTATCATATCCGCTCCCCAGCTCTTCGCTTTCCCGATCACCTCATCCGTGATATCCAGCGTCACCAGCACCTTCTTAATCTCCTTATTACTACGTCCCGTCTGCAGCCCCGGATTATCCCATTCCACTGCCTTGTGGATCGGATAGGTCTCCTCAAGCTTTGCGATCAGTTCCTTTGCCGTCATTGTATCTCCTCCTTCGCCCGGGCGATCACCCTCAGCTTTTCTTTCACTTCCCGAAGGCGCTCCGCCGTTCGCTCTCCCGATGCTCTTTGCAGCTTTTCCGCGATCTCCGTATAAATATGCTCTTCCTTCTCCAAGAATTCCTTCAACACCTGATGATGGGATTTCAGAAGGTAGCTTCCATACTGATACTCCGTATCGCTCCAGCTCTCCTGCTCCCCGTGCTCTACCCGCATCATAGGGTAATACTTCCCATCCTCCTTCACCATATCCTCCGCCGTGATCCGGTAGCCCCGCTCATGTAAAAATCTGCGGAACCAACCGATCTCGGACTGCGGCTGCAATACCAGTGTGTCTACACTGCGCAGTACCGTCTCTCCGTCCAACAGGATCTTTCCCATCAAGGCGCCGCCCATACCTGCTACGACCACGGTATCTGCCTCTCCCGGCTCTAATGCCTGCACACCGTCTGAAAGTCTCGTCTCAATACGTCCGCTCAGCCCGTGCTGTTCTATATTCTCCCGCGCATGCGCAAGGGGTCCTCTATTGATA
The DNA here is from genome assembly GCA_030526715.1 of Eubacteriales bacterium. GTDB lineage: Bacteria > Bacillota > Clostridia > Lachnospirales > Lachnospiraceae > Marvinbryantia. Next base: position 32,874 of record JAUNCG010000012.1, read on the forward strand.
TCCATGGCAATGGCATGCTCCAGCTGACCGCTCTCCATCAGCGCAATGGGGAGATGTCCGTGATCAGTTCCCACGTCTGCCAGACGCTTCGCCGTATCGGCCAGACGTGCCACCGCCTCCAGTCGTTTTGACAACTGCATGTTCTTCACCTCATGTCTTTATTTTTCTATTTTATCTGCTGATTCAGAAGCTGTCATGCAACTACCGCTTTCCTCCCGATGCGATTACAGGTCGATATGCAGTCTCTGAATCTCCGGTATCCGCTTTTTATCCGCAATGATCTGCTGCAGCCCGGCGATGTCCGTGGGATTCAGGTGCGCCATCCGCTCCTCGATCCCGTGGGTCACGATCCGCATCAGCGTCTCCTTAAAGGCACGCTCAATCTCTGCCTTTGATGTCAGGTGCGCCTCCGTATTAAACAGCGCCGCTGCTTCCGACTGCTGCTGTGCATCTTCAAAATAATTAATGATCTTCGCAGGATTGCGCTCCCCGGCGTCATACTGTGCAAACAGTAGCTCTGCCACCGTCCGATGGAGTCCCTCCGAGAAATCCCTGCTCTTGAGATATGCCTTTACTCCCTGATACAGCTGTGGATACTCAATAAGCCAAGTCAACATCAGCTTCTGTGACTGGGCATTGCCGTCCTCCTTCGCTATCCGCCGCTGTTGCATCCGTTCCTGTGTTCTCGGCGCCGGCGCTCCCTTGAGTGCCATGCGGTTCACCATTTTTCTAAGATTCTCAAATCCAACGCCATAGCGTGAAGCTACCGCCTCTATATAATTCTCCCTCTCCAGCTCCTGTTCAAAGGACATCAGCTTCTTCGCCACTTCCTCATAAAATGCCGTTTTCTCCTCGGGATCCTTCATATCATAATTTCGCTGCAGCATATCTGTCTCAAACAGGAAGCTGTTCTGCGCCTCATCGATACGTCTCTGGAACTCCTCCGCTCCCAGATGCTTTATAAATTCATCCGGATCCTTATACGGTAGCATGGAGAGTACCTTTGCGGAGATCCCCGCCGCCTTCATGATAGGGATGGCCCGAAGCGCCGCCCGCACTCCGGCCTCGTCGCTGTCATAAGTCAGAACGACCTCGTCCGTATACCGCTTCAGGAGACTGGCGTGCTGTGATGTCAATGCCGTGCCAAGCGAAGCCACCGCATTGTGAAATCCCGCCTGATGCATGGAGATCACATCCATATAGCCCTCACACACCAGAATATATTTTTTCCTCGCTGCTCTGGCAATATTCAGCCCATAAAGGTTCCGGCTCTTGTCGAACACCCGTGTCTCCGGGGAGTTCAGATATTTCGGCTTGCCCTCTCCCATAACGCGACCGCCGAAGCCGATCACACGATTATTCACATCAAAGATCGGGAAGATGACACGATTCCAGAACTTATCATACATCCCTCTTTTTTCATCCACATTCATCAGCCCGGACTGCGCCAGAAGCTCATCGGAGACACCCTGCTCCTTGAGATAACGATAGAGATCGTCACTGTACTTGTTGGAAAAACCAAGTCCAAAGCTGCGGATCGTTTCGTCGCTGAGACCTCGCTCCTTCAGATATTTCATAGCCTGAGCTCCGCTGTCTCTGCGCAGCTGATAATAAAAATACTTCGCCGCCGTGCGGTTCAGCTCCAGAATCTGTCCCCGCAGATCCTGCTGCCTGCGTTCCTCCGCACTCTGCTCCTGCTCCGGCAGAGCCACACCCACCCTGTCCGCCAGCTGCTTGAGCGCCTCCGGAAAGGTGAAATTTTCATATTCCTGAATAAAGGTAAATACATTACCGCCCTTGCCGCATCCAAAGCAATAATACATCTGCTTGGATCGGGACACAGAAAAGGATGGTGATTTTTCGTTATGGAACGGACACAGTCCGAAATAATTGCTGCCCTTTTTCTGCAGCTTCACATAGCTTCCGACCACATCCACAATATCATTTCTTGCGCGCACCTCTTCCACGAGGTCATCCGGATAAAACATATGCTGCTCCTCAAATCTGCCACGCTTTCGGTATAAAAATCTCCGAAAACTTTGCCATTATGTACTGATCTGTCATGCCGGAAATATAGTCGCAGACCACGCGGGCCAGAGGCTCCTGCCTCAGCTCCATAAGATCCGTGTATTCCTGCGGCATCTTCTCCGGATATCTTGTATAGTAACGATACAGCTCCTCAATCACGTTCTCGGCCTTCCCCTCCTCCGCTTTTGCGATGCTGTTGGTATAAATATGTGCAAACATGAAGCTGCGGATGCCCTTCATGGCCTCCTCCACTTCGGTAGACATGCGGATCACCGGCTGATCCTGACTGTGGGTCACGATATCATGGATCATGGTATTCAGGCGTTCCCGCACCGTCGTTCCGAGAACCGCCGTATATTCTTCCGGGATTCCATCCGGCAGAATACCTGCCCGCTCGGCATCATCAATGTCGTGATTGATATATGCGATCTTATCTGAGAGCTGTACGATCCTGCCCTCCAGTGTAGAAGGGCGTCCCGACGTCCGATGATTCGCAATACCATCCCGCACCTCCCACGTCAGGTTCAATCCCCGCCCCTTCTTTTCCAGAAGCTCTACCACCCGCACACTCTGAGCGCTGTGTACAAATCCCTCCGGATTCAGCCGGTTCAGCACCCGCTCTCCCGCATGGCCAAAGGGCGTATGCCCCAGATCATGTCCCATGGCAATGGCCTCCGCCAGACTCTCATTCAGCCGCAGCGCCTGTGTGATGGTGCGGGCTACCTGACTGACCTCCAGCGTATGTGTCATCCGATCCCGGTAGTGATCTCCTCTCGGGCGCAAAAACACCTGCGTCTTGTGCTTCAGTCTGCGAAAAGACTTGCTGTGAAGGATGCGGTCACGATCTCTTTGAAATACCGGACGAATATCACACTCCGGCTCCGGACGCTCCCGGCCTCTTGTGGCAATACTCAAAGTCGCATAGGGACTCATGTACTCCTTCTCCCTCTGCTCCGTCATTTCCCGGATCATCATCACATCTCCCCCTCTCTCAGAAACTGTCTCTACGAATTCCATATTTACAAACATCTGCCATAGGTTCAATTTAACTCTATGATACCATAATTGTCTTTTTTTCACAAGGAGATCACCGGATATCCCGGAATTCGTTACTGTTCGGTAATCAGAATTTATTATCAGGACTCCGCCGCCTCTACCGTATAGCCGTCAGTCTTCACCGTGATCCGAATTGCTCCGTTTCTGTCGGTACGCACAATCCGGCTCCCGCAGGCTCGTACTCTCTCCAGAAGCTCCTCATGCGGATGCCCATAACGGTTCTGCCGCGCGCAGGAGATCACCGTCAGCTCCGGCTTCGCCTGCTGTAAAAATGCCTCCGAGGTGGCATATCTTGACCCATGATGCGCCGCCTTCAGCACATCCACATCCGTGATTTCTTTGAACTCCAGCAGCTCTGTCTCACCGACACCCTCCAGATCTCCGGTCATAAGTACCCGGAATTCTTTGTATGAGATTTCCATTACCATAGAGCCCGCATTGCTCTCCTCATATCTTTTTCCTGCCATGGGAGAAAGGATTCTCGCCTCAGTCTCCCCCTGTCGGATGACATCCCCGGCCTGCACCTCTCTGACAATGATTCCGCACTCTGCCGCAAGCTTCAACAGCTGCGTCTTTTCTTCTTTGTCCGGAGAACCTCCCGGGATCACAATCATCCCCACGGTAATTCCGGCGGCATTCTCCCCCAGCAGATTTTTTTCATATGACTGCAAAAGCTCCATCAGACCGCTGATGTGATCCGTATCAAAATGAGACAGGAACCATACCTCCACCCGTCGTATCCCCTGAGATTTCAGATACGGGATCAGGCAGTTTTTTGCCAATCCTTCCCGACTGCTTCCGCCGTCCACCATCCATACCTTCCCATGGCCGCTGCGGATACAGCAACCGTCTCCCTGCCCTACATCCAGAAAGGTCATGGACCATGGCTGCGGCGCTCTTCCAAACAGCATCAAAAGAACCAACGCCATTCCCATAATCAACCCTGTCAGCCTTTTCCTCCTTTTCCAGAAAAATACCACGATCAGCAGACCGATATAGTACCCTAGAAGCTTCGAAAGCGCAGGTCTCCCGGTGACGATCACCGCACAGGGCAGCAACCGTGCCTTCTCACAGAGCAGCACGATCCCCTTCAGCAGATAATGCACCGGAGCCATGACAAATCTCCCAAGCTCTATCGAAAGGCTTCCCGCCAATATACCGATAAGCCCGCATCCCAGTATCACCGGCATCAGCGGCAGGATCAGCAGATTCAGTAAAATGCCGCAGACCGGTACCTGATAATAAAAATATGCGCACAATGGCAGTGTCGTCACCCACGTCCCCATACTAATGATCAGCGCCTGCTTCTGTCCTCTCAGCAATTCTGACGGAAACGAATTCCTGATTTTCCTCTGCTTCGTTTTCTCCCACGACCGAAGCATCTGTGATGCTGCGAGCACTCCCGTTACCGCCCCAAAGGATAACCAGAAACCGGCCTGTGTCCCCTGCATTGGGTTCTGCAAAAGCAGCAGCGTCGCCGAAACCACGATCGCAGTCGGGGCATCATAGGTCCTGCCACGGATCCTCGCTCCCATAGACAGGATAAACATCAGTGTCGCCCGCATCGCGGATACAGCTCCTCCGGTGAGCATACCGTAGAGAATAAGCATTGCACACGATACAGCTCCTCCCGCCAGCTGACCTGCGCCGCCCCGGCGAAGTATACCGTACAGCTGCATGCCAAGAAGTGAAATATGCAGCCCGGAAATCGCCAGAATATGGATCATTCCACTGTCCTGATAGGCGCTTTTTACATCCTCCTCCAGAGCGCTGCGATCGCCCGCCAGCATCGCCCGCATCACCCCGGCATTTACGGGCTCCAGACAAGCGTCCAGTGTGTTTTCCATCCTTTTTCGCACTGCATAGAGCGTCTGGCGAAGTACCTCTGTTCTTCCGTCATTTTCCTTCAGCTGTGCTTTTTTCAACAAGAGCTGTATCTGTTTTGCTCCATAATAGGAGACCCCGTCAAATCCTCCGGGATTGCGCAGTTTCTCCGGATAGGCACACACACCTGAAAGCCTCACGCGGTTGCCGATCTTCAGCTCCTGTGTCTCTTTTACATATGCCAATACTTGTTTTTGAATTTGTCTTGTATGATCTGATAATGAATGTTCTTCTGATATGTTTGAATGATTTGAATTGCTTGAAATGTTTGAAATATTTTTCAGATAAATCTTCTGTCCCTGACTGCCCGGTTCTATCCATGTGACCGTACCATCCAGAATCACCGGCGTCCCCTCCGGGAATGGCTCGAATTGCGGTTCCGATTCGGACAACATTCCCGTAAGCAGACACCAGAGCAGGATCGGCAGACAGACGCAGCATAAATAACGTCCTCTCACTGCCCCTCCTTTTATAATCCCACAGACGGTTCTCCCAGAATGCCCCGGTCGCCGGCATCACTGTCCATATTTTCCATCTCTGACGGTGTCTCGATGATATCCGCATTGCGGTGGAAGGGACCTGCCAGACTAAGACTCTCCCCAAAGGTCAGGTTCGAATCTCCGTCCACCTGAAACTGTACGCGCTCCACCTTCAGTACATCGCAAAGACTGTTTACGATCGCATAGATCGTCACCTCCGGAGCGATCCCCTGCAGATTCATCTGCAAAAATGCCTGATCCAGATTCACGATGCAGGTCTTGCCGTCTATCGTAATATTCTGGACCTTGATATCCTGTCCCAGAACGCCCCGCAGCTGCTGATTCATGGGACCCTTCTGGAGCTGCTCCAGCACGATCTTTTCCAGCGCCGTATTGCTGGAATAGTGAATATTGCGCATCTCCTTCACCACTCGGTCTCCCGCCGCATTGGCAAAATACAATGTCAGAGACGCGTACTGATAGGAATTGATCCCCACCGGATTATTCACAAACATCGCTCTTGTCATGGCGCCTACCGGCTCTCCCGCCTTGTCCCTCAGAACGTCCTTGCCGATGTGGAAAACCACGGTGCGCACCTCTCCAAACTGTGTCACCGTCCCCACCAGACCGGCTCTCAGCAGGATCTCGGTCACATTATCCATCTGCGAATACGCCTCATTAAAGGTCACCGTCAGCTGCCCGTCGGTCAGCGCAAACTCCATAATCTCCACACTCTCCGGAAACAGGCTGTAATGCTCCACGGGCTGGGACGGCGTCCTCATGTGTTCAAATATTTCCGCAAGCATCGGACGGATCTCCGTCTCCTTGCAGCTGAAGGACTCGGTCTGAAGACCGGTATGTCCTTCGTCCGTATAATATACCTGATATCCCGATTCCTCTCTGAGCCTGCCGCCGCAGCCTGCAAGCAGCAGTACAAGGATCATCGGGCACAGGAGCAAAAGCGTTCTCTTCATCTTTCCCCCAAACTTATTCTGTATAGACCAGCGGTACCCGCACGGTAAAGGTCGTTCCGGTGCCCTCTTCGCTGAACACCTTGATCATCCCATTGTGCATCAGGATCGCATTCCGCGTGATCGCAAGTCCCAGACCCGTACCTCCGATCTCCCGGGAGTGGGATTTGTCCACACGGTAAAAGCGCTCAAAGATATGCTCCTGATCCTCCTTTGGAATGCCGATTCCATTATCCTCTACCTTCACATAAAAGTACTTATGATCCGTATTGATGGAGAGATGTACCCAGCCGCCCTCATGGTTGTACTTGATGGCGTTCTCCACCAGATTTGATAGCGCCAGCGTCAGCTTCGTCTCATCCACCTCCGCCAGCACCGGTTTATAGCTATCCAACACCAGCTCTATCTTATGCTCCGCCGCAATGGGGCGAAGGCGCTTCAGGATCAGCTCGATCAGCTCATTGATGTTCGTGGTCTGAATATTGACATCGGAAGCCTTCTTGTCCATCTTTACCAGAGAAAGCAGATCGTTGATGATCTTATTCTCACGTTCGATCTCATCCGCAATGTCTGTCATAAACTCCTTATAGAGCTCGACGGGCGCATCCGGCTGCATCAGCAGTGAATCCGCCAGCACCTTCATGGACGTGATCGGCGTCTTCAGCTCATGGGAGACATTCGAGACAAACTCCTGTCTGGAATCATCCACCGCCTTCAGACGGGCCAGCATCTGATTATACGCCTCCGACATATCTCTCGTCTCTGTATAATCGAGGATCAGCAGATCTCCCTCCAGAAAGCCTCCGTTGATCTTCTCCAGAGAAGCGGTCACCTTGGCAAAGGGCCACACCAGAATTCTGGATGCATAAAACGCTGCAATCAGCACCACGATGATCAGACCTACCTGCAGGATAAACACCTTGCGGCTCAATACCTCGCGGTTTTCCACAATATCTGCGGTCTCCGAGCTCACCACCAGAGCGCCGACCACACTGTGATTCACTGCCTCGCGGATCGGCAGCGCCAGCTCAATGAATTTATAGTCCTCATCATGGCTGAGACTGCTCTTGTCCCGAAAGCATTCCACCACCTCTCTGGACACAAGGATCTTCCCCTCGTCCAACCCGTAGGTATCCTTTACCACCTTGAACTCACTGCTGACCACCACCAGACGTCCGTCGTAAAGGTTCGCCAGCTGCTCCAGTTCCGTGGCAAAGCCCGCAAGATCCAGCGTTCCTTTCACCACGGAATCTCCCATACGATCTGTCAGGCTCACACACTGATCCTGAAGCATATTGCCCCGCTGAATGATGGACTGCTCCTCATAATTTTTCAAAATACTCATCTTCATCAGCAGAATCGGTGCAATGCTGACGAGAAAAAAGATAATAAAAATTCGGAATTGAAGGCTCTTGAGATACCGTTCAATTCCGCTTTTTTTCACAATATTCCTTAATCGCTTCATCGGTGTCCCCTGCATCAGTGCTGGAAATAATATCCCACTCCCCACTTGGTATGTACATACTTCGGCTCGCTCGGATTGGTCTCGATCTTCTCACGGAGACGACGGATATGAACGTCCACGGTGCGCACGTCTCCCGGATACTCATGCCCCCACACGATGTCCAGCAGATTCTCACGGCTGTACACCTTGTTCGGGTTGAATACCAGAAGCTCAAGCACATCGAACTCCTTGGCGGTAAGATTGATCTCCCGGCCTGCGATGCTCACACGTCTTCCCTCGCAGTCCAGCATCAGATCCCCGACCTCAACCATCCTGCTCTTCTCCTGCTCCGGCGCAGCCTTCCCCGCCCGGCGCATAATCGCCTTAATTCTCGCCTTGACCTCAAGGATATTGAAGGGCTTCGTAATATAATCATCGGCGCCGTACTCCAGCCCCATGATCTTATCCATGTCATCTCCCTTTGCAGTCAGCATCACCACAGGAACATTCGAGAACTCCCGGATCTGCTGACACACGGAGAGACCATCCAGCTTCGGCAGCATCAGATCCAGCAGAATAATATCATACTCCTTCGCCCTCGCCATCTCCAGCGCTTCCTCACCATCATAAGCGCAATCCACTGCCATATCATCCTGCTCCAGACTGAAACGGATCCCCTTCACAATCAACTTCTCATCATCGACAACCAACACATGCTTTGCCATTCTGTAATCTCCTCACTCTACTGCTATCTTATCCCTGATCTTCTGAAATGTCGCGTCCTTGATCCCGCTGACATTCATGATATCCTCTATCTTTTGAAAACTGCCCGCCGACTCCCGGTAAGCCATGATATCCGCCGCTCTGGCTGCCCCGATCCCGGGCAGTGTACAGAGCTGATCCGCATCTGCGGTATTCAGATTCACCTTATTTCCCGAACCCGGTATCTCATCCGCAGCCGAAGCATCCTGCTCCGCTCCATAGATCCCGGGCAGCTCTATCGCTCCGGATTCCTCCAGTCTCTCAGCCTCGTCTCTTCCATAGACCCGCAGCTGTATACCGTCACTCAGCAGCTGCGCCTGATTCAGCAGCTCAGAGGCTGCATCCTCCCGGAATCCTCCGGCCATGGCAATGGCCTCATAGACTCGGGCACCTTCTCTCAAGGTATAAACTCCCGGATGCATCACCGCTCCGCAAACATCCACGCAGATCTCCTGCGGCTTCTTTGTCCCTTGATCCTGCACCTCCCCATACGTCTCCTGAAGAGCTTCGACTCTCACGGAGGCTTCCGTATCGGGCTGTCCCGTCATCGCTGTCGCGGATGCTTCTGTCTCCTGAGTCTCCACAGCGTCCCGAGTATCAAACACTACCTCGCGACCTGCTCCCTGACAGCCGGTCATCCCCATCAGAATCCAGCACAGATATAACGCACAGACCATTGTTCTTTTTATCAATCGCATATTCTCCTTCGTCCTTTCCAAGACGACGGAATCCCCCTTATGCATTCCTTATTTTAACGGAATTTTCCATGAATATCAATAGTCATTTTCCCTTTTGTAATAATTTTATAACTGAAACGTAATAACTCCCACAATCGCGATCAACATACCTATAAGCTTACGTATGGAGAAGGTCGCCCGCTCTGTGCCGAACATCCCCAGAAGCTCGATCACCCATGCCACCGCCAGCTGACAGATCACAATGAGCATGGCCGCCTTCGCCGGTCCCAGCATAGCCATGCTTTTGATCACGGTCACCGTGATCAGCGCTCCGATCACGCCTCCCAGCAGCGTATATTTGTGCGGCACCGAAAGCAGCCCCGCAAAGGAACTGCCATCCGTAATGATCCATGCCAGCAGGCAGGTCACCAGTGCGGTGCCCTGTACAAAGGCAGTGGAGACCCACAGGCTCGTATGCTTCGTAACCTCCGTGTTGAATACTCCCTGTATACTCATGAGGGCTCCCGAGAGCAGCGCAATGATACTTCCCATCATAATGAGAAAACTCCTTTTTGTCATAGTATGTACCGACAAAAAGGAGTTATACACTTAAAGCATGGAAATTGCTTTTTCCAGCTTTTCCATCATCTCGTCTACATGTTTTTTCTCAATGATGAGCGGCGGCACCAGCCGGAGCACATCGCTTCCCGCAGACAAGGTCAGAAGTCCTTCCTTCTGCGCCGCCTTCACAATTTCGCCTACCTTCACGCCGTTGCCGACGACTACGCCCTGCATCAGTCCGCGCCCTCTGCGCGTGATCAGACATGCGTGCTTTGCAATCAGCCCATCCAGCTTTTCCTCCAGATACGGAGCTATATCGCGCACATGCTCTACAATATGATCCTTCTCGAAAATATCCAGCACACTGCTGACTGCAGCACAGGCAAAGGGATTGCCTCCGTATGTCGTGCCGTGATCGCCCGGTACCAGTGAGCTCTGCGCAGTCTTCTCATTTAAAAGAAATGCACCTACGGGAACACCGTTGCCAAGCGCCTTCGCCACCGTCATGATATCCGGTTCAACTCCGTAGGACTGGCAGGCAAACATGTCACCGGTACGTCCCATACCACACTGGATCTCATCCAGAATCAGCAGGATATCCTTCTCATCACAGAGCGTGCGCAGCCCCTTCAGAAATTCCTCCGTGGCCGGATAGATCCCGCCCTCCCCCTGTACCGTCTCCAGAAGGATCGCACAGGTCTTCTGCGTCACCTGCGCCTTCACACTCTCCAGATCATTGTAATTTGCAAACCTTACTCCACCCATCAGAGGCTTAAATGCCTCCTGATAATGCGGGTTGCCGGTCACAGATAAGGCGCCCACACTTCTTCCGTGAAACGAATGATGCATGGCGATGATCTCATGATCCGTCTGACCATCCTTCAAAAAGGCATATTTTCTCGCCGCCTTGATAGCCCCCTCGATAGCCTCTGCGCCGCTGTTGGTGAAAAATACCCGGCTCATACCGCTCGCCTTCACGACCTTTTGGGCTGCCTGCGCCAACGGAACACTGTAGTACAGATTGGAAATATGCAGTACCTTATCGATCTGCGACTTCAGGGCATCGTCAAATCCCGGATAGTGATATCCCAGCGAATACACGGCGATACCGGCGCCAAAATCCAGATATTCCTTTCCGTCCGTATCCTTCAGATACACACCGTTACCGGAATCCAGCACAATGGGAAAACGATTGTAGGTGTGCAGCACATAATTTTCTGCCTGATCCATATACTCCTTCATACTCATGTTGTCTCCTCCGTATCTCCGATAATCGCAGTTCCGATCCCGCCGTCTGTAAAGAACTCCAGCAGCAGACAATGGGCGATCCTTCCATCCAGAATATGTACTCTGCGAACACCGGATTTGATCGCGTCAATACAGTTCTGCAGCTTCGGAAGCATACCGCCTCCCACATTGCCGCTCTTCAAAAACTCCTCCGCCTCCGGAACTGTCATAGAGGAAATCAGCGTATCCTTGTTCAGCGGATCCCGGTACACTCCCTCAATATCCGTCAAAAATGCCAGCTTGGATGCCCCCATGGCCGACGCAATGGCACAGGCCGCGTCATCTGCATTGATATTGTAGGAATGGAACTCATCATCCACACCGATCGGACAGAGCACCGGTACAAAATCATTGTCCAGAAGCTTCTGCAGAAGCTGTGTATTCACCTGTTTGATCTCACCCACGTAGCCGATATCTCTGCCCTTGGACAGCTTCTTATCCACCTGCAGGGTCGTGCCGTCCTTGCCGCTGATCCCGACTGCCGGAACGCCCAGCTTCTCCATCATGGACACCAGACCTTTGTTAATCTTGTTCAGCACCATCTCGGCGATCTCCATGGTGGGCTCATCCGTCACACGCAGACCATTCACAAAATTCGTCTCCAGCCCGGCCTTGTTCACCCATTTCGTGATCTCCTTACCGCCGCCATGCACTACGATAGGGCGAAAGCCCACCAGCTTCAGCAGTGCCACATCACGGATCACACTCTGCTGGAGTTCCTTATCTACCATGGCGCTCCCACCGTATTTTACCACCATAATATCTCCGCGAAATCTCTGGATATACGGCAAAGCCTCAATCAATACATTCGCCTTTTGCAGCCAGTTCTCTACCTCACTCATATCTCATTCCTCCTGCTATGAACGGTAATCCGCATTAATTTTCACATAGTCATACGTGAGATCACAGCCCCACGCCGTAGCCGTGGCATCTCCCATCTTGATGTCCGCAATGGCGATCACTTCCTCCTCAGACAGAATTCTGGTCGCCTCTTCCTCACTGTAATCGAGCGCCACGCCATTTTCAATGATCTTCAGACTGCCCGCCGCACTCTCAAAGGTCAAATCCACCTTCTCCGGGTCAAATTGAGCCCCCGAATACCCCATGGCACAGAGGATTCTGCCCCAGTTCGCATCATGACCGAAGATCGCCGCCTTGGTCAGACTGGAGGTGATCACGGACTTACTCAGAGTCACCGCCTGTTCCTTGGACTCGGCTCCAACGATCTTCACGGTAAACAGCGCCGTAGCGCCCTCTCCGTCCCCCGCCATTTTGCGGGCAAGATACGTATTTACATAATTCAGCGCTTTTAAAAATGTCTGATAATCCTCGTTTTCCTCCGTGATCTCCGGATTGCCGGCAAGCCCGTTCGCCAGAAGCAGCACCGTATCATTGGTAGAGGTGTCTCCGTCCACGGAGATCATATTGTAGGTGTCCTTGATATCTGTGCTGAGCGCCTTCTGCAGCATCTCTTTTGAAATCGCCGCATCCGTCGTCACAAATCCCAGCATGGTACACATATTCGGATGGATCATGCCGGAGCCCTTGCACATGCCGCCGAGCGTCACCTTCTTTCCTCCCAGCTCAAACTCCACGGCAATCTCTTTTTTCTCCGTATCTGTGGTCATAATGGCGCGAGCCGCAGCCGTACCATTCTCAATAGAAGCATTCTTTGCCTCAGCCAGAAGCGTGATCCCCTTCTCAATGCGATCCATCGGAAGCTGCATGCCGATCACTCCGGTAGATCCCACCAATACCGCATCCTCCGGAATATCCAGCGCCTTTGCCGCCGCCTGCGCCGTAGCCTTACAGTAACCGAAGCCCTCGCTTCCGGTGCACGCATTCGCGATGCCGCTGTTCACTACCACCGCCTGAACGTATGCAGAATTTTTCACGATATCCATATCCCATTTTACCGGAGCCGCCTTCACCACATTCGTAGTAAAGGTACCTGCCGCATGACACGGAACACGACTGTAGACCAGCGCCATATCCGTACGGTTCTGATACTTGATACCCGCTGCCGCCGCTGCCGCCTCAAACCCCTGCGCAGCGGTCACACCACCTGTCATCTCTTTCATATCTCCATACCTCGCTTTTGTTCTTATTCTCCATTGCTGCTATTTATTCTGTATATTCTTACATGAATGACCATATTTCCGGGATCGCCTGTATGCGACTTTCATCGTATTACCGAAACAGTAAGTCCTACCCCACCGCTTAATGCTCTCCGCATTTGAAACGGAAAACTTACTCGATTCGAGTCAAGCGGATATTCGCATTTAAAGCGGGGGACTTACTCGATTTGGTTAAATGCCGTGATATTGGCCTCATTTAGTGTGAAGTCATAATAATTCAGATCCTCGCGCTCGGTCCATCCGATCTCATTCCAGAATGCATTTCCAATGTCATTTTCTGTGAAAGCGATCAAACACACCTTATTGATCTGCTCCCTCTTCAACGCCTCCATAGCGAAAACCACCATGGTCTTTCCGATCCCCTGCTGACGGTGCTTGGGATGCACGCACACATGATATAGACACCCGCGGCGTCCGTCATGCCCGCACAAAATCGCTCCGACGATCTCACCATCCACCTCCGCTACTACACTGCAGCCCGGATTACGCTTCAAAAAGCGCTCCACACCTTCTCTGGAATCATCCATGCTTCGGATACCGAAGCCCCTGATCTGCATCCACAGCGTCCGAACGCCCGAATAATCCTCCATTGTCATACTTCTGATCTTATACTGTTCTGCCATTCGCTCTTCCCTTATCTATCGCTATGATCAACGTCTAATCCACGCTGCTTCGACTGTCCACACCGCTGTTCCTGACACGCTCCTGTCCTCCCGCTGCATTACGGGAACATAGGCACAAGCTCCAGTCCCTCCGACTCCGGCAGTCCGAACATCAGGTTCATATTCTGCACGGCCTGTCCTGCCGCTCCCTTTACCAGATTGTCCATGGCTCCCATCATAATGATACGGCCGGTTCTCTCGTCGATCTTAAAATTCACATCCACATAATTGCTGCCCTCGACCCACTTCGTCTGCGGACATTTCTCCTGATCCAGAACACGCACAAACTTCTCCTTGGCATAATATTTATCATATACAGCCTTCACTTCTTCATAAGAAGTCTTCTTTTTCAAAGATGCGTATGCCGTGATCAGGATTCCCCTGTTCATAGGCACCAGATGAGGTGTGAAATTCAAAAGCACCTTTTCTCCCGCCGCATATCCCAGCTGTTCCTCTATCTCCGGAGTGTGTCTGTGATTTGCCACACCGTAAGCCTTAATGTTCTCATTCACCTCACAGTACAGGTTATCCACCTTCGCTCCGCGTCCCGCCCCAGACGTACCGGACTTCGCGTCGATGATGATGGTGGCGGGATCAATCAGACCTTCCTTTAATAACGGATAGATCGACAGCGTACTGCATGTGGGATAGCATCCCGGATTAGCGATCAGACGCGCGCCTTTGATCTGCTCGCGGTTGATCTCACAAAGACCATATACTGCTTCCTGCAAAAACTGTGGTGACCTATGCTCGATCCCGTACCAGTGTTCATAGGTCGCTACATCCTTGATACGATAATCCGCGCTCAGATCTACCACCTTCACCTTTGAAAGAATCTCTTCATTTAATATAGAAGCACAAAAGCCCTGCGGTGTCGCTGTAAAGATCACATCCACCTCATCTGCCAGCTTCGCAAGATCATCCTCTCTGCAGATATCTTCCACAATCTGAAACATATTCTGGTATACATCCGCATATTTCTTATCAATATAACTTCTGGAGCCATACCATTTGATTTCCACATCCTTATGTCCCAGCAGCAGGCGCACCAGCTCGCCGCCCGCATAACCGGTCGCACCGATAATTCCGGCCTTTATCATATCCTTGCCCTCGCTTCCTTCTCTATTTACTTCATATCATACGCTTATTCTTTTTAATAATCAAGCGGGTGTTCTTTTTCGTTTGCATAATTATACACATCACTCGCATATTATGCAAGAGTTTTTTTATTTTTATGCATGTTATGCAGGATTGTTTTGAATAATTATTAAGTTTGTGCGTTTTTTGCGCTTGCATTCCACATGCAAATGATGTATAGTAGCACTAGCTGATTTCAAAGAATTATACGAGATTTTAGGGAGGAATACTATTATGAAAGAAAAAGTTGTATTGGCATATTCCGGCGGATTGGATACTACCGCACTGATTCCGTGGCTGAAGGAGACCTTTGATTATGAAGTTATCTGCTGTTGTGTAGACTGCGGACAGGGCAATGAGCTGGATGGACTCGATGAACGCGCAAAGCTGTCCGGCGCTTCCAAATTATATATTGAAAATATCGTGGATGAGTTCTGTGACGATTTTATCATGCCGTGTGTAAAGGCAGGCGCAGTCTATGAGCATGAGTATCTTCTGGGTACCTCCATGGCGCGTCCGGTCATCGCAAAGCGTCTCGTAGAGGTTGCCCGCAAGGAAGGTGCTACTACGATCTGTCATGGTGCTACCGGTAAGGGTAATGACCAGATCCGTTTTGAGCTGGCGATCAAGGCTCTGGCTCCTGATCTGAAGATCATCGCTCCGTGGCGTATGACGGATAAGTGGACGATGCAGTCCCGTGAGGATGAGATCGAATTCTGTAAAAAGCACGGTATCGACCTTCCGTTTGATATGAGCCACAGTTATAGTCGTGACCGTAACCTCTGGCACATCAGCCATGAGGGTCTGGAACTGGAGGATCCGGCAAATGAGCCGAATTATGATCATATGCTGGTACTCGGCGTTACCCCGGAGAGAGCTCCGGATCAGGGTGAATACGTGACCATGACCTTCGAGGCAGGCGTACCGAAGACTCTGAACGGCAAGGCTATGAAGGTCTCTGATATCATCAGTGAGCTGAATGTTCTTGGCGGTAAGCACGGTATCGGCATCGTAGATATCGTGGAGAACCGTGTCGTCGGCATGAAGTCCCGCGGCGTATATGAGACACCGGGCGGAACCATTCTGATGAAGGCGCACGAGCAGCTTGAGGAACTCATCCTCGACCGTGAGACCATGGAGACCAAGAAGAAGCTCGGCAGCCAGTTCGCACAGGTCGTATATGAGGGTAAATGGTTCACACCGCTTCGCGAGGCGCTGCAGGCATTTGTAGAGTCCACACAGCAGTATGTGACCGGCGAAGTGAAATTCAAGCTCTATAAGGGCAACATCACCAAGGCGGGAACTACTTCTCCGTACAGCCTGTACAACGAGTCACTGGCCTCATTCACCACCGGCGATCTCTATGACCACAACGATGCAACCGGATTCATCACTCTGTTCGGTCTTCCGCTGAAGGTTCGCGCCATGAAGATGCAGGAGCTGAAGAAGGGCAATTAATGCTATTCGAATCCTACGTCGTATATCTATAGACTATCTGTTATCATGAATGAAGTATAAAAAAGTGCCTTCGACACTTCAACTCCCCTGCCCCTCAATCTTGAGGGGATTAGGGGTTTTCTT
>JAUNCG010000056.1 GCA_030526715.1 Eubacteriales bacterium
GGCAGTTTGAAAGGAGAAAATTTGTGATTAGAGTACTTTTTGTATGCCACGGCAACATCTGCCGCAGCACCATGGCGCAAAGTGTTTTTGCGCACAAAGTAAAAGAACTGGGGATGGAGGAGTTGTTTTATAGTGACTCCATGGCCACCAGTACGGAGGAAATCGGGAGCCCTCCTCACAGAGGAACCGTCAGAAAGCTCAAGGAAGTCGGTATCCCCCTGATTCCGCATCAGGCCAGACAGATTAGCTGGCGTGATTATGAGAGATTCGATTATATAATCGGAATGGATACGGCTAATATCCGTAATCTGAACCGTATGCTGAAGGGAGATCCGGAGGGGAAGGTACATAAGTTTCTGACCTTTGCAGGATCCGGCAGGGATATTGCAGATCCGTGGTATACGAGAAATTTTGACGAAACTTTTGATGATGTGGTCGAGGGATGCGAAGGTTTTCTGGAATATTTGAAAGAACGAGGCGAGTTATTATTGTAAAAAGGATCGTTAAGGCAGCAGAAAATTACAAATTATAATATTATAAACAAAAATATCGGAGAAAACAGAAGAGTGATTCTTCTGCATCTCCGATATTTGACTTATGAAAATATTATTGATCGTTTGTGAGCTTCAGCTTATCGAAAACATAGAACAGCAATGACAGCACCATACCGACGATACATGCCAGAACCATTCCCTTGAGCTCTACATCGCCCAGAGATACGCATGCACCGGAGAGTCCTGTAACAAATACAACAGAGGTCAGAGTCAGGTTACGGCTCTTACTGTAATCGACTTTTCCATCTACAAGAATACGGATACCGGAGGTACCGATCATACCATAGAGCAGGAAAGAAATTCCGCCGATTACCGGTCCCGGAATGGTATTGATGAGTGCAGACATCGGTCCAATGAACGAACAGAGGATAGACAAGATCGCTGCTCCGGCAATAACACGTACAGAGTAAACTCTGGTCATAGCCATTACACCGATGTTCTCACCATAGGTTGTGGTTGGAACAGAGCCGACGAGACCGGAGAGCATGGTGGAGAAGTTATCTGCAAACAGGGAACGATGGAGTCCCGGATCTTTCAGAAGATCATGACCGATGATCTTACTGGTAACGACCTGATGACCAATGTGCTCGGATGCGATGACCAGAAGTACCGGAAGCATAATCAGGATCGCCTTGATGTCAAAGTGAGGCAGCTGGAACTGCGGCACAGAGATAAAAGGTGTTGCGAGAGCGCCCTTGATGGTATCGATATCGGTTACGCCGAAGAGCACAGAAGCAACATAACCTGTGATGATGGCGATGAGTACCGGAATTACAGAAAAGAACTTTTTGAAAAGAACATTTCCGAAGACCGCTACACACAGTGTGATCAGGAATACAATAAAAGCATTCATGGAGATCGGAGTCACGGTCTGCGTATAAAGTCCGGTTGCTTCATCCAAGGTATATTCGGTTGATTTTAAAATACCTGCGGTAGAAGCTGCGCTGGACGCAAGCTCCAGTCCGATCAGAGCGACTACAGGACCCATGGCAGCCGGCGGAAGGACAACGTCGATCCACTTGGTACCGAATTTATAGACGATAAAGGCCAGAATACATCCGCCCAGTCCTACAGCAACAAATCCGCCCAAAGCATAGGAGTATCCCCATTTGGAAATGACAATGCCTGCCGGAGCGAGAAATGCGAAGCTGGATCCAAGATAAGCCGGAGCCTTTCCCTTGGTGATGAGAATGAAGAGCAAGGTACCGAAGCCATTGGTCAGCAGCACGATAGCCGGATTGATTCCGAAGATAAACGGAACCAGTACGGACGCGCCGAACATGGCAAACATGTGCTGAATACTGAGCGGTACCAGCAGCTTAAACGGAACCTTGTCCTGCACCTGAATTGTTTTTTGTTCCATAACTTTCCTCCTTAAAAATATGTAATATTATAACCGAACCGGTAGTTGACCGGCCGGTTATGTGCTGAAGTAAATTGGGACATAGATCCCGTAAATAAAATCAAACGTCAGCTTACTGCAATTTCTTTAACAGACATTCCTTGACATCGTCATCTGCAAAAGACACCTTCACGGCATTGCGCATCATCCGGCGAATCTGCTCGTCTGTAATACCATATTGCTCCTGTAAAAATGTAATCTCACGACTGCTGGACGTCTGACTGACTGTGCGGTTATCCGTGTTGATCGTGGCTATAATATCGGCATCTAAAAACTCATGGATAGGATAGTCCTCGATCGTGGAGCAGTGCGTCTGGATATTACTCACCGGACACATCTCAATACCGATCTGCCGATCTGAACAGCATTTGATGATATCCGGATGTCCACTCATGGCAATGCCATGCCCGATACGGTCGGCTTTTCTATCCAGAGCATCTAGGATGTTCTGAAAATTCCCGGTTTCCCCGGCATGGATCGTACAGGGGATATTCAGGCGATGGATTTCCTCCATATAGTAATCAAAGTTTTTCATGGGATTATTTGCCTCATCTCCTGCGAGATCTACAGCACAGACGCCATGTCCCACAAAGGGAAGAATATCGTGCAGAAGCTGCAGGTTCTGCTCCTTTGTATGATGGCGCATGGCGCAGACGATGATATTGGATTCTACCCCGAACTGCTTTTTGCCGCGTTCCAGTCCGTCCAGAACTGCTTTGATTATTTCCGGTACGGAAAGACCCTTTTCCATAGAGAATAAAGGTGCGAAACGTGTCTCAATATAAATGACATTTTCCTTTGCACAGGTCCTGATTAGGTCGTAGGCAGCGCTTTCAATATGCTCTTTGGTCTGCATGCACTGAAGAGGCAGATCGAATTTCTCTAAATATTCCACCAGACTTTGACAGTCCGGATCTGCCTGAAGCATCTGCGGGGTAATATGATCACCGAGAACACCGCGTACAAACTCCAAAGAGAGTGAGCCATCGAGATGACAGTGCAGATCAATTTTGGGTAACCTTAGAATTTCTTCTTGCGTCATAACAACTCCTCCTAAATGATGTTCATGTATTACGAAAATGGCTTAAATCAGCAGTTCGCGCACCATTGCAGCCGTGAAGACCACCTCATGGAGATGATCTACCTCGATCTGATAGAGTGCATTTGCAGCAATATGCTCCGCTGCCTGTTCCAGATCACGGATACCGGAGGTATGCGCATAGATATCGACTATGGCATCCAGCGCTTCATCGGAAACAAGACATTCGGATTCGTGAAGTCCCATACGCTTCAGAACCTTTGGAAGCGCAAAACGGGAAAAGATCACCTTTTTTTCTTCCGGAGTATAGTCCGGAATATCGATCACGGCAAAGCGTGACATGAGCGGAGCGCTGATCTGATCCTTGTCGTTGGCCGTTGCAATAGGATAGACGCCCACGGTTGGAATCATACACTCAATGTAATTGTCTGTAAATCCTAAATTATCAAGCAGAGTCAGCAGTACATCTGCCGGATTGCCGTTACCCTTTCCGGAAGCAGCTTTGTCCAGCTCATTAATGATAAAGACAAGATTAGATTCTCCGGCCATGGAAAATGCTTCCATAATAATACCGGGCTTTGCGTTTGAGTAGATGCGGGAGCTGCCCGTCAGCTGTTCCGGATCATTAATGGAACTCATATCCAGCGTGGTCCATGGAAGCTTCAGAATGCGGGCAACTGCATAGGCTACCTGTGATTTTCCGGTTCCGGCTGGTCCCACTAATAACAGACCGTAAGCCGGAAGCGTGTGAGTACGATTGATCTGGATAATAGTCTCAATGATACGTTGTTTGACACGCTCCATGCCATAGAGCTCTTCATCAAGAATACGGCGCGCCTCCTTGGGGTCGATCGCTTCAAAGTAGTTGCTTTTCCACTGGACGTTCATCATAATGGACAGAGCACGCTGTGCATGGCGGCGTTCCTCCGGAGATACCTCGTGAGATTTGGCAACGGAAAGGTTACGGCGTGCCCAGAGACGGATATTGTCCGGAAGCGTCCTTCCTGCACAGGTCATGAAGTCCGTAATGCTCTGGATACTGGTGAGCTTCATGTCGTCTCCGGCTTCTATGGAATCCTCGTCGGGATTCACATCCTCCGGCGCGCTGCTGGCCAGCAAACGATCGATCATAAACTGCAAAAAGCCATCCTCTGCAGAGAGCTTGGAACCACCGCCGAAGGCAATTTCGCGGATACGGTAAACTGCATAGCCGTCCGGACGGTTTTCTCCGGAGAGACGTACCATGATGTGGTTTTCTCCCAGCCATTTTAACAGGCTGACAAAGCGAGCATCCATCTGCAGGATATCCGCACTGACAGTTCCGGTATCATTATCAAATTCAAAGGAAGTCCGCTTAACGGGATTCGTGAATTTACCGCAGGAATGATGCGGCCATTGACATTGCGTGTTATCCAACAGAAGAATTGGGATTTCCGGTGTAGGATCAGATTCGTTCGACTGGAAGATGGTGTAGGTGCATTCTGAGGGACGTACATCGTCCGGAGCATGATTAAAATCAAAAACAGGCATTGCTTGTCTCCTTCATCAGATCATATTTCGGACATTATAACATGAAATTAGGAAATGGTGCGATGAAAATTTGGATATTTAAAAAAATTTATAAAAATGATAAAAATGTGTTTCGTTAAAATCCTTTGAAATATGAAATCTTATATGTTATAATCAAAAATCGCAGGAAATATGCCGGAAGGGTATATTTCATGGAAACAGGATATCTGCGTAGATACGGCAGGAGGAGCATATGAAAAATAATAAAATGCAGGTGGCGCTTCTGGGACTCGGTACCGTGGGAACCGGAGTGTATAAGGTGTTAAAGCGTCAGAAAAATGAGATGGTGCAGAAGCTTGGGGTGGAGATTGAGCTGGCGAAGATTCTCGTGCGGAACGTAGAGAAGGCAAAGGAAAAGGTGGAGGATCCGTCGATTATCACGACAAACTGGAAGGAGATTCTGGAGGACGATACGATCGACATTATAGTGGAGGTAATGGGCGGCATAGAACCTGCACGTACCTATATTCTTGAGGCTTTGCGCAAGGGGAAGAATATCGTCACGGCCAATAAGGATCTCATCGCTGTAGATGGAAGGATTCTGATGGATACGGCCAAGGAGAATCAGCGCGATTTCTTATATGAGGCTGCGGTAGCAGGAGGTATCCCCATCATCTCTCCGCTGAAGCAGAGTCTGTATGCCAACTGCATTGAGGAAGTCATCGGTATCGTAAACGGTACGACGAATTTCATCCTTACGAAGATGGCGGAAGAGAACATGGAGTTTGAGGATGCTTTGAAGCTTGCAACAGAGCTTGGTTATGCGGAGGCAGATCCGACTGCCGATATCGAGGGACTCGATGCTGCCCGCAAGGTAGCGATCCTTGCGTCTATCGCCTTTAATTCCAGAGTGACCTTTCAGGATGTATATATTGAAGGAATTACGCATATTACGGCCAGAGATATCCGTTATGCAAGAGAAATGGGCTGCGAGATCAAGCTGTTGGGTGTAGCACGCAACCGCGAAGAAGGCATTGAGGTGAGCGTGCATCCGATGCTGATCGACAGTCGTCATCCGTTGGCATCAGTGAATGATTCGTTTAATGCAGTATTTATCCGTGGCGATGCGGTGGGGGATGCCATGTTTTATGGCAGAGGAGCCGGAGAGCTGCCGACAGCCAGTGCGATCGTGGGAGACATTTTTAATGTTGCCCAGAATATCATCATGAATTGTACCGGCAGGATTCACTGCACCTGCTATAAGAGTCTTCCGATCCGAAAGATGGATGATATCGTCAGCCGCTTCTTCATGCGCATGTATGTGGATGACCGTCCGGGCGTTCTGGCATCCGTCACCAGTGTGTTCGGTAACAACAACGTCAGCATTGAACAGTTTATCCAGAAGAGAAAAAGCGGAGATCTGGCAGAGCTGGTGGTTATCACGGAGGATGTTCTCGAGCATGATTTTAATGATTCTTTGCGCATTTTGAAGACGATGTCCATGATTAAAGAGATCTCATCTGTGATTCGTGTATATTGACAAAGTGCCTGATAGGCTGATACAATGCAGATGTTTGACGTAAGGTCGGACTTACTTTAGAAAATGTGAGCAATAAACTACAGTTTTTTCAATAAGAGGAGAATGAAAATGAGTAAAAAACCAACCGTTTTAATGATTCTGGATGGATATGGTCTGAATAAGAGACAGGACGGCAATGCGGTTGCCGAGGCGAAGACTCCGGTGATGGATCGTCTGATGGCAGAGTGCCCGTTTGTAGAGGGACAGGCAAGCGGCATGGCGGTAGGACTTCCTGAAGGACAGATGGGTAACTCAGAGGTAGGACACCTGAATATGGGAGCCGGACGTATTGTATATCAGGAGCTGACCAGAATTACCAAAGAGATTCAGGATGGAGATTTCTTTAAGAATGAGGCATTGCTTGCAGCATGCAAGAATGTAAAGGAGAACGATTCTGCGCTTCATCTGTACGGACTGGTTTCTGACGGCGGTGTACACAGTCATAATACACACATTTACGGTCTGCTGGAGCTGGCTAAGCGCGAAGGCGTCGAGAAGGTATATATTCACTGCTTCCTTGACGGACGTGACACTCCGCCGGCCTCAGGAAAGGGATACGTAGAGGAGCTGGTGGCAAAGACGAAGGAAATCGGTGTAGGTGAAGTGGTTTCTGTTATGGGTCGCTACTATGCAATGGACAGAGATAACCGCTGGGATCGTGTGGAGCTGGCATATAAGGCGCTGGTAAAGGGCGAGGGCGTACAGGCAGTATCCGGTCCGGAGGCTATTCAGGCTTCCTATGATGACGGAAAGACGGATGAGTTTGTTCTGCCGGCAGTTGTTTACAGAGACGGTCAGCCGGTTGGCCGAATTCACGATAAGGATTCCATCGTATTCTTTAACTTCCGCCCGGATCGTGCGCGTGAGATCACTCGTGCCTTCTGCAGTGATGATTTTGCAGGCTTTGAGCGAGGCAAGAGACTGGACGTTACCTATGTATGCTTTACCGAGTATGATGAGACGATTCCGAACAAGATCGTAGCGTTCCATAAGGTGGCAATTACGAATACGTTTGGTGAGTTCCTTGCGGCAAATCATATGACGCAGGCAAGAATTGCCGAGACAGAGAAGTATGCGCATGTGACCTTCTTCTTCAACGGAGGAGTAGAGGAGCCGAACGAGGGAGAGACCAGAATTCTGGTAAAATCTCCGAAGGTCGCTACCTATGATCTGCAGCCGGAGATGAGCGCTTATGAGGTTTGCGATAAGCTTTGTGAGGCGATCCGCTCTCTGGATTATGATGTGATCATCATCAACTTTGCAAATCCGGATATGGTTGGTCACACAGGGGTAGAGAATGCGGCAATCAAGGCGGTAGAGGCGGTAGATGAGTGTGTAGGAAAGGCAGTTGACGCGATTAAGGAAGTGAACGGTCAGATGTTTATCTGTGCGGATCACGGTAATGCAGAGCAGCTGGTGGACTATGATACAAATGCTCCGTTTACTGCACATACGACGAATCCGGTCCCGTTTATTCTGGTAAATGCAGATCCGGCATATTCGCTGAAAGAAGGCGGACGTCTGGCAGACATTATCCCGACGCTGATCGAGCTGATGGGTATGGAGCAGCCGAAGGAGATGACCGGAGAATCGCTTCTGGTGCGTAAATAACATGGTTCTTTCACTGGTACGGGATGCGATTCATATAAAAATGAAGGCGCGCATGGAGAGTCCTCTGATTTCTGTCTATGAGTTCTGTTATGCGGCAGGATTAGGCTTGCATGGTCTGGAGGCTTCTCAAGAGACGATTGAGGCTCTGCACAGTCTTGCGTCCTTTGCAGAGTTTAAAAGTCAGGTGCAGAAGCTGGCAGAGGAGTCGGATCGATGGGAGACGGTTCCTTTTGGCGAGCGCCTAAGGAGCTTGCTCCATGGATGCCGGATCGAGGGCGAACTCAATGCGGATGCATGGACGCTCTTTGGAATGGGACTTTCCGGAGAATAATATCGAATAGATTTGTAAAAACAGAGCACAATACTTTCAAAAGGAGGTATTGTGCTTTATGTTTGCAGATAAAGAAATCATAGATGTTTTGGGACGGGAAATTCTGGATTCAAGAGGCAATCCAACGGTAGAGGTGGAGCTATTGACGGAGGATGGCGTAGTAGGACGGGCAGCCGTCCCCTCAGGTGCCTCTACCGGACAATTTGAAGCGCTGGAATTGCGGGATGGTGATGAGAAGCGATATCAGGGAAAAGGTGTAGAGCAGGCGGTACATCACATCAATACGATTCTGGCAGATGCCGTGATCGGTACAAATGTGCTGCAGCAGGGACTGGTTGACCGCATTCTGTTGCATATGGACGGAACAAGGGATAAATCCAATCTTGGCGCCAATGCGCTGCTTGGAATATCTCTGGCGGCTGTTCATGCGGCCGCGGACAGTCTGGAGCTGCCACTGTATCGCTATTTGGGCGGCATCTGTGCCAACTGTCTTCCGGTACCGATGATGAATATTTTGAACGGCGGACGTCATGCAGACAATACGGTAGATATTCAGGAATTTATGATCGTACCGGTGGGAGCATGCTCTTTTAAAGAAGCTCTGCGCTGGTGTACAGAGGTATTTCATATGCTGTCTGCCATTTTGAAAAAACGCGGACTTGTCACATCTGTGGGAGACGAGGGCGGCTTTGCGCCAGATCTTTCATCGGACGAGGAAGCGATTGAACTGTTGCTGGAGGCCATAGAAGCAGCAGGCTATCGAGTCGGTGTACAATACGGCAGTCGCGGTACAGAAGGCGATTTTATGATTGCAATGGATGCGGCCGCTTCGGAATGGAAGAGCGAAAAAGGTACGGGTAATTATCGTCTTCCCAAGGCGGGCACGGAGTTGACCTCCGATCAGCTGATCGATCATTGGGCCAGGCTGTGTGAAAAGTATCCGATCATCTCCATAGAGGATGGATTGGACGAGGAGGATTGGGAAGGCTGGCAGCGTTTCACAGCAAAATTGGGAAATGAGGTGCAGCTGGTAGGGGACGATCTTTTTGTAACCAATACGGAAAGACTGCAAAAAGGGATCGCCTGTCATGTGGGAAATTCGATATTGATCAAGCTGAATCAGATCGGATCTCTATCAGAGACCATCCATGTGATCCACATGGCGCACAAAGCTGGTTATACGGCGATCGTATCACATCGCTCCGGAGAGACAGAGGATACCACCATTGCGGATCTTGCAGTTGGATTAAATACGGGACAGATCAAGACCGGAGCTCCGTCTCGCTCGGAACGGGTGGCAAAGTATAATCAGCTGCTGCGGATCGAGGAACAGCTGGGTGAATATGCAGTATATCCGGGAATAAAAGCATTTAAAATAGAAGCAACCGTGCGACAGGGTTTAAGTAATGTAAAGTAGGGGATATCATCTGTAAAAAACAGTTGAAATCTGAGGGTAGCTGTGTTAGACTGACTATGTTTGACATAGGAGGTGGGGAAATGTCAGTATTGAGAATTATTCTTACCATAATTTTTGTTATCGATTGTATCGCATTATCCGCAATTGTTCTTATGCAGGAGGGCAAGCAGCAGGGACTCGGCACGATTGGCGGTTTGTCTGAGACATATTGGGGAAAGAATAAAGGACGTTCAATGGAAGGAGCACTTGTGAAGGGTACGAAGTTCTTGGCATGTGGCTTTATCGTTCTTGCAATCGTATTAAATTTGAATTTTTAATGGTGAGACACTCTTGTGAAGCATAGCGCAAGAGTGTTTTTTCATCATATAGGAGAAGTATGGATCATATTTTTGAAAAGAGAAAAGAGATCGTTTATCAGCTCATCTGTGATAAGCATTATGTTCCTATGAAGATCAAGGAGATCGCTATCGTCATGCAGGTGGCTAAGGCGGATCGCCCGCAGCTGGAGGCTATTTTAGAAGAGCTGGAAGCGGAAGGAAAGATCGAGCTGACCAAACGTGGTAAATATAAAAAAGCAGAGCGGGTGCTGCTGACCGGAACCTTCATCGGACATGCCAGAGGCTTTGGCTTTGTGGAAATCGAAGGGCGGGACGAGGATATTTTTATCCCGGAATCCGGAGTGAACGGCGCGATCCATCATGATACCGTGGAGGTAGAGGTGCTTCCGGGGCGCCATGGGAAGCGGGCGGAGGGCGTCATTACCAAGATCATGGAGCATGAGATCAAGACGGTAGTAGGTACCTTTGAAAAAAGTAAGAGCTTCGGATTTGTGGTTCCGGATAATACGAAGCTGACACAGGATATTTTTATTCCCATAGAGCGTTCCAAGGGAGCGGTGAACGGGCATAAGGTGCTGGTGGAGCTGACCGGCTATGGCAGTCAGACGAAGAGCCCTGAGGGAAAGGTGATAAAGATCCTTGGACATATCAATGATCCCGGGACGGATATTCTTTCAATCGTATATGGATATGAGCTTCCGCTGGAGTTTCCGGAGCGTGTGCTGAATCAGGCGGAGCGTGTAGCGAAGCCTGTCAGTTCGGCGGACATGGAGGGACGTCTGGATCTGCGTGAGCTGGAGATCGTTACCATCGACGGAGAGGATGCTAAGGATCTGGATGATGGTATCTCATTGACGAGGGATGAAGAGCGGGGAATCTGGAAGCTGGGAGTGCATATTGCGGATGTGACAAACTATGTACAGGAAAACAGTGCGCTGGATCGGGAAGCGTTGAAACGCGGAACCAGTGTGTATCTGGTGGATCGTGTGATTCCCATGCTTCCCCATACGCTTTCCAACGGCATGTGTTCGCTGAATCAGGGCGTGGATCGTCTGGCACTCAGCTGCCTGATGGAGATCGATGACAAAGGTGTCGTAGTGTCTCATCGCATTGCAGAAACGGTGATCAATGTCAGAAGACGTATGACCTATACCAGCGTAAAGAAGATTCTGACAGACCATGATCCCAAGGAAATCAGGGAATATGAGGATCTGCTTCCGATGTTTGAGCATATGGAACAGCTTTCGGGTATTCTGCGCGAGCGCCGAAGACAGAGGGGTTCTATTGATTTCGATTTTCCAGAGTCTAAGATCCTTCTGGATGAGCGGGGAAGAGCCGTAGAGATTCAGCCCTATGAGCGCAATGTCGCGACGAAGATTATAGAGGACTTTATGCTGTTGGCGAATGAGACGGTGGCGGAGGATTACTACTGGCAGGAGTTGCCCTTTGTTTACAGAACCCATGACAATCCGGATCCGGAGAAGATACAGCAGCTGGCGGTGTTTATTGCGAATTTCGGTTATGGTATGAAAGGAATCCGGGATGAGATTCATCCGAAGGAGCTGCAGAAGCTTCTGGCGCGTATAGAGGATTCGCCGGAGGAGGGATTGATCAGCCGCCTGACGCTTCGTTCTATGAAACAGGCGAAGTACACGGTGGATTGTACCGGACATTTTGGTCTGGCAGCGAAGTATTACTGTCATTTTACATCACCGATCCGTCGATATCCGGATCTGCAGATCCACAGGATTATCAAGGAGAATCTGCGGGGACGTATGAATGAGGAGAGAATCTCTCATTATCAGGCTATTTTGCCGCAGGTAGCAGAGCAGTCCAGCAAGCTGGAGCGGCGTGCGGATGAGGCGGAGCGTGAGACAGATAAGCTGAAAAAGGTAGAATATATGCAGGCGCATATAGGAGAGATCTTCGAAGGCGTCATTTCCGGTATGAACAGCTATGGATTTTATGTAGAACTGCCAAATACCGTGGAGGGAATGGTGCATGTCAGCAATCTGTATGATGACAGGTATTATTATGATGAACACTCCTATGAAATGTATGGAGTGGATACGGGCAGGGTTTACCGCATGGGACAGCGGGTACGGGTTCGCGTACTGGAGGCAGATAAGTTTATGCGCACCATAGATTTTACGGTGGTACAGGGTGAGGAGGCAGAAAATGGGATCACAGACAGTGAAACTGATTGCGAATAATAAAAAAGCATATCATGATTATTTTATAGACGATACCTTTGAGACCGGTATTTCCCTTGCCGGTACGGAGGTGAAGTCTCTGCGTATGGGAAAATGCAGCATTAAGGAAGCATTTGTACGTATTCAGAATGGGGAAGTGTTTATTTACGGAATGCATATCAGTCCATATGAGAAGGGCAATATCTTCAATAAGGATCCGCTTCGTGACCGAAAGCTGCTCATGCATCGTTACGAGATCAACAAGCTGCTGGGTAAGATCAAGGAAAAAGGCTGTACGCTGGTACCGCTGCGGGTGTATTTTAAAGGAAGTCTGGTAAAGGTGGAGATCGGACTGGCCCGAGGTAAGAAGCTCTATGATAAGAGACAGGATATTGCGAAGAAGGATCAGCGAAGAGAGGCGGAGAAGGAGTTTAAGGTTCGCAACCTGCGATAGGCAATGTGAGGACATTTTTTGAAAGTCCTTGACATGATAAAAAAAAGAGTATATGATAAAGTCCATTGCAATATTACGTTTGCAAACCAGAGATAGCAAGAGCGTACCGATATCCTGATCAGGGGTTGTACTGGTTTCGACGGGGGTTTTGCAGTTGTGGAAGCCATCTGCGGGCCGGGACCGCATAGTAAACCGGAATTAAAATTAAACGCAAACGATAATTTAGCGTACGCAGCCTAATGGCTGCTGTCGGCCTTAGGTCTCTCGCAGCTTAAGTCACCGGCATCAAATCTTGCGAGGCACTCTGCGTTCAAAGCTTTGAGAAGGCAGAAGAATGAATGAAGCTACTGAATCCGACAGCCTGTCTTTCGGCGGTCGGAGGAGGGAATGTCAAAAGAGAGACTGTGATGGGAGATGCCGCGATGAATAGGCTTTCGGACAGGGGTTCGATTCCCCTCAGCTCCACTTGACCACGTTAAGACGAACTCTTTTAATATAGTGATATATAAGAATATGTTTTTCGTGGTAACGGAAAGAAGAACAGTTTAGCGACTGTTCTTTTTTGTATAGGAGAATTTGATTAGAATTTATATTTATCGGAAACAAATCATTGATAATTTCA
>JAUNCG010000001.1:0-16139 GCA_030526715.1 Eubacteriales bacterium
ACACTTTTCTATTTTGTTCGCACATTTCAATAAGCTTTGGAACTATAATATCTAATGACTCATCGTCCATCATAAGATCATGCTCATGAGGTGTCATCACTACATCAAGGTTTTCAGGAGTGGTAAAGGCTTCATATCCGCCGGCCTTTCTTTCATGAATGGCCTTTTGGTATCTAAATGCCGCACCTACCGAGCCTTCAGGAATAACTTCCGGCTTAAAATAAATGATTTTTCCGTCATATCTTGTCGGATTGTATTCGACAACATCACTTGCCACATGCTTATAGTTGAATATCAATTTTTCAAGCATTCCCCTTGTTCTCATATCTTCAAACAACGGACATGTCTCAAAGTATTCACGTCTAACAAGCGACTGATTGGCCTTAGAAAGCCTCTTCATCTTCTTTCCTACCGCAATCTGAGAATCGAGCATCACGAGATTTTCTACAACTTCGCCCTTTTCCTCAAGAATACATGCCATTTCATATGCGATCATTCCGCCGTAGCACCATCCTCCAATATTATACGGGCCATTTGGCTGATAATCTTTCAATATCTCGACGTATTTATGAGCTAAATTCTTTAGTCCATATATTTCCTGCCCCGGATGGTAAAGGTTGTACTGCTCAATAACCGCAAAGGAATATTTGTCGGATATGCGTTTTGCAAGATTATAGTAAGCCTCGCTTCCTGTATTTGCAGTATGCACAAACACAAATTTCTTTGCGCCTTCAATGTCTGAATATGTGTATACAGGTTCTACGGCTTTGTTCTTATAATCGTCACCCTCTCCTTTTGCGTTCTTTGCTAAGCTGGCGAAGAAGGAACCGTCGGCTTCTTCTTCCCTTAATACCTTGTCCTCGTCAGAAATTCCCATAGACAAAAGCTCTACCCAAGCGGGAATTTCAATCGATTCGGGATATGACTTTTGAAGATTATGGAAAAACTCAGAAAAATACCATCTAAGTCTTTTTTCATCCAGTATAAATCTTCTTACTGCAACAAGTACAAGGCTTTGATTATTAGGCAAATGAATGCACATAAATCTTATTTGCGCATTCTCTTCCAAATCAAAGGAATATGAATTGTTTTCTTCATAAAACCCTTCTGCAATTGCCTGTGCATCCTCTAAAGTCCTGACATTGCAAACCACTAAAGGAAGTTTTCTGTCAGTAATAACCTGCTGAATAGCACTTACATCATGGTAAACTACCGCCGCACGAAGACATTCGAATTTTTCGCATACATCATTGAGTGCATTTCTCAGGTCACTTTCTTTTGGAGTACAGTCAATAAGCAGCGAGTAAAACTTCACCTGTTTTGGATCATCAGGGAAAAGAAGTTGTTTTAATAATGTCGCTTCCTGCTCTTTTGAAAGAGGCAACACCTTATGAATTCTTTCTCCACGGGATAAGAATGAATTTTGTATTGCTTCCCATTCATCTTCTTCCCATATTTTTTCGTACTCTACCTTTGCCATCTCACAAAGTTCCCTTACAGTGCCTGCTTGCAAAATATCTGTACTTGTAAGAATAATTCCGCGTCTGCGAAGTCTTGAAGACAGAGACATTGCACGGAGAGAGTCACCTCCCATAGCGATAAAGCTATCGTTCATTCCCACTTTTGGTATATCCAATAGCTCCTCCATGTGCTTAACTATCATTGCGTGGACATCGTTTGAAGGCGGAACATATTCGCATAATTCTATTTCCGGCGTTGGCAACTCTTTTTTTGATATTTTTCCGTTAGGGTTTCTAGGTAGCATCTCCAAAGCTACCCATAACTCCGGAATCATATAAAACGCAAGAGTTTTTGATATCTCCGCTTCAATCGCATCAGCATCAAAACTTCCGTTTTTTTCATAAAAGCAGCAAAGCTTATCTACCCCGCGAACCTTTCGCACTATGCAGGCGAAGTTTTTCCCTCCGCAGGCAGAAATTCTATTTTCAATCTCTCCCAGTTCTACTCTGAATCCTCTGATCTTTACCATATCATCGGCGCGCCCAACATACCAAAGAATTCCCGATTCATCCTGTCTTATTCGATCTCCGGTATGGTAAAATCTTTTTCCGTCTATGTAAGTCCATTTCTTTTGAGTCAATTTCGGCAAATGAAAATATTCTTTTGCCATAATCGGACTGCTGTATAAAAGCTCGCCTGTTTCACCAATACCTACCGGCTGGCCATTTTCATCTACAATCATTATGGTCGTATGCTTTGTAGGCCTTCCAACAGGAATTTCGCTCTCATTTCCACTTACTTTATATTCTGCAATAATAACGCCCTCTGTACTTCCGTAAACATTGTAAATTTCACACGGAACTTTTGGCGATACCGGCTGCATTTTTTCTCCCCCAAGCAGCATAGCAACAGTGCTCATATCGTTTTTTTCAGCCATTAGAACGCCAAGTGACGGAGGCAGGAGTATGTGGGTCAATCCCGATTTTCTTATATAGCGGTATAGTCCGTCTAAATCACTTCTTAGCTCTTCACTTACTATATGTGCCGAGCCTCCTGCAAAAACAGCAGCAAACATCGAGTGAGCACTTGCAATAAATGTGAATCCAGCAAAAACGCCTACCTTACTTTCACTTGTCAGCGGAGCCTTCCCATCTGAAAAGCTATCTATAATGGCATGAATCGAAGAATGAGTATGCACAACACCCTTTGGCTTTCCGGTAGTTCCCGATGTATAAAGGAGCATAGCTCTTTCATCAGGCATGATTTTTGCCTCGGTATCTTCTAAAGTCCTCTTTTCTTCATCTGTGATGAATTTTCCGAAAAGCTCATCCAAAAAAATTACTTTGCTAAAAAAAGATGGAATCGCTTTTTCGTCCCACAGCTTTTTTTCAGTAAGTATAAATCTGCACTCAGCGTCGTTTAATATGAATTCGCAACGTTCTATCGGGTAAGCATCATCAATAGGAAGGTATGCTCCTCCCGCTTTAATAGTCGCAATCGCCCCTATTAGAATATTGCGATTCCTTTTTACATAAACCGGAATAAATTCTTCTTTTTTGATTCCGTTTAATATCAAAAAAAGTGCGACCTCATCTGTTACCTTGTTTAGTTCTTCATAGTCTATCGCTCCGTTTTTGTCGAACACCGAAGGAGCCTTCGGCGTTCTTTCTGCCCAAAAACGTGTCATTTTTGCAAGATTAGTCATATTTTCGCTCCTCCCGACATTAGATAGAGAAACCTAATTTGCGAAGCTTGTCTGCAAACCTCTTCACATAATCTTCACCAGTTTCAGGCCATCTAAAACCGGCGTTGTAAAGAATCGCCATAGTCAGGCTGTTGTCAATGTTTGTAGGTCCAAATTGAACTACATCGGATTCTCCTGATGCATATGCTATAAGCTCACTTATGCGTGATGCTTTTTTAGGATCCTCAAAACATTCTTTTACAGCTGTAGCAAAGGTATCTCCATCGACCATTGTTACCGGCCTTTCTTCTTCTGAAAGTGCCAGAACGATATCGCCAAAGTGTATGAGGTGGTTGTTCGATGCCACAAAGCATACGCATTCTTTTGGAGCTTTTGAGAGTAGT
The DNA here is from genome assembly GCA_030526715.1 of Eubacteriales bacterium. GTDB lineage: Bacteria > Bacillota > Clostridia > Lachnospirales > Lachnospiraceae > Marvinbryantia. The sequence goes on from JAUNCG010000001.1 coordinate 3,550, forward strand.
CTTACTGCCTGTGCAACTTTTTCAATCGGCGAAAATTCCACTAGTGCATCCATAGTTGCATATCCTGCCCCAAAGGAAACATTCAAGCCCGCTGTATAAGGAACTGCCCCTACTGCTTTGTAGGCAGCAAGAGTCTTCATAAAGCTGTTTGATTCAAAGTTTGTCTGGAACTGGCCATCTTCTCTTGGTGCTAAATTACCAACACGAACAACGCGTGCATTAAGATTGTCATTTATTATTGCTTCGTATATTGCACGCTCTCCTAAGAATTTGGAACGAACGTATTGATTATCTTCGTATCGCTGTCCAACATATAGAACGTTCTCATTAAACTTAAATGTCATAGGCGGCATATGACCTACCGCACTGCCCATTACACTTTCTGTGGAAACATGCACAAGTCGTGAGTTGTGAGCAAGGCACCAGAAAATTATGCTCTTTACTGAGCCTAGATTTACTTTTTCAATTTCATTGCCCTTTGCAAAGTGCTTAACACTTGCCGCGCAGTTAATCACTGTCAGGTTCTCTTCCTGTACCTTTTCAAGCGCCTCTTTGTTGATTTCTTCACACGGTATCACTAAAAGCCTTTCATCGAAAATCTTTTCTGCCGCACCATCAAAATATTGATTATATACTTTTTGAAGCCTCTTTCTTGCATCAAACTCTGTTTTAGAACGAACAAGACAAATAATCTTTCCTTTTTCGCATGTCAAAAGTTCGTGCAGTACATGGGAGCCCAAATATCCTGTTGCTCCAAGAAGGAGTACAGTATCAAGTTCCTGTTTTTTACCATTTTCAAAGGCTTTGTATGTATTTTCTCTAAGAAGTGCATTGATCTTTGAATAATCATATCCTTCGGGATCTATTTCTTTTGTAAATGGACCGTAAGGCGTTTGCCAATCAGCAGAAGTTTCACTTTCATGGTTTTCCTCTATCGCAAGGTCCTGATTCTTGTCTTCTCCTACGAGCGCTGCAAGATCCTTTGGAGTTGAGCAATCAAATACATTCTGATAAACAATTGAATATCCTTCCTTTGATGCTGCAAGGACTACCTTCATCGCTAAGATAGAGCTTCCTCCGATTTCAAAGAAGTCATCTTCTGCACCGACCTTTTCAATACCGAGCACTTTTCCAAAAATATCACAAAAATCTTCCTCTGCCTTTGTCTTAGGTGCAACATAGACAGCCTTTTGTACATTAGGTTTTGGAAGTGCCTTTTTGTCTATCTTCTGATTAACTGTAAGAGGAATTCTATCAAGCTGAACAAATGCTGAAGGAACCATGTATGCAGGCTTTGATGCCTTTATAAAAGCTGCAAGCTCCCCGCTGTTTAGCTCACCTTCTAAAACTACATAAGCAACTAGATACTTACCGCCGCTTTCGTAATCGTAAGCCTGTACAGTAACATCCTTAACTCCCGCAAATTTATATATAACCGCCTCGACTTCCTTTGTCTCAATACGGAAACCACGAATCTTTACCTGACCGTCTTTTCTTCCTACAAATTCAACATCGCCGTTTTGACGATAGCGAACAATATCTCCGGTATGATACATTCTGTATTCGTTGTAAGGACAATTTTCATATGCCTCATCGGTCTTGTCTGGTCTATTCCAATATCCTCTGCTTACCTGAGGGCCTGACAGACAGTATTCTCCTGCAGCACCAGCTGGCAGCCTGTGACCTGTCTTATCCAAAACATAAGCATGAATGGTTGCCATTGGTTTACCAATAGGGATATTCGGTTCCCAAGTTCGAATAGGAAACATGCTTACACCACAGCAGTTTTCTGTTGGCCCATAGCCATTTATAATAGTGTAGCTTAGGTTTTCAGGGTGAACAGCTGGTAGCTTTTCTCCTCCCATCATTAGATATCTCAATGTCTTAAGCTTAGGATAATTTTGCAGGAACTGCACACCGACCTGAGTTGTCATCAGTATTTCTGTTATTCCGTTTTTATCAAAATATTCAGCAAGCTGGTCCAGATTCATTCTTATCTCTTCCGGAATCAGGTGCAGTGTGCCTCCGTTTAAGAGTGTGCAGAAAGTATCTGCCATGTTTACATCGAATCCGAATGAAGCATAAGCTGCAGTTACAGAGTCATTTCCGTAAAAACCATCGAGCTGTGAACCGTATGCGAATGGCAGTACATTCCTGTGTTCAATTTGTACTCCTTTTGGAGTTCCGGTGGTGCCTGAGGTATAAAGCATTATAAACAAATCTTCAGGCCTTATTTTAATTTCAGGCAGATTGCATGCTTCTGATTCGTATAACTCACTAAAAAGGAGTGTATCTCCCTCATACTCGTTTAATAGATTTCTGATATCATCCTGAGCAATTAACAGACTTGCCTTTGCGTCCAAAATCATGAAATTAAGGCGTTCCTGTGGGTAGCTAGGATCCAGTGGCTCGTAGGCACAGCCTGTCTTTAATACAGCAAGAGGCATAATGAATGCATTTTCATTTCTTCCCGATAAAATCGAAACAACACATTCTGCTAAATTTTCCTTGCCGGTATTGTTTGTAATTCTATCGTATATGACAGATGCAAGTTTGTCTGTCAGCTCATCGAGCTCCTTATATGTATAGCTCTTATCTTTATAAACAGCTGCAATTTTGTCAGGCTGAATTTTTGCAAGATAACGGAATCTAGAAACAGCCGTATCCTCAGTGTTATAACCCAAGTCAAACGGACGGTTGAAGCTATCGAGTATTTTCCACTCTTCCTCTCCTGTAAGGCTTACATCCTTCAGGGTTTCTTTTGTAAGAAGCTCAGACGCCACATTATTAATGGAATTTGCAAAGCCTTGCATCATTTCCTTGCTGTACATGCTTTCATCATATGAGATGCGGATAAACCCATCACCATTTTCTTCTTCAAAGAAAACGCTGATTGGAATTTTTGCCTGATTAAGTGCAAGCGGTGTAACTATAACCTCTTTTCCTTTTGCACAGTGGGATATAATAGTACCCACCTGCCATGCATAAGATATATAAGGGCGGAAATCGAATTTCTTGGAAAGTCGCGCGAATGGATAGTGTTCATGAGCGATTACAGCCTGGAAATTATCCGCTGTTTCCTTGATGAAATCAGTAACCTTTTGTTCGTTGTCTATCTTGGAGGTCAGAGCAAGGGTATTTACAAACATACCAATAGTATCAGCAATCTCCAAATTGCTGCGACCACCGGAGATTGTCGCTATTGCTACCGCATCTTCTGCAAGATAACGTGAAATCGTAAGTTGTACTGCGGCAAGTCCGATAGCAGCAGGAGTAATTTCGTTTTTCTTTGCATAGGCTGTAATAGCTCCAAGGTCAGCCTTTAGTCTAACATTACCTTCCGAATGCGCCTTTCCGCCCTCGAATATGTCAGGGATTAGCTGGCTTGATTCATCCATCCTGCTCATCTGCTCAGCAAAGAAATCATCATCTTCCAAAGAAAGTATCTGGGATGACACATAGTCAAAATAGCTCTGTCTTTCCGGCTCGAGCGTCTCTCCATCGAGTACCTTGCAAAGTTGATCTATAAATAAATCGACAGAAGATCCATCAGCAATCAGGTGGTGAATATCAAAAAGAAGATTTGTCCTCTCAGAAACAATGATTTCATATCTGGTAGGTACCTGCTTTAGATCAAAGGCTTTAACAAAAGTTTTTTTATAGTTTTCAAACTCTTCTTTTGCCATATTCTTTATTGGAATCTGCACTTCATAATCCTTTGCAAGTTCCATCATAGCCTCGCCGTTTGCATCAAAACTAAAGCAGCTTTGAAGCGCCTTGTGTACTGAAACTACAGTCTTTACCGCCTCTTTTAGCTCTTCAGGTTTTACATCAGTCGAAAAGCTTAAAACAAAAGGCAAATTATATTGAGTGGATTCCGGGTCCATCATGCAATCAGCATGTACTCCCTTTTGCTCAAAACCAAGGTGGCAGCTCTTTTTCTCTTCCTCCGCTGCACTCGATGTTTCTTCCTTTTTCTGATTTGGAGCAAATTTCTCTTCGATAATTTTATTTTCTATAAATTGCAAGCTGCCATCCGCCACAAGGCTTCTTGCGTCTATCTTAATTCCATATTTTTTGTAAATCAGAGTTGCAAGTCGAATGGCAGAAATGGACGTAAGCCCAAACCAAGCCAGTTTTTCCATCACATCTTCTACCTTTGTATGTAAAACTGATTCAACCAGCTCCGCAATATCCCTTTCCAGTAGATTGAGCGGAATTGATTCTCCGCTGTTTTTTGCTTTAATACTCACTTCTGGTTTTGGAAGTGCTTTCCTGTTGACCTTCTGATTCTGGTTGTATGGTATAGCTTCTATCTGCATGATGACTGCTGGCACAATGTATGGTGGCTTTTCGGATAAAATGAAAGCGCGCAGATTTTCTATATCCACATTTTCATCCGAAACTATATATGCTGCAATAGCTTTGCCGCCGTTTGGATCATCAAACGCCGTGACCGTGGCATCCTTGATACCCGGAAATCTTCTGACAACCTCCTCAACCTCAGAGAGTTCAATTCGGAAACCTCTGATCTTTACCTGAGAATCTCTTCGGCCGACGAAGTCCAACGCACCGTCTGGCAAATAACGTACGATATCTCCTGTGCGATATGTCTTTGCATACAGCTCATCACTGCAGAAAGGATTGTCGACAAAAGCTTCCCTCGTTTTTTCAGGCAGGTTGAGATAGCCACGTCCAACCTGCGCTCCTGCAAGAAGCAGTTCTCCACAGGCACCTATAGGCAGACGATTGTCGTATTTATCTACAACATATCCTTTGAAGTTCTTTAATACTCGACCGATTGGAACTCTTTCATAATGCCGATCAACCTCAAAAACATTGGACATAACAGTGCATTCTGAAGGACCGTAGCAATTGTATAACTTGAACGGACGATTCTCCAATTTGACAGGAACCAGCGTTTCGCCACCGAGCAAAAAACATCTCAATGTTTTACACTTTGTTATCTGTGCAAACTCACGGCCAATCTGCGTCGTCATAAATGCATTCGTGATTTCATTTTCTATCATGTACTGGTCCAGTGCCATATAGTCCAGTCGCATTTTTTCTTCAATAATGTACAATGTTGCGCCATTTGTCAGCGCACTATAAATATCCATCATGCTGGCATCAAATCCGAAGCTGGCATATGAGGTAATCCTGGATGAATGGTCAATTTGATAAAAATAACGATACCATGCGCAAAAAGCGGAAAGGTTCCTCTGCTCCAGCTGAACTCCCTTTGGTAATCCGGTTGTACCGGATGTATAAAGCAGTATAAAAAGATCATGCGGTTTTGGAACGATATTCAATTTTTTCGTATGAGGAAGCTTTGAAAAGTCTTCAACATCCAGAATAGGCCCTGCATAATCGGTCACAAGAGCTTTGAGATCATTTGTCGTGATCAGAAGCTTTGCCTTCGAATCTTCCATCATATATTTCAGCCTTTCAGCGGGATAGGAAGGATCAAGCGGCTGATAAGCGCAGCCTGCCTTTTGTGCTCCCAATTCTGCCGCTGCAATATGGATGCAACGTGGCAGAAGTATCGCAACGACATTCTCTGCCCCAAGCCCCAAAGACACGCAATAAGCACCGATGCGTTCAGACAGTTCATCCAGTTCCTGATACGTAAGTTTTTCCTTACCACAAACGACAGCAAGGTGATTCGGATAGCGACTTGCCATATTACCAAACTGCGTAATCAAAGGTTCATTAAGGTACGGTGCATCATTCTGATTAAATTCGTCCAGCTTTTCAAGTCTCTTTTCATCAACAAGAGTGATGTTGCTAAGAGATTCCTCTCTAAGGAGGCTTTGCAATGCGCAGATATAGGCGTCAGCGAGACTATCTGCAAATCCATCCGTGTATACATCACCTCGGTAACCCAACTGCAAGCAATATCTTCCTCTGGATATTTCATATACCTCTGCAAGCAGTTTTGTCTCTTCAATATGTTCCTCGTCATACAATCTGCTTCTTGCGGCAATCAGCTGTGCAAATTCAGGAGTTTGACCGAAATCCCTTAGGCTCTTTCCCTTGAAGGCAAAGAGTATATCATTTTTTATATAAAGATCAGCCGCCATATCCACAAAGGCATATAAATTGTGTTCTTTGCTCTGCTTCAGCTGATTCGATGCAGCATTTACAAATGATACTGTATCTTTATAAGCATTTAGATCTATAACAAAGGGAACAGTTCTTACAAACATACCAAAGGACTCGGACAGTCTGCTGTCCTCTCTTCCGGAAAAAACAGTATTGATCACAGCTGTATCCGCGCCGTTGTATTTTGCGATCACAAGTGCAAATGCACAGGTGAATATTATTGTTGTGCGGCAATCCGCGCGTTCTCTCAAGTCCTTCAGCTCATCCATATCGATAGAAAATTCTTTTTCTATACTTTTCTGAACAGGGGCGCTTTTCTGTGCGACATCCGCAACCGGAGTACTGTCAGTATCGCAGGTTGTCAGAAGATCCGTCCAATAAGTTTTTGCCATTTTCGCCTCTTCGCTTTGACTCAGCGCCCTTTCCTCCTCTGCAAGTTCATATGCAAGATCTGAAACGAGGCCGATTGCCTGCCCATTGTATACCTTTATAACCTCTTCCAAAAAAAGTTTCAGTGAAAATCTATCGGCAGCTATATGATGAACATCGTAGAAAAAGTAATTTGCAGACTCTGTGATGTAAATTTCAAGCCTCGCCAGACATTCTCCGTTTATGTTAAAGTGGCGAATGAGCTCACTTTTGCGCGCAGCAAACTCTTCATCACTCAACTTAAATTCTGCAACGCAGGCGCCTGCTGGTGTCTGCATACATGCTTCTCCATTTTCATCGATCACAATTTTGCTGTCTAAACACGGATGTACAGGAATGACAGCCTCAAGCGCTTTTTTTAGTCGTTTGACGTCAACATCCTGCTGAAGCTCACACAGGAAAGGTAAATTATAAGTTGTTCTCTCCGGATACGCGATGCACTCCAGATAAATACTCATCTGCATTTTTGACAGAGGAATTCTATTCTTTTCGTTCATTCTTAAACAACCTCCCGATTTTTATTTTTTAATTTTATGATTCGTGGATTCGTCTTTTTATCACTGACCCAAGAAAGCACATATTCTTCTTGCTCAAAGCATCTTGTGCCACCATATAAGGTTTTACCTTTGTATATAATTGACTCACCCTTTATTAGCTCTAAAACTGAAATTTGGTTAAAAGGCATGTCACCATCCTCTTCCACTGCTTTTAAAAGACTTTCTTTCAAGGTCCATATCTGATAGAAGCTCTTCAAATCATCATTTACAAAGGCCGTTTCTTCAGCGGTAAACACCTGCGGCATAATATCCAAATAACCTTTTTCCATCCTTTCAAGATCCACGCCTACCAATCCTTTTTCGGAGGCTAAAACCACAAAATCGCCACTGTGAGAAACAGAAAACATTTCTCCTTTTTTCGAAAGCGGCTTTCCAAGCCGGTTGTAATACAAGTCCTTTTCACAAAGCCCTAAGACCTCATATAATAAGACTCCTACACCCAGACATCTCTGTCTGTCATTAGCGAATTTGTAGTTTTTATATCTTTCAAAGCGAAGGGGAAAAAGCTTCATAAACTCTTCTTTTGAAAGAAATTTCTCTGCATCGTCATGCTCTAATACCACTATGTTCATCAAAAGCACGCCCCTTATTTTTTCTTGCTAAAGCCCAGTGTCAATATGGTAATATCATCATGTTGCTCTGCTCCGTTTATAAAGGCATCCATCTCATCTGTTACATTTTCGATCAGTTCCCCATCGGTTTTATTCAGTATATTTTTAAGTCTTTGCTCGCCAAAGAATTCCTTTTGTCCATTTACCGCTTCTGTAACACCATCGGTATAAAGGAAAATCTTATCACCTTCCTCAAAGGATGTAACAGCATCTTCATATTTTTCATTCTCAAAAATTCCAGCGAAAATGCCTTTCCCTCCTGTTAGAGATTCAAGCTTTTCCCCTATCTTGTACGGAAGATTATGTCCGGCGTTACAATAAGTAAGAGTATGCTCTTTAGCATCCAAAATTCCGACAAACAGTGTTACAAAAAGTCTATTGGGATTGTCGCAAACAATATCGTTATTTACAGCCGAAATTGTTTTTGCGGGAGATGTGCAATTTCGCAAATTATATTTAATTGCAGAGATAGTGCTTGCCATAAAGAAAGCTGCGCTGATTCCCTTTCCGGAAACATCGCCTATTGCAAATGCAATTCGGTTTTCATCAAGTCTATGATAATAATAAAGATCTCCTCCTACAACCTGTGCAGGTTTCATATATCCTTTCAATACAAAAGGATACTCTTCATAATTCCCTTCCGGCACTAATCCTCTTTGAATTTCGGAAGCAATTTTTATCTCTGCAATATTCTTTTGCTTTTCTCCTTCCAGCTTATCGATATTTTCTACATAACTGCCAATGGAATCACCCATAATATTAAAGGCCTCTATGGTTTTTGCTCTTTCATCCTGACCTTCTACCTTAAGCGGTACAAAATTCATCTCCTTGTTCTGAATGAAGTTCCTCATGCTTTCGCTTAATACCCTAAACGGAGTGATGGCTATTCTATGTATAATAATTCTAACTATAAGTATGAAAAAGATAATTAATATGCAATTTCCCCAAAATAATCGCAGCATCGAATCTCCTACGGATGAATTAAATATGTTCATTGTCACATTGATTCCTACGATAATACGCTTATTTTCTCCGGTATTTTTGTTTATAACATCATATCCATTAAGGAAAGAAACAACCTTACCAAGTCTGGATTCATAAACTATTGTGGCGCTATTTTTGTTGCCACTCATAATTTCTTCCTCCTGTGGATCTAGAACATAGACATTGCTATAATCATTTTTACCCTTGATTTCTATAGTATCTTCCAATGAAATAAGAAGGGTGTCTCCCATCTTACTGTCATCGTCCTTTTCCTTAACGACATATACCATATCAATTAAATCGAAACTGCAAACACCGCTCATTTCTTTTCCTAATACTTCAAGCTGCTTAATATTTGCATCCGGATCATCTATATAGTCGTCTAAAAAGTCATATGTGCAATTTGTAACAAGTTTTGCTATATCCTGATAGTATTCAGTCATTTCCCCCTTAGCACTTTGTGCTGCAAAGAACCAAGAAATTCCTAAAAACAGAAACAGCACCACAGCCAACATAAGTGAAATTTTTAGGTCCAAAGAACTTTTAATTTTATTTATCACAAGCAACCTCCTATATGGTTTCTCTGACCTTTTTCAGCGCATCGTCGTAGGATTCCTCTTGATCGCCCTCACCGGCAACATTGGCAATACCAAACTGTTTGAATACTGGATGTTTTTTCAGCAAGACACTTAGTGCACGGGTTTCCTTTACCCATGGCACCATCCAGAAGGTATGCTTGAACATATCCCGATACTGCTGGTTTGCAAACGGATAGTGACTGTCTGCATCCTCACGGGTGATGAAATCGAGAAACGCATTTACATCGGCCTCATGCACAAAATCTCCGATACGGGCACCGGCAGGGATGGGACGGTAGTCCTGCTTGGGATCGCCTGTCCATGTGCGGAAGAACTCTCGGAAATTGAAAGCCGTATCTTCCGTTTCGTAGCGATACGCTGTCGGCATGGACGCAAAATAAACAAACGGAGTGCCTCGTTTTGCGTAATTCTCCAGAATGCGATTGTTTTCCGCATCAATGGCGTTATCGAACTCATAATTCGATCCGGTAATCTTTTTGGTCACGAACATATGTAGACTATCCGCACCGAAAATCAAATCATGATCCTTCTGCCAGCCATCCTCAACAACCGGTCGATGGGTCACAACGATGGTCTTTTGAAATCCCGCCTGTTTAATCAGCTCGTAGGCAGATACCGTCTTGCCAAAGCGCATTTTGCAGTCCCAGAGCATTCGATCACCGGTTCTGAATGTGCGCATGGTTGTTTCGACAGCATCTTTTTGCTCATCACGCAGGGTAATGCCGCGCTTAATATCCCTTGCTGTACCGGTTGGCTTGGAAACCTTTTCTGCCGTAGTCAGGTCGCGACGCCCTTCTTTGAACGCATGAATCGCATTAACCGCTGTTTCCAAGTTCACCTGATACCATTCAGAATCCCAATCGGAATCGGGAAATTTCTTGCACAAGTAACCCGAACGTGCCAGGACATCATGCGCATCACTATCACCGAACGAATTAGGCATCTCCGTTCCATTATTCATTCTGGTGAAGCGCGTGCCAACTCTGTGTGCAAGAGCTCATATTTTATCATCGCCGTCTTTGTATATTGGCGAATCCGTGCGTGGGCTGCGGTATTTAGCAAATCGCAGTTCGGTGTAATCTGACTTGGGCCCAGCGTGGTGTCCAGAGAGGCTTCTCCGATTTTCAGGAATCCTTCATGATCCGGGTCATGAATCGCAAATATGTAAATGAGCTTATATTGGAATGTACTTTCATAAACCGCCATGCTGTTATCCCTCCTCCATCATAGAAATAAATGTGCGACTGCACTTCGAGCGCCAGTCCTGAATCCAAGGCGCTGTGCATCAACATACTTTTTCCAGCTTCTAGGTACACCCTCGAAGGAAATGGGCTCCGGATTCGTCTCCCATGTTTCGCCTGCTTCACGGTTGAACACATCCTTGCGCCCAAACCACTGCTCATCCACGAGATTATTTTGCTTATTGCAGATCCATGATGGAGTAAATACCTCTGCTTTATCGCGGGTGCGGTCTGCCTGTGCTGATAAGGTCTTGGTTATTCTGAGCTGAATGAGATAGGCCCATTTACCCGTCAATAGATTGGGAAGAATCGGAGAAAACTCCTCGAATCCATCGCCAAGGCTTTCATAGTCCTTTGTCGCCCACAGGATATTGGTATGGGTGGTTTTGTCAGATAGCAGAATATCCAGCAGTTTGAAGTCAACAGAACGGATGGATTCTTCCAGAACATCAATGCTCTAAATCAGCGTATCCGGTTGTATGGCTGTGGAGCTATTCTTCATAGCAAATCCGTCCTTTCAAATTGATTTTTGAACTGTTGGCCGGGTTTTCATAACATCATTTGTATGCCAGTATTTCTCATACATTGCTGTCTCCCGGCATTACAAACTTATATTTCCCTTTGCCCTGTCCCTTGACGGGGGTAATCCGTTCTGCTTCTTTCAGCTTTTTTATCAGACTACCTGCTGGAGACGATGTAATGCCCGTAAACATCATAACATCGGCTCTTGCAAATGCAGTGTCAAATCCAACGGTCTGGAATAATTTTTGCATCGCCTCGGTAGTGGATTTTCTTGTGCTCATTGAGCCAAGTAGCGTTTCAAACGCCTGTTTCCGCTCTGAAACAGCTGTTTCGGGGTGTTCAAAATCCCTCCTGCATGACAATTGTGGCTCGCCCGTGCCATGGGTTGATTTACCCCGCTCTGAAGCTGTCGTCCTGTTCACGAAATGCGACCATTGAGCAACACTTCCATTACGGGCATCATTTTTTTATAAATCTTCATATCCTTTGCGTATTTAGAAAGATTAGCAAGATTCTTGTTCGCGTCAGCTACATAGGCATTGATTGCCTTATTGAAAATCTCGCTGTCCAGTTTGGTGCGATACTTGAAACAATCACAAATAGTACGCTCTCGATCGTAAACAGAGAGAGGTACACCGTTAAATTCACTGCTGGCGACACCATACCGATAAAACTCATTCTGCACATAGTAAGCTTTAATAGGGAAACTCCCCATCGCCTTGATTGACCGCGAGAAAGAGCGGGGGACGGCAACCGTCCATGCACGGGGGGCAAAATCACTGTATCCATAATAAAAAAGTGCGGATTCCAAACAAACAATTCCTTGCGGCAGGAATCTGGAAAGGAGATATTCCTCCTTGGGTTTCTCTGAACCAGGTAGCTGGTAGAAGCCGTTGCGGATTCGCAAAAGCTGACCTTTCTTGCAGAGGGACGCCACATCAAAGCTCGATAAACCAGCCTCAACAAAATCGGCTGTTTTGGCAATCTCGCCGACCTGCTGAAATACCGCGTTTACAATCTCTCGTTTCTCCATTATTCCACCAACTTTCTACATGCGCTTTTTCTTGTTTGCATGACTTTATTTTATCACATGACGACCCTGTGTGTAAATCCGTTTTTACATGCTTTTCAAGAATTGTGCGTGCAAAAATTTGCATCAAGATCCAAAAAAGAGGACAGCCGAAGCCATCCTCTTAAAATGTGAATTCAATCTTCAAGTTTATGTTCAGGCGAGCCGCCTAAATACTTTCCTAAATCGCCGTTCAGTACCAGCTCGGCATACTCCAGCGGCTTGTTGTAAATAAGATAGTCCAGCTCTGAACGATCATAGAGGTTGTCCGCAAGCTCATCCTCAATGGCGAGTGTATCCAGATCAATTTTCAGTCCATCTATATAGCAGAGCTCCACGCAGGCGGTATCCATGTTGAATTCACAAGATACAATTCTATTCATCATGCTTTCCTTTCGCAGCAAGATTGGGTGAGGCATTGTAGTGGTGCCCTGTTTTCCTGCGTAAGCATCATGTTTATGTTCGTTTTTTTA
>JAUNCG010000001.1:16149-113139 GCA_030526715.1 Eubacteriales bacterium
ACCATTTTTACACCATTTTCGCATGGGCTTATATCCGAAAATATGAAATTATGAGGCGGTAGGTTATGCGAATTTGGTGTATTTTCAGACTACATTGAGATACATGAATTTATGGGGAGATATGAAATCAGGCCGTTTTCCACGATTCCAAGTTTCATCTATTTTTCCTCCTAATCTTATGTCCATACCATCGTGTGCCGACTTTGTCGACATACATTGCCGTAGACTACATCCGACGTTGAAAAACTACTTCAGATGTCATTTTTCTACGAAAACATCTTTTTTCTGTTCTTGAAACAGTTTAGCACAGGAAATGACCCTATTGCAAGACAATTCCATCGCCTTATCCTGACAGGACACGACCGTCCTCGACGGAATTCGACAGATACTTCACCGACTTCCTCTCGACAAAATATCACTTCGTCCCGCAAAGCTCTTTTTTTCATCTCTTGATTCGATGACAAGCAGTTTTCCGCCTTGGAAGGATATTCTCCCCTCTTTTTCCACAATCTCATTGCTGATTCCCAGAGCAGAATCCGCCGACAGCACGTGATTCTTCAGCGGATAAAAGAAGCCCTCCAGCGTCAGCCCCGTCACAGGACCACCGTGAGCCAGCAGAGAAATATACTTGCCGTACTGCTCCTCCTTACCAATTGTCAGACCGTGATCCACCATGCGGATCCGATTATAGGCATCCACGAGACAGCAGGGTATTCCCCGATTCAGCGCCATAGACAGATTACGGATACTCCCGAGTACGTGATCTATACGGCTGCCTGTAGCTCCCAATACACAAATCTCTGTGCTTCCCGCAGCCAGCGCCGTCTCCATGGCGATCTCCATATCTGTGGAATCCTTCTGGGGACGGAATCTGCGCACCGTCACCCCCCTGTCTGCGAACTTCTCTGAAAGTCCCTCCCTCGCAGAATCAAAATCTCCCACGATCTGATCCGGAAGGATACCGACTCTTAACAGAAATTCCATCCCGCGATCTGCCGCGAGAATATAGTCAAATCTATGATTTGCCAAAAAATCGAGGGCAAAGTCATCCTCGATGCTGCCCCCGTTAACGATCAATGTCCGCATGTCACTGTCTCCATCACGTTCTTCAGTTTTCTTACATTCGCCACAATATCTCCTTTGAAAACCGCAGATCCGGCAACGATCACATTGGCGCCTGCCTCCAGAACTCTCGGCAGAGTCTCCTCATTGATACCGCCGTCAACCTGTATATCCAGCGTCTTCCCCCGGGCTTGTGCCATATTGCGCAGCTGACGAATCTTGCAAAGTGTGCTCTCTATAAACTTCTGTCCTCCGAATCCCGGATTCACCGTCATGATAAGCACCATATCCACCTCGTCCAGTACACATTCCAGCATGCTCACCGGTGTCGCGGGATTGATCGCCACCGCTGCCTTAAGTCCCTGATCATGAATCTGATGGAGCACACGATCCAGATGTCTGCATGCCTCCGCATGAACCGTGATCATATCTGCGCCGCAGCGTGCAAACTCTTCCACATAGCGTCCCGGCTCCTCCACCATAAGGTGGACATCAAATTTTTTATCTGTCACCTTACGGATCGAGGAGATCAACGGCATACCAAAGGAAATACTCGGTACAAACATCCCATCCATGACATCGATATGGATATAATCCGCTCCGGCCTGCGCCGCTGTCTGTATCTGTTCTCCAAGCCTTGAAAAATCAGCTGCCAAAATAGAAGGTGCTAACAGATTCATCATCAATATCTCCTTTTCTCCTTTAATTCTCCATACATCTCAAGATAATTTTCATAACGTTCCCGACTGATTTCTCCTGCTTCCAGCGCTTCCTTCACCGCGCACTCAGGCTCGTGCGTGTGTGTACACCCAAGAAACCGGCATTTCCCCTCATATGGAAAGAATTCCGGAAAATAATCCTTCAGCTCCTCCTTCTCCATATCCCATACAGCCAGTGAACTGAATCCCGGCGTATCACAGAGATAGGTATCCTTTTCCACATATAAAATCTCGGAATGCCTCGTCGTATGTCGCCCCCGGTCAATCTTCTGACTGATCTCTCCGGTCTCCATCTTCGCCTCCGGAACCAATAGGTTCACCAGAGAGGACTTTCCCACTCCGGATGGTCCCGCCACGGCTGTCGTCTTTCCGCGAAGAATCTCCCTGATCTGCTCCAGCCCTTCCTGTTCCAGCGCGCTGGCAAACAGTACCTGACATCCACTGTGCTCATAAATGCGTCCCAGCTTCTTCAGCTCTTCTTCCTCCACCGTATCCTGCTTATTAAAGCACAGCACGCTGGAAACAGACTGACGCTCCATAGCTACCAGAAAACGATCCAGCAGATTCAGATTCGGCTTCGGTCTGGACGCGGCAAAAATCACCAGCGCCTGATCAATATTTGCCACCGCCGGCCTGATCAGCTGATTCTTTCTTGGCAGGATCCGATCCAGATTCCCCACCTTCTTTTCCTCATTCACCACGCTGATCTCGACCTCATCCCCCACCAGAGGCTTCTGTCCTTCTTTTCTGAAAATACCTTTTGCCTTACACTCGTAAATACCGGATTCCGCTACCTGAACGTAGTAGAATCCGGCGATTCCCTTGATTATCTTTCCCTGCATATATTATCCTACCTGACTGAACGGAACATCATAGGTCACGATCGTCTCATACTGACCGGTCTCGGCATTCAGCGTCGCAAGCGATACCACGCCGCTTGAAAGCCCTGCTGCACCCTGCACG
The DNA here is from genome assembly GCA_030526715.1 of Eubacteriales bacterium. GTDB lineage: Bacteria > Bacillota > Clostridia > Lachnospirales > Lachnospiraceae > Marvinbryantia. Next base: position 18,894 of record JAUNCG010000001.1, read on the forward strand.
TTCAGATCATAGGGAAACTTAATGTTCTCCCCCTCTGCCAGAATCGTACTCACACCATTTTGCTCCAGCACCAGCCTTGCCTGTTCGCCATTGTAATTCGTCGGCGCATCCAGCTGTACATTACATGCCCAGCTTCCCGCTGTCGGATCGTTCTGCGCAGCACTCTCCGGGCCGGCACTGACGATCAGTATCACCGTGCTGCCGATGTCCGCATTCCCCATCATACTCTGTTCCATGACGATTCCTGCCGGTACCGTACTGCTGTTATCGTCCTGACGCTGTACATAAAAGCCCGCTTCCATCAACATGTCATACGCATCTTCATAGGTGTTTCCGGTCACGTTCGGAACCTGTCCGGGCAGAAGCTGTACAGAATTGACCTCCTCCGTCGCCGGTGTCTCCGTCGCCTCCGTCTGTGCCACGGCTTCCGTTGTCGTCTGTGCCGAGGTCTGTGCCTGTGTCTCCTGCTGTACAGACTGCGTCGTATTTCCCTGCGTACTCTCCGTGGTCTTCTGTATCTCTGCCCCACTCTCGGTGGATGTGCGATTACCGAACAGACTTGGGAAGCTGAACTTGAAAAGTCCAAGAGCATTCGCCACCAGTCCGAGGAAAATACAGGCGATCAAAATCGCGATCATAATGCTTGCCGCCGTCATGATCTTTTCCAATCTGGGATTCAGCACGCTCTTATCATCATCGTCATCCTGAAAGCTTCTGCGGCCGTCATACAAATCCTCCTGATAATCATATCCCCTTTTTCCGTACGCTCTGGAATCCATGCCATAGGTATACGGATCATAGACGTCCTGCGGTACAGGACCGTTCCCCATGCCGTTCTGTATGGGTCCGTTCATGGCACCGCCCATGCCGTTCTGCATAGATCCGTTCATGCCGTTCATCTGCCCCACCATACCGTTATTCATGGGAGTGTTCATGACGCCTGCCATCCCTCCCGTCATAGCGCCGGGCATAACATTTCCCATATTACCGGTCATCTGACCATTTGCAGCGCCCATCTGACCGGTCTGACGAAGTCCCTGAGGCTCCTGCAGCGCCTGCTGCGCCTGTGCGGCATTATAGCTGTCCTTGATCGCACTGAGCTCCTCTCTGGAAATCACCACCGTGCGTCCCCCTTCATTATTGGGGATAAACACGAAATCACCCTCCGGGTTCACCAGAGACTCCTTCAGATCCCGAATCAGCTCCGACATATTCGCATATCGGCGATCCGGACTCTTCTGGGTACATTTGTTGATGATCTGTACGGTGCTCCGCGGAAGATCCGGCACATAGAAATCCGGAGACTTCATCTCCTCCTGAAGATGCTTGATGGCAATCGCCACTGTAGAATCTCCGTCAAACGGCACTCTTCCCGTCAGCATCTCATACAGCGTGATTCCCAGAGAATAGATATCACTCTTCGCATCGCTGTATCCGCCTCTCGCCTGTTCCGGAGAACTGTAATGAACAGATCCCATGGCCGCCGTAGTGATGGTATTGTTATTTACCGCGCGGGCAATTCCGAAATCCGTCACCTTCACCTTACCATCTGTGGAGATGATGATATTCTGCGGCTTTACATCCCTGTGGATGATCCCGCTGTTATGCGCAGCCTCCAGTCCCTGAGATACCTGTATCGCTATACTGGTGGCCTCACGCACCGTAAGCCTTCCTTTTTTAGCTACATAATCCTTTAAAGTGATGCCTTCTACCAATTCCATGACGATAAAATACATGCCATGATCTTCACCGACATCATAGATATTTACAATATTCGGATGAGCCAGACCTGCCGCCGCCTGAGCCTCTGCTCTGAACTTCGTGATAAATGCCTTATCCGCGCGAAACTCGGCTTTTAAGACCTTCACGGCAACAAAGCGGTTCAGCTTATGATCTTTGGCTTTGTAGACATCCGCCATGCCGCCGGTACCGATCTTACCGACGATCTCATAACGTCCCTGTATGAACATTCCTTCCTTCAACATACCTTCACCTCAATCGTCTACATTCTCACCAGCAGCACCGTTATGTTATCCAGCCCGCCGTTCTCATTTGCTTTCTTCACCAGAGAATCCCCTGCGCTCTGAAGGCTGTCCGCGGCACGTACCACCTCCGACAGCTCCTCATCCTGAAGCATGTTCGTCAATCCGTCCGAACACATCAGTACGATATCTCCGCTCCTGAGCTTCACATCAAAAAAGTCGATATCCACATGATCCTCGACCCCTACCGCTCTGGTGATCATATTTTTTTTCGGATGATTCCGGCTCTCCTCCTTCGTCATCCGACCGCATCGCACCATCTCTGCCACCAGAGAGTGATCCCATGTCACCTGATGGATCTCTCGCTTTCCCTGTCGGTTGCTGAGCAGATACAGCCTGCTGTCTCCTACATTTGCCACATAGAGCGTCTTATTTACAATCGTCGCAGCCACCATAGTCGTCCCCATACCCCGGAACTCCTCTTTTTGGTGCGACTCCTTCCATACCTCTTCGTTTGCCGCTTCGATGGCTCTGCGAATGATCCGCACGGGATTCTTCTCCCGCTCCATCTCCCGGATCTTCTCCTGCAGAACCTCCACTGCATAGCTGGATGCCCGATCGCCTGCACGATAGCCTCCCAGTCCGTCCGCCACAACAAAAAGGTTCGGGAGCTTGCCTACCGGCTGTTCCGAAGCAAAGACATAATCCTGATTCACGCTGCGGATCTGTCCTTTATCCGTTGCACCATACGATTCCATCATTCCCTCTCCTCTTGTCTGCCGGGTCTCTTTCCCGGTCTGAAAAAAACAAAAATTCAGTTTAATTCTACCGCAGGAACGAAAAAAAGGCAAGCCATTTATGCTTGCCCCTTTTTTTCCTGTGTATCCATATAGCTTTTTCTTAGCTGTCCGCAGGAAGCATTCACATCCTCTCCCAGCGTGCGACGAATGGTCGCATTGACCCCCGCCCGCTCCAGCTTGGCCCGAAACTGCTCCGCCGCCCTGCGATCCGGCTGGACAAATTCCCGCTCCTTGATTGGATTGACCGGAATCAGATTTACATGACAATTTATCTTTCCGATCAGCGCGGCAAGACGCTTGGCATCCTCCTGAGAATCGTTGACATTGCTCACAAGACTGTATTCAAAGGTCAGTCTGCGACCCGTCTTTTCGAAATAATTTCTGCAGGCTGCCAGCACCTCCTCAAGCTCATATTTCAATGCGATCGGCATCAGCTTCGTGCGTTTTTCCTGCGTGGACGCATGCAGTGATAAGGCCAGCGTGATCTGAAGCTTCTCCTTCGCCAGATCGTACATCCGCGGAACGATACCGCAGGTGGAGACCGTAATATTGCGCTGGCTGATATGTAATCCGTGCTCATCGCTGAGCATATGGATAAACTGTAGCAGATTCTCATAGTTATCCAGAGGCTCACCGGTTCCCATCACCACGAGATTGGAGACCCGCTCATTGCTGTATTTCTGAATCTTATAAATCTGATCCAGCATCTCTCCCGGAAGCAGATTCCGTGTAAGACCGCCCAGCGTGGACGCACAGAAACGACATCCCATGCGGCATCCCACCTGAGACGAAATACACACGGAATTTCCGTGGTGATAACGCATCAGCACACTCTCGATCACATTCCCGTCCGCCAGTCGAAACAGGAACTTCTGTGTTCCGTCCGTGGCAGAGGTCAGCACCTCCAGAATCTCCAGATCCGTACACACATACTCCTGTGCCAGACGGTTTTTCAACGCCTGCGGAAGATTGCTCATATCCTGAGGTGTATCCGCCAATTTTTCGTGAAACCACTGGTACATCTGTCTGGCGCGAAAGGTCTTCTCACCCATAGCAAGTAGCTCCTGCTGCAGCTGATCGTAATTCAGTGATTTCAGATCCTTTTTTTCCATCTGTCTCCCCTTATCTGACTCTCTTCAATCTTGCAATAAAAAATCCATCTGTTCCATGCACTCCCGGCAAAAGCTGCAGATAGCCCTCCTTCGTCGTAGCGCTATGAAGCTCCTCACACAGATATGGATCCAGACTCTCCAGCTCAAAGGGATAGTTTTCCAAAAACCATTTCACATTCTGCCAGTTCTCCTCGGCCGCGATGGTGCAGGTACTGTAGATCAGAGTTCCTCCCACCTTTGTATAGGACCATACCGTATCCAGAATCTTGCGCTGAATGCGTACCAGCTCCTGCTGCTTTGCCTCTGTCATGCGAAAACGGATATCCGGCTTCCTGCCAATGACCCCAAGTCCGGAGCACGGTACATCCGCCAGCAGAATATCTGCCTTCTCCACAGACTGTGAATCAAAAATCGTAGCGTCTTTCTGCACCGCCGCCATATTGATACGTTTGCTGCGGTCGATGTTATCCTGCATCAGCTCCACCTTATATTCCGTCAGATCTCTGGCCTCCACGTAGCCGCTTCCGCCCAGCTTATCCGAAAGATGCAGACTCTTGCCTCCCGGAGCCGCACAGACATCGATACAGTAATCTCCCCACTTGGGGGCTGCCGCCTCCGCTACCAGCATGGAGCTGACGTCCTGCACCTGAAAATACCCTTCCTTGAATGCCTGAATCGCCTGCAGATAATTGTAATCCGAAATCTCAAGAGCGTAATCCAGATAAGGAACCTCATGTACGGTGATCTTCTCCGCCTCCAGCATTTTTACGATCGTTTCCTTCGTCGTGCGGCTTAAATTGCATCGAATGCAGGTCGGACGCTCCACCTCCATACTGCCGCAGATTTTTTCCACCGTCTCAAAATCAAACTGCCCCAGCCACTTGAGCAGGATCCACTCGGGCATGGAATAGCGAACAGACAGGTACTTCAGCGGCTGCCTTTCCGGATCCGGATATCGTACCTGCGCAAGTCCGCGTGCCACAGCGCGAAGCACACCGTTTACAAACCCTTTCAGGGTATAAAAGCCTTTTTTCTGCGCGAGCTTCACCGCCTCATTGCATACCGCGGAATCAGGTACGCTGTCCATATATTTCATCTGATAGACGGACATACGCAGCAGATTACGGATCAAGGGCTTCATATTGCGCACCTTCACCGTGGAAAAACACTCCAAAATATAATCCAGCTGAATCATATGCTCCAGAGTTCCCTCCGTCACCCGTGAAATAAACGCACGATCGCGTTTTTCGAGATACTGATATTTTTCCAAAACCTCCCGCAGCACCACATGACTGTAACGCTCTTCCTCCGTCACTTCCATCAGAATTCCCAAAATAATCTCTCTTATATTCACCGATCCTTCGATCCTTTCCTTTTAATCACGATTTCTTGAGCGTGAAAGTAAAATCAGACGCAGAAGCTGAAGCATCGAGCTGGCCAGCGCCGCTACATAGGTCAGCGCCGCAGCGCTCAGAACGCTTCTCGCTCCCTTCATCTCCTGCTCCCCCAGCATACCGCTGCTCTCCAGCACCTTCAGAGCTCTGGAGGATGCATTGAACTCGACCGGGAGCGTCACAAACTGAAAGAGCACTGCCAGAGAAAACAGCAGAATGCCCGCCGTCATCAACGGCTGAATGGAAAAGAAGATCCCCGCCAGAAAAATCGGCCATGACAGCTGGGAGCCAAAGTTCGCCGCAGGAACCAGACTGCTTCGAAGCACAAGCGGCGCATAATTCTTCTGGTGCTGTATCGCATGTCCGCACTCATGAGCCGCCACACAGACCGCCGCGATGGAATTCGACGCATAGGTACTGTCCGAAAGACGCAGCACCTTACCTCTTGGGTCATAGTGATCTGTCAGATTCCCGGATACCCGTGCGATCGTCACATCATAGATCCCCGCCATATGCAGTACACGCTCCGCAGCCTGCGCCCCGGTAAGACCGGACATGCACCGCACGCGATGATATTTTGCAAAGGTACTCTTCACATTGGCAGACGCCAGCAGCGTCAGCACAAGACCGGCCAACGCCAGCAGCATGGTAGGATCAAAATACAGACCGCCATAGCCTCTTCCATATCCGTAAAAATTGTTTGCATAGCTTAACAGCATAGGATTACCCCCTTCTCTACGGAATAGCCTCTCAAAAATGCGTCTGCAGCCATCCGTTTCTTTCCTTCCAGCTGCAGCTCCTCAATGATCAAAACTCCGTCTCCCGTCTGAACTCCCAAGGTCTTGCCGTCATTCCACACCACCGTTCCGGGCTGCTCCTGACCTCTCTGTACGGACTTCTCCACCGACGCCCGCCAGATCTTCAGAGTCTTTTCCCCAAGCTTCGTATAAGCGCTGGGCCACGGATTCAGCCCGCGCACCAGACGTTCGATCTTCTCGGCCGGCTGATTCCAGTCGATCCTGCCCATCGTCTTATCCAGCATGGCCGCATAAGGCGTAGGGCTATCCTTTGGCTGCTTACGAGGTGTAACCGTTCCCTTTTCCAGTTCCTTTAAGGTGCGTATTAAAAGCTGTGCTCCTACGCAACTCAGCTTATCAAACAGAGAGCCGCCGGTCTCATCCTCTGCCAGCACCACCTCTTCTGTCAGCAGCATATCTCCGGTATCTAATCCGGCATCCATCTGCATGGTGGTCACACCCGAAACGCGCTCTCCGTCAATGACTGCCCACTGGATCGGAGCTGCTCCGCGATATTTCGGGAGCAGCGACGCATGCACATTGACGCACCCATATCTTGGTAACTCCAGAATACGCTCCGGAATGATCTGACCGAAGGCCACAACGACGATCACATCCGGGGTCAAATCCTTCAGCGTTTCAAAAAACATATCCTCGCGTACCCGCTTCGGCTGATAAACCGGGATATTCGAAGCCACCGAAAGCTCCTTTACCGGCGTAAACTGCATGGACTTCCCTCTGCCCTTCGGTTTATCCGGCTGGGTTACCACAGCCACCACCTCATGCTCGGAATCCAGCAGCGCCTGCAAGGTTCCCACCGCGAAATCCGGCGTTCCCATAAATACTACTCTCATACACGTCACTCCTCATCTTCTTCCTGTGGCATCGGAAGATCCTCATTATCATAGAGTTCTCCTTCTACCAGCTCTGTATACATATGTCCGTCCAGATGATCACACTCATGACACAGTGCGCGAGCCATTAGCTCGGTGCCCTCCAGCTCAAACTCCTCCATATTCTCGTCCAGCGCACGAACCTTCACATAATTCGGTCTCGTTACCACTCCGCTTTTCCCCGGAAGACTTAAACAGCCCTCATATCCGGTCTGCTCCCCATCCGTCTCAATGATCTCAGGATTGATCAGCGTAATGCCTCCCTCTCCGATATCGATCACTACGATTCTTTTCAAAATACCGACCTGAGGCGCTGCCAGACCTACCCCATTTTCCTCATACATGGTATCATACATGTCCTCGATCAGTTCACGTACGCGCGGAGTCATCTCCTTTACCACCTTACATTTTTTCTCCAGTACCGGATCACCCTGTATTCTAACCTCTCTCAGTGCCATAATTTCCTCCATTTTATTAATCATTCATATCAAATTGTATATTCACGGTTTTATATCCATCATTGATCTCAATATATTTTTCCAGCAGATTCTTCATCTCAATGAGACTCTGCCGCTTTCGCGCCTTTAGATACAGTACCATGCGGTATGCATCCTGCAGCTTCGCGATACTCTCCGGCGCCGGACCGAAGATCTGGATCTCTCTCTTCTCAGATATTTTCTGCGCAAATCGTCTCAGATATTCCATGGCCGTCTGCAGATGTATCTCCTGCAGACAGCTTCCGTGTACGGAGAGCATCTGGCGATCCGGCGGATAACCTCCCAGCATACGATAGCTGATCTCTTCCTCGTAAAAACGATCATAATCCTGTGACGCCGCGGCCTGTACCGCATAGTGCTCCGGATCGTAAGTCTGAATCACCACTTCTCCGGCATGCTCTCCCCGTCCGGCACGGCCTGCCGCTTGTGTCAGAAGCTGAAATGTCCGCTCCGAAGCCCGATAATCCGAGGCATGCAGGGAGATATCCGCCGCCAAAATTCCAACCAGCGTAACCTCCGGAAAATCATGTCCCTTGACGATCATCTGGGTACCGATCAGAATATCTGCCTCATGATTGGCAAAAGCCGAGAGAATCTTCTCATGTCCGTCCTTTTTTCTTGTAGTATCCATATCCATGCGCAGCACCCGCGCCTGAGGAAAATACGTTTTCACCGTCTCCTCTACCTGCTCCGTACCGATGCCGAAGCCACTGAGCAGCTCAGAGCCGCAGCTTGGACATTTGGACGGTCTGGGCTCTTCATGTCCACAATAATGGCAGATCAGCCGACTGCCCCGGTGTACGGACAGAGAAACGTCACAATGGGGGCAGCAGATCACATGACCGCAGCTTCTGCAGGAAAGAAATCCGGAATATCCTCTGCGATTTAAAAACAGCATGATCTGCCGTTTTTTCTGCAATGCAGTTTCCATTTTTTTCTGCAATTCTTCACTCAGTATCGAACGATTTCCCCGGCGAAGCTCCTCGCGCATATCTGTGATCTCCACCTGCGGAAGCGCACTTGAGCGAGCCCGTCGTTCAAGCTTATACAGTCCGTATTCACCTCTCAGCGCACGACTGTAGGCCTCCAAAGAGGGCGTAGCCGATCCAAGAATCACTCTCGCATCCTCCAGCTCTGCTCTTCGAATCGCCACTTCTCTGGTATGATAGCGCGGCATGGTCTCACTCTGATAGCTCGGCTCATGCTCCTCATCCATAATGATCACTCCCAGCCGTGGAAAGGGAATAAACAATGCCGAGCGCGGTCCGATCATGACGTCGATCTCTCCTCTTGCCGCACGTTCAAACTGATCGTATCGTTCTCCGGCAGAGAGCCTTGAATGTATGATCGAAATGCGGTCGCCAAACCGATGGTAAAAACGCATGACGGTCTGGTATGTCAGCGCAATCTCCGGAATTAGGACAATTGCCTGTTTCCCCTGCTCTATGGTACGGGCGATAAGCTCCATATAGACTTCGGTCTTACCGCTGCCGGTAACTCCATAGATCAGAGAAACGCGTCGATGTGTCTCCTGCCATTCGCGCCAGATCCCTTCCACTGTCCGTCGCTGCTCCTCATTGAGCGTGACGTTCCTCTCCCCCTGTCGGGAAAGCTTTCCGGCATCCAACGGATTGCGGTAGACCGAACGTGATCTGATTTCCAGAATCTGCTGCTCCTCCAGCGCCCGAATCGTTGCTAAAGAGATATTCAGCTTCCCGGTCACCAGCTCATAGGGGATCTCCTGCTCCTCCAGCAGCGCTGTCAGAAGACGTACCCTTGCTCTTTGATTTTTTCTGCAAAATATCGCCAACGATTCCTTGGCCTGCACCGAATCCATTTTCAGAGCAATGCTTTTTTGCACGCGTTTTTCCATCCTCTTACGCACAGGGATCACGGTTCTCAACGCCTGAATCATCGTAGAGCCATAGGTATCCCGCATCCACGCCGCAAGAGCCACCAAGCGGTCTTCACCGGAAAGCTGCGCCATATCCGTCAGCAGCGCACCGACCTCCTTGGTACGACCGGGATCAAACTGCGCCTGTTCCGACAATCCCACCACATAGCCCTTCGTTGCCCTGTTGGATCTGCCAAAAGGTATCTGTACCACCGATCCTATCCGGATGTTCTTCTGCAAGTTCTCCGGTACCAGATACTGAAAGGTTCGATCCAGCTTTTCATGAGAAATATCCACGATAATATCTGCAAACATCGGCCCGCTCATGCCTTAGCCTGATCCTCCTCAAGAATCTCTGCGATCAGAACACGCTCATCCATGGGATGCTTCACGCCACAGATCTCCTGATAATCTTCATGCCCCTTACCCGCAAGCACGATCACATCCCCCGGCTGTCCGTGATGGATCGCATAGCGGATGGCCTCCTTGCGGTCAATGATCTTCTTATATTTACCGCTCGTCTTCTTCATACCGGTTTCAATATCCTGCAGGATCGCCTCCGGCTCCTCGTATCTCGGATTGTCTGAAGTGATGATCGTAAGGTCTGCTAGTCTTCCCGACACCTCTCCCATCTCGAATCTGCGAGACTTTGCACGGTTGCCTCCACAGCCAAACACACATACCAGACGCTTCGGATGATATTCCTTCAACGTCGTCAGCAGGCTCTCCAGACTCATGGCATTATGCGCGTAATCGATCATGAGGGTAAACTCGTCAGACACCTTGATCATCTCAATGCGTCCCTTCACCTTCGCCTGCTTTAACGCAGTCAGAATATTCTCTTGGGTCACCCCAAAGCAGTCGCACACTGCGATGGCCGCCAGAGAATTATATACGCTGAATTTTCCGGGAATATCGATCTCCACCTGAAAATCACGTTTTCCTGTCAGATGATAGGCTACTCCGAGATATCCCGGATTCGATACCAGATGCACCTCAGATGCCCGATAATCCGCGCCTTCCCCAAAGCCGTAGGTCTCCACCTCACAGGTATGTCCTTTCAGAATTTCTTCTAAATGCTTATCATCTGCATTTAAAATTCCCAAACGGCATTGCTTGAATAAACGTGACTTACATTCCAGATAATCCTCGAAGCTGCTGTGCTCCGCCGGTCCGATGTGATCCGGTTCCAGATTCGTAAAGATTCCGATCTCGAACAAAATACCTGCCGTGCGGTGCAGCATCAATCCCTGTGAAGATACCTCCATCACCACGCTGTCGCAGCCGATCTCCACCATTTTGGCAAAATACTCCTGAATCGTCATGGATTCCGGTGTCGTATTGGCTGCCGGAATTACGGTATCCCCGATAATAGCCTCGATCGTACCGATCAGTCCCACCTTATGACCTGCCGCCTCCAAAATAGAGCGAATCATATAGGTGGTGGTCGTCTTGCCCTTGGTTCCCGTGATACCGATCACCTTCAGCTTCTCGGAAGGGTAACCGTACCATGCCGCCGCGATCAAAGCCATCGCATAGCGGCTGTCCTCCACCTGAATCACGGTCACATCCTTCGGCGCCTCTACCGGATGCTGTACGACCAGTACCTTCGCACCCTTTTTCACCACATCCTCCACATAGGTATGCCCATCTGTCACTGCTCCTGCAATGCACAGGAACAGCGATCCCTCCGTTACCTTTCTTGAGTCATTAAAAATCCCTGTCACATCAATATCCAAATCACCCTGCAGACAGGTAAAGGTAAGCCTTTCCAGCAGTTTTGTCAGTTTCATTTTACTACCTCCCCTGAAAATGCGCAAAAACATCGCTATTTTAAAAATAAGAATATCACATCTGAAAAATCATTGCAACCGACAACGCCGCCATGTTATCCACACAGCAAATTTAAGAAACATCACTTTTTTCTTTGCAAATCATCCTATTTGCGTTATACTTGTGACGCTGCTTAAAGAACATGCAACAGCTTAACAAATACATTTCCGGGAACTATCGCCGGTATGCAAAAGAGAATTGAGGTCAAGGATTATGATAAAACGTACTTCTTATATAGAATTGAATTTAGACGGAACACCGCTGCAGGATCACGATCGATCCGGTATGCTCTTCTTTGATATAGAAACTACAGGCTTTACCGCCTCTACTTCCTCTCTTTACCTGATCGGCGCCGTGAGCTGGGTCGGAGACGGCTGGGTCGTAACACAGTGGCTTGCGGAGCATCCTCAGGAGGAGGCTATGATCCTTGCGGAATTTCTGGCATTTGCCAAGCCCTTTACCCAGCTGATCCATTTTAACGGAGATCGTTTTGACATTCCCTATCTTCAGGAAAAAAGTCGGTATTATCAGCTATCAGACTCACTTTCTACCATCCTCAGCCGCGATCTTTACCGCATGATCCGACCGCTAAAGACGCTCCTGAAGCTTCCTGCTCTGAATCAGCGGGCTCTGGAAGAATATCTTGGCATTTTTCGGGAGGATCCCTATACAGGCGGAGAACTGATCCGCGTATATGAAGATTACGTGAAGCACCCCACGGATCAGGCACTCCACGATCTGCTCTTACACAATTTAAATGATCTGGAGGGCATGCTGTCTATCCTGCCTATTCTGTCCTATCAGGCTGTTCAGAATGGGGATTTTCGTGTAGCCACTGCACAAATCGTTGGGGATTCCGTCATTGTCCGCGCATGGCTTCCTCTCATGCTTCCACAGACTTTTTCCTATCGAACAGAGCATATGTACCTTACCGGCTCTCAGGATCAGCTCGCATTTGAGATTTACGGAATTCATGACACATTGAAGTATTTCTTCCCGGATTATAAGAATTACTATTATTTACCTATGGAGGATATGGCTATCCACAAAAGCGTCGCTGCGTATGTGGATAAAGAGCATCGTGAACCCGCCAAAGCTTCCACCTGCTACAATCGCAAAAAAGGCTTCTATCTGCCGCAGCCGGAAGCCATCTATACCCCCGTCTTTCGCAGAGATTATCACGATCGGCAGATGTATTTTGCCTGTAAGCAAGAATTTGTGGAGGATACTGCACAGATGCATGATTATCTGATGCAATTGATTGAGGAAATTTGAAGATAGAGTGTTGCAAAATGTATACTTTAACAAAAATAGAGACGTACACAGTGTACGTCTCTATTATATTACATTTCTTTATGAAGTGTTCCAAATTACTGCTCGTCGCTGTAAACCGGAGCCTCTTCTCTCTGCTCAAGTGCCTTCATGCTCAGGCTGATCTTTCTGTCTGCCTCGTTGAAGTCAACAACCTTCGCTTCGATCTCCTGACCGATCTGCAGAACATCTGCCGGCTTATCAACATGATCATGAGAGATCTGGGATACATGCAGAAGCGCATCTACACCCGGCTCAAGCTCAACGAATGCACCGAAATCAGTCATTCTTGCTACACGACCGCTTACAATATTGCCTACCGCATACTTGTCAGCAGCAGTCAGCCACGGATTCTGATCCTCAAACTTCAAGCTGAGCGCGATCTTGTTACCGTTGATCTCCTTCAGGAGAACCGTTACCTTATCTCCAGAGCTGAAGATCTTCTTCGGATTGTCAACTCTTCCCCAAGACATCTCGGAGATATGAAGCAGACCGTCTGCTCCGCCAAGATCAATGAATGCACCGAAATCTGTAACATTCTTTACAGTACCTTCGATCACATCACCTACGTGGATTCTCTCAAACAGAGCCTTCTGCTGCTCTGCTCTCTTAGCTACCAGAAGCTGCTTGCGGTCACCGATGATTCTTCTTCTGCGCGGATTGAACTCTGTGATTACAAACTCAATCTCCTGACCTGCATACTTCTCAAGGTCTTTCTCATAAGTATCAGATACCAGACTTGCCGGGATAAATACGCGGGCCTCATCAATGACAACGCTCAGACCGCCACCGAGTACCTGAGTTACCGGAGCCTTCAGAACCTCATGATTCTCAAATGCCTCTTCCAGTCTCTTGTTACCCTTCTCTGCTGCAAGTCTCTTATAGGTAAGAAGTACCTGTCCGTCACCATCATTGACCTTCAGTACCTTTACTTCCATTGTATCGCCAACGTGTATCACGTCACGAAGATCAACATTCTGATCATTGGTGTACTCGTTGCGGGACAGAATACCATCTGCCTTATAACCGATATTCAAAACAACCTCGTCCTCTTTCACATCAATGACGGTACCTTCTACTACCTGACCATTGTGAATTGTTTTGAATGTCTCCTCTAACATCTGCTCAAAGCTCATCTCTGACATATTCCTGAACCTCCTTAATTAAATGATTAGGGGTCGATGCCCCTGCTGTAATACCTACACAACCGACTGGAGGAAAAGAATACCGTTCCAAATCATCGAGTGTCTGAATATAGTAAGTATTTTTGCAATTCGAATTACATATGTCAAATAACTTTTGTGTATTTGAACTGTGTCGTCCTCCGATAACGATCATCGCATCCACTTCCTGAGAAATCTGACGTGCCTCTGTCTGCCGTTCTTCGGTCGCACTGCAAATCGTATTAATAACGTTAATATCATAACCCTTTTTTGCAAGAATTTCAACTAAATTTTTAAATTTATTGTAATTAAATGTCGTTTGTGAAACGACACATACCGGTTTTTCGTTTTCCAGCCAAAAACCACGGGCTTCTTTCTCCGTCTCAATCACCATTGCCCGATTCTTGCACCATCCGCGGATTCCCTGCACCTCGGGATGTTCGGCATTGCCGATGATCACTACCTGTTCTCCCGCCCGATCATGCTCCCGCACGATCCTGTGGATTTTGCGGACAAAGGGACACGTTGCATCCACCAGCTGCAATCCCTGACGCTCGATCATTTCGTAAATCTCCGGTCCTATACCGTGTGAACGTATGATGACCGTCCCCTCCTTCAGAGTACTAAGAGCCTCCCCGCTTTCGACCACAGTGACGCCTCTGCGTTCCAGATCCGATACGACCTCTTCATTGTGAATAATAGGACCGAAGGTATAGATCGGCTTCTTCCCGTGTTCCACCTCTTCATACACCTTATCGACTGCACGTTGTACACCAAAACAAAAACCCGCTGTCTTTGCAACCGTTACCTTCATCTTATCTCGCCTTTCTCAGCTCCATGATCCTGTCAACCACCTCTTCGATCGTCATGTGGGAGGAATCCAGATATACCGCATCCTTTGCCTGACAAAGCGGCGCAATAGCACGGTGCATATCCTGATCGTCCCGCTTCGTGATGTCGTTGCGAATTGCCTCAAGATCACAGCTTTGTCCCTTTTCGCACAACTCCTTATAGCGTCTCTCGGCTCTGGTATCCACACTGGCCGTCAGATAGATCTTCAATTCCGCATTTGGAAGTATATTGGTACCGATATCTCTTCCGTCCATTACAACATCATGCTCCTTCGCAAGCGTCTGCTGAAGCTCCAGCAGCTTCTCACGTACACATGGAATCGCAGAGGTTCTGGAAGCCATATTTCCTACTTCCTCTGTGCGGATCAGACCGGAGACATCTTCCCCATTCAACAGTACTCTCTGCTCTCCATCGACATATTTGATGGATACGCTCATGTCCTGAAGCTGTCTCTTCACTGCATTCTCATCGGAGGTATCTGTCCCGGTTTTTAAAAGCCCAAGAGCAATGGCGCGGTACATAGCTCCTGTATCCACATATATAAAAGAAAGCTCTTTTGCTGCCAGTTTTGCAATGGTGCTTTTTCCGGCTCCCGCCGGTCCGTCTATCGCGATATTATATCCCATATCATTTCCTCTCTCTGCATGTCTTTCTCTGATGCTTCCGGGACTTGCACGCTATCGGCAAATGTCCTGAAAATACAGACCTATTATAATCCAATTCCTCCGGCCGTGCAATACATAGCTCAACCGGAATACTCTCTTACGCTTTCTGCGTTTTCTCACTTCACAGAGCTGCCGGCCGCGTATCCTGTAGACCATGCGATCTGGAGATTAAAGCCTCCGGTCACTGCGTCCAGATCCAAAACCTCTCCGGCAAAGTAGAGACCCTTGACCAGCTTTGATTCCATGGTAGAAGGATCGACCTCCTTCACCGTCACGCCGCCTTTTGTGATGATTGCCTCATTATAATCACGCAGCCCCGTTCCCGTCAGCGGAAATTCTTTTATCCAGCCAATCAAAGTCTGACGTTCTTCTTTCGTGATCTCATTTACGCGTTTCTCCGGTGCAATACCGCTCTGTTCGATCATAACCGGAGTGAGCTTGGCCGGGAACAGGCTGCCGATCACATTTTTAAATTGTTTTTTATTACCGGCTTCAAACTCCCGCAACAGTCTCGCATCTAACTGCTCTTTTGTCAGCGCCGGTTTCAGATCAAGCTTGATCTGCAATTCCTTTTCTCGCAGCTTTTTTCCCACTACGGTGCTTGCAGTCAGTACCAGAGGACCCGTGATACCAAAATGCGTAAACATCATCTCTCCAAAGTCCTGATATAAGCATTTCTTACCATCGAATACAGAAAGACTGACGTTCTTCAGGGACAGGCCCTGCAGTTGCTTTGCATAGGCTTCTCTTGTATTGATAGGCACCAGCGAGGGGAAAAGCGGCGTGACAGAATGACCGCATTCTTCTGCAAAACGATAGCCGTCTCCCGTAGATCCTGTGGATGGGTAAGAACACCCTCCCGTCGCCACGATCACCGCATCCGCAGAGATCCTTGTGCCGTCCGTAAGCTGTATTCCCAGAATCTGCTGAGGATCCATACGTTTTTTTGCTTTTTTTCCGGAATGCTTTTGAGCTGTGATCTCATCCCCCGTTTTTTCTTCGGAAATCGGCTCTGTTTTTTCAACCAGCAATGACTTTACTTCTGTATTCAGATGTACCTGTACGCCTTGTTCTCTCATGGCTCTGCGAAGAGCGTCAATGACGTCTGCGGAATGATCCGATACCGGAAATACCCGATTTCCTCTTTCTGTCTTTGTCTTCATTCCATGCTTTTCAAAAAAAGCTATGACATCCTGATTACTATATCCGTAAAATGCACTGTACAAAAACTTCTTATTTGAACATACACTTTCAAAAAGCTCTTCCATATCGCAGGCATTCGTCAGATTGCACCGCCCCTTTCCGGTGATATAGATCTTCTTTCCCAGCTTCTCATTTTTTTCATATAGATCGACCTTATGTCCACATTCCGCAGCTCTGACCGCTGCGAACATTCCCGCGGCACCTCCGCCAATGATTATAACTTTACTCATAGTCGGTATCCTTTCTCTGATATCGTATAATTTATCATTTATATTTTCAAATCCGATACATAATTTGCTGTATCTGCTCTGATATACAATAGTGAAGCATGAAACTGATTTTCATAGTTCACCATCACATATCAAAATACAAGGCCGACTCACACGAATCGGCCCTGCAATGATGTTTATTTATTATACCGGATAAGCTCCGTTCTTTGTATCTGCAACCTTTGCATCTACACCGGTCTGCTGAGCCTCTCTGTATTTGAAGAACTCAGTTGCAACCTGCGGGAACAGCGCGTAGGAAAGTACATCCTCCTCCTGCTGTGTCCACTGAGCGCACTCTTTCTTGAGCTTTTCAAGCTGCGGCTCGATCTTGTCTGCCGGACGGCAGGTGATGATCTCTGCATCGCCGATGCACTTCTTCTGTACTTCCGGATTGAACGGCTTTACGGTTGCGCCGTATTTTCCGCTGAGTACATCCTTGGTCTGCTGCGGAACCATCTTATAACGCTCTCCGTTGATAACGTTCATAACCGCCTGTGTACCTACGATCTGAGAAGACGGAGTAACCAGCGGGCACTCACCGAGATCCTTACGAACACGCGGAACCTCTTCCAGTACCTCATAGTACTTATCCTCAGCATGCAGATCCTTCAGCTGGCTGGTCAGGTTGGACAGCATACCGCCCGGTACCTGATACAGCAGAGTCTTGATATTAACGCCAAGGTTCTTCGGATTGAGCAGTCCGCTATCCAAAGCCTTGTCGCGAAGCGGACGGAAATAATCGGCGATCTCAGCCAGAAGCTGCTGATCAAATCCTGTATCGTACGGAGTACCCTTGAAGGTCTCAACCATAACCTCAGTTGCCGGCTGGGAAGTGCCCAGAGCAAACGGAGACATTGCAGTATCGATAACATCTACTCCTGCCTCAACAGCCTTCAGGTATGTCATAGAAGCCACACCGGAGGTATAGTGAGTATGCAGCTGAATCGGAATATTCACAGTCTCTTTCAGAGCCTGTACCAGCTCAGTTGCCGTATACGGAAGCAGAAGACCTGCCATATCCTTGATGCAAAGAGAATTTGCACCCATTTCCTCGATCTTTTTCGCCATATCCTTCCAGTAATCCAGAGTGTAAGCATCACCCAGTGTATAGGAAAGCGCTACCTGTGCATGTCCTTTTTCCTTATTTGCAGCCGTAACCGCAGTCTGAAGGTTGCGGATATCATTCAGGCAATCGAAAATACGGATGATATCGATACCGTTTGCGATAGACTTCTGTACAAAATACTCTACCACATCATCAGCATACTGGCTGTAGCCAAGAATGTTCTGACCACGGAACAGCATCTGCAGCTTTGTATTCTTCGCTCTATCCTTGATCTTGCGAAGTCTCTCCCACGGATCCTCTTTCAGGAAACGAAGAGATGCGTCAAAGGTAGCTCCTCCCCAGCACTCAAGGGAATGATATCCAACCTGATCGAGCTTTTCAACGATCGGGAGCATCTCCTCTGTAGACATTCTGGTTGCAATCAGAGACTGATGTGCGTCACGCAGAATGGTCTCAGTAATCTTGATTGGTTTCTTAACTTGTTCTGCCATTGTAATTCGTTCCTCCTTATACTCCGAAAATAGCCATGAAGGTACCGGCTGCTACCGCCGTACCGATAACACCTGCTACGTTTGGTCCCATTGCATGCATCAGCAGGAAGTTGGTCGGATCTGCCTCCGCACCTACCTTCTGAGATACGCGGGCTGCCATGGGCACTGCGGATACACCTGCGGAACCGATCAGCGGATTGATTCTGCCATGCGTAAGCTTGCACAGAAGCTTACCGAAGAGTACACCACCGAATGTACCGAATGCGAATGCCACCAGACCAAGTGCAACGATCTTCAGCGTACTGATGTTCAGGAACGCCTCTGCACTGGTGGAAGCGCCGACAGAAGTACCCAGCAGGATAACTACGATGTACATCATTGCATTGGAAGCTGTCTCTGTCAGCTGTTTCACTACGCCGGACTCACGGAAAAGATTACCGAGCATCAGCATACCAACCAGCGGAGCTGTGGACGGAAGCAGACAGCAGACAACGATCGTAATAATGATCGGGAACAGAATCTTCTCCAGCTTGGAAACCGGACGAAGCTGCTGCATCTTGATCTTACGCTCTTCCTCTGTCGTAAATGCCTTCATAATAGGCGGCTGAATGATCGGAACCAGAGACATGTAGGAATATGCTGCCACTGCGATCGGTCCCATCAGCTCAGACTGTCCAAGCTTACCTGCTAAGAAGATAGAGGTCGGGCCGTCAGCGCCACCGATAATGGAGATGGCTGCTGCAGCTTTTCCATTGAATCCCAGAAAAATTGCCAGAAAATAAGCCATGTAGATACCGAGCTGGGCAGCTGCACCCATCAGGAAGCTGATCGGATTCGCGATCAGCGGACCAAAGTCGGTCATCGCACCTACACCCATGAAAATAAGTGACGGCAGGATACTCCACTCATCCATTAAATAGAAGTAATGAAGAAGTCCGCCCACACCGTTGGACATATCCTCCGGTCTTGCCATGATCTCCGGATAGATATTTACCAACAGCATACCAAACGCAATCGGAACCAGCAGAAGCGGCTCAAAACCTTTTGCAATAGCAAGATATAAGAATACACATGCCACTGCGATCATTAGGTAGTTGCCCCACGTCAAATTCAAAAACGCTGTCTGCTGAAGAAGATTGCCTAATGTGCTTGTAACGTAAGCCATTGTTTTACCTCCTGTTTTGTTGTGTCACGCAGATCAGATTAGTTCAGAGTTGCCAGAACGTCACCATTCTCTACAGATGCGCCAACTGCTACATCAATGCTTGCAACAGTACCATCCTGCGGAGCTACAACCGGGATCTCCATCTTCATAGCTTCCAGAATAATGATATTATCACCCTGCTTTACGGTCTGTCCAACACTGGCTTCTACCTTAAATACCTTACCCGGTACGGAAGCGGTTACCTTTACGCCGCCTGCGTTTCCACCTGCTGCCGGTGCTGCTGCGGGAGCCGGCGCTGCCATCTGAGCCGGTGCTGCCTTTCTTGCAACCGGAGCTACTGCACCGCCAACGCCCTCTTCTACAGTTACGTCATATGCTACGCCATTTACGGTAATTGTATAATTTTTCATCGTATATTCCTCCTGAACTTAGGCTCTCTGCCATTTATTGCGATTACTTTTTCTGATAGAACGGACAACGAAGCCGTCTGTGCTCGTTCCTTCTGCTGCTGCGATTGCCGCTGCGATCACTGCGATCAGCTCGCCGTCATCTACGACCTCTTCCACGACCGGAGCTGCTGTCGGAGCTGTCTGAGCCGGTACCTGTGCCGGTGCCGCCTTCGGAGCTTCCTTCTTATTCTTCAGTGCATCCTCCAGCTTCGCGATATACTTAAATCTGGAAATCAGGAAGCTCAGGAATACCAGTGTGCAGAACACGATACCGATACCCATCAGCGTATTCAGACCCGCTTCCTTCATCGTCTCGCCGAAGGTCTTTTCACCGGTACTGAACACCATGCTATCCATGCCGAGCGTATCACGATTCAGTGTAGTAGTCACGACACCTTCCTGATTCTCACATGCGATCACGGTTTCTACGATAAGCGCATCGTCATTTACACGAACTTCATGAGATACGATATTCTGGAATGCTCCAAGCTCTCCCTTGACGTCCTCCCATGACTGCACGCTTGCAACTACGCTCGCCTGCGGAACATTGAGTACGGAGCTCGGATGAATAACCTCCTCAATCTGTTCATCCGTCATGCCGACGATCATCTGAATGCTCTGCTCTGCATAATTCTGCAGTGCAGATACGTCTGCTGCCAGAAGTCCACTCTTCGGATCTACCGATGATGCAGCATCCGCAATCGCCGCGCTAAGCTCAGCTGCTTCCTCTGCTGAAACAGTCTCAGCCTCAGCTGCCTCTGTCACAACCTCCGTAGCCTGAGTCTGTGCCTCCTCAGCACCAGCTGTCACGCCTGTGCCGAGCAGCATTGCTGCCATAGCTGCCGAAACAAAAAATCCTCTGAATTTTCTCATATTATTCACCTCTCTTAAACCGTACCGTGTTTCTTTGCCGGGCGGTCTTCTCTCTTTGTGAACAACATTTCGAATGCGCCGATCACATATTTTCTTGTATCGGCTGCCTCAATAATCGTATCTACATAGCCTCTCTTTGCTGCGGAAACAGCGCTGGTCTGCAGTGCCTGATACTCTGCTGCTTTTTCATTCAAGGTTGCAGCGTCTGCGTCTGCATACATGATCTTGGCTGCAAGCTTGGCATCCATAGTTCCCACCTCAGCGGTCGGCCATGCAAATGTCAGATCTGCACCGATGGACTTGCTGTTCATAGCCACATAAGCGCTGCCGTAAGCTGCGCCGATGATCACATTCACCTTCGGAACCGTAGCGTTTGCGAATGCATAGGTCAGCTTTGCTGCTGCCGCCGCAATGCCCTTCTCTGTACATTTGCTTGCCTTAAAGCCCTTCACATTGGTCAAAGAAAGTACCGGAATACCAAACGCATCACAGAAGTTCACGAACTCTGCTGCCTTCAGTGCGCCTCTCTTTGTCAGAACTGCATCAAAGCTCTCCGTCTTCGCGCCGTTCTCATCATATACCTCTGTACGGTTTGCAACAGCGCCGACTGTCTGACCGTTCAGACGAAGGAAACCTGTTACCATCTCTTTTGCGTATGCAGCCTTCGTCTCCACAAATGCATTATCATCCGCAATGTTGGACAGCAGGATCGCAGTGTCACCCACACAGTTCGCCAGATCTGCACATACACGATTCAGATCGTCTGTACACTCCTCGTAAGAAAGATCGTCCTCGTTGTTTGTCGGAAGCATGGACACCAGCTCACGCATCTGCGCAAGGATATCCGCCTCGCTACCCACGAAGTCTACCAGACCGACCTCTTCGCTCTGGAACTTTGCAGAGGAAGTATCACATTTTTCCTTGGTATTACCCTCAAATGCATTCGGAGAATTCACAAACAGCGCCGCATCCTTCTCCTCCATGAATGTAAAGTCCGTCAATCCCGGAACCAGTGCCAGACCACCGCCGCAGTTTCCAAATACTGCTGTGATCTGCGGGACAACACCGGAAGCCATACTCTGCTTCAGATAGATCTCACCAAACGCGTTCAGTGCATCGGTTGCCTCCTGAAGTCTAAGACCTGCGCAATCGATCAGACCGATCACCGGCGCTCCCATCTTCAGTGCAAGATCATACAGACCTGCGATCTTTTTCGCATGCATCTCACCGATGGTACCACCCAGTACAGATGCATCCTGGCTATATACATATACCAGTCCGCCATCGATCACACCATAACCTGTGATGACACCGTCTGCCGGAGTGTCGGCCTTAGCCATGTTGAAATCCGTGTTTCTTGCAGTAACGCCTGCGCCGATCTCAACAAAACTGTTCTCATCAAGCAGAGCCGCGATTCTCTTACTTGCCAAGCTTTGTGCTGTGTTACTCATTTTTCAGCCCTCCATTTGATAAATTTGATAGCTCTTATCCTTAAAATGCCACCAGACAGCATTCTTAGAATTACCATTGACTAATTTTGTCAGCAGATAAAAGCCAACTAGGGTGAATTATAGCAAATATTAGTATTTCATGCAAGGCATTTTCCTCCATAAATGTACATAAAAAAATACCGCAGATCACTCAGGATCCGCGATATTTTTACTTTAATATCGTTTTAACCAGATTTTAGACGCGTTGCTTTCCATTCCCTTGCTGGCAGAAACACCCGGAATGATTGTCGGTACGGTAGACTTGAAGCCCTTTCCCACTGCATCTATGTAGACGTAGTATTTTTTATTCATCGTCATCTTTTTGTTGATTTTAAAGGATCTTTTGGAGGTTGTTCCGATCTTTTTAAACTTTTTACCGTTTGTAGAAAAATAAACGTTATACTTTTTCGCGCCGGCAACCTTTTCCCATTTAATGATTTTGTTTTTAGAAAAGTCAATAACCGTCGGATGCGGGACAATATAATTTGCTTCCGAAGCTGCGCTGTATCTATCATCCACATAAGCTCTTACTGTTACGGTAAAGGCCTGCTTTTTAAGTGCAGTGTTGTTCACGACCGCATATACCATGCTGGTATAATCGCTTTTCAAGTAGCTGCTATACTCAGACAAATTTTCTGTAGCAATCACCTGACCGTTCTTATTCATAAATGTCAGCTCATAGCCGAACAATCCATTTTTTATATAAGATGCGATCTGCGGATCATAGTTCCACTTAAACACAAAAGAACTACCGCTTTGTTCAACCAAAACCGGTACATCCGGCGTTGCCGGCACAATCGGTTCACTCGCAGCTCCCGCCTTCACAACACCCAAACAGACAAGGCACAGCGCCAACAGCATCAGCAATTTTCTTACATTCCTTCTCATTACTCTTCCTCCCTCGTAATCCTGTAAGCATGATATCATACCCTTTCATTTAATCATATTTTCTTTTTGAATACAATCTTATTTTCAAAATACGCTGTATCTTTTCAGTACCCATTTCAGGCAGTCTTCCATTCTTCTTTCCGGTACCTTTTCCACGGTGATGATCATTTCTTCTTTTATCATGGTATCTCCCAGAAAGTATTGTACTTTTCCCACAACCTCTCCGGCGGCGACCGGGGCATATTTCATCTTCTGTACGGAGATTCGCCGTTCCAGCTTCTCCCGATCCGAAAGAAGATACTCTGTGGGCATCGTGTCGTTTTCCTGTACACGCAGCCCAACCTCCACTTTGCTCCAAGGATTGCCGTCCTTTGCGATCCCATTTACGACCTGCATCGCAGGGAGGGTGACCTCTTCCACGAGTCCAACCTTATGATAATGCTCCATCCCATACTCCATCAGCCTTCTGGTATCGCTCCATTTATAGCTTCGGTTGTATGGCCATCCGCAGGCAAGCAGTGATACCACAAACAGCCGCCCCTCGCTCTTTAACGCGCCGACATAGCAGTATCCGGCCTCGGAGGTAAAGCCGGTCTTGCCCGAGAGCGCTCCTTCCATCATCCCCAGAAATGCGTTATGATTTCTACAGAAATAGCTCTGTTTTGCGTCAAGATCCGTAAAGGTATACTCTCCCGTCCGGGTGATCTGCAGAAATGCTTCCTTCTTAGGCGATTGATTGATACAGTAGCTCATGATCCGTGCCAGTTCCTTCGCCGTTGTGTGGTGGGAGCCTTCCTCGTCGCTTGCATCCAACCCGTTGGGTGTCACGAAATGTGTCCTGACGCAGCCGATCTCTTCGGCCTTTTGATTCATAAGATCGGCAAAGCCCTCTACGCTCCCGCCGATATGCTCCGCGATCATCACCGCACTGTCATTGTGTGATTCCAGCATCAGAGAATACAGTAGATCCTCCAGATAAAACCGGGTTCCGGCCGCTGCACCGAGATGAACCTCCGGCTGCATGCAGGCACGCTCCGAGACCGTTACAACATCTTTTTGTTTTCCCAGCTCCAGCGCCAGAATGCAGGTCATGATCTTTGTCGTACTGGCCATGGGTAGCTCGGTATCCTCTTCTTTTGCAAAAAGAACACGCCCGCTGTCGCCATCCATCAGGACCGCGCTGCGGGCGTATAAATTCTGTGGATCTTCCGTTTCTCCCTCCGCACAGGCATGAAACGCCATACCTGAACAGAGCACGAAAAACAGAATCCATATTTTCTTCCACTTTTTTATCATCTTCAAGCTCCCATACCTCCCGCTTCACGGAACCTTTCGTTCCCTCTTCTGAAGATATGAAAGCTTTCTATATAAAATTCCTGTTAAATCTACAGCAGAGCTCCTCCGGATCGTCCCGGTATCGGTAAAACTCTTCCAGCACGGTCACCGTTTCCGGAACCGTCAGATAAAACATCCTGCATAGCTCCTCGGTACTCTTTTTACAATACTCTCTCGGAAGCCTGCGCATCACTCTGCCCTGCACCAGCGGGTAGATGCCTGCGAGCTTTGCCAGATTCAGCAGCCAGCAGCGCTTCCACGGACGGTTGCAGACGGTAATGCCGGTGTAAAACTGTATGCCGCGCAACGCCTGACGCACCTCTTTTTCGGAAATTCCTTCCAATACCGATGCAATGGCCTGCACGCTTCTGGACTCTGTCTGGATCACACTGGCCGGAAGGTAGTGAAACGGGTTCTTCTCCGTTCGAACCATCAGCTCCCGATCCAGCTCCGTCTCGATCTCATCATGTCCCGCACAGGTAATCTTCATAAATTCGGAAATATACGGATGACAGGTACTATCCAGCATAAAATGACACACAAAGCCCATAAGATATGCCAGTACATTTGGATCCTTCGTCTGTGCATATATTTTCTTCGCGTGCCGGAAAAACACACTGGCCTGCTCCTCATGCATCCGCTGTCCCAGCTCATTGATCCTGTTTTTATGAAACGGACGTACATAAAATAAAATATCCGGTCCGTGCAGTCCGATCTGATAAGCCGTCTTATGCTGTAATATCAGGCGCTGAAGCTCCTCGTTCACCCGATGATATACCATTTTCCCGAATAAATCATGCGCATAAGTTGTCGGCATGGTTTTCCTCCTTTGTATCGCTGATCGACGATCAGTTCTCCTCTTACACCTTCAGCGTCAGCTGGACTTCCTCCTCTGCCTCCGCCTTGAAATCCTCCATCTTTACCGGATTGACTGCCGGAAGATCCTCCAAGGACTGCACGCCGAAATTTCGTAAAAACTCCTCCGTTGTTCCAAAGAGCAAGGGTCTTCCCGGTGCGTCCAGACGCCCCAGTTCCTTTACCAGATTGTACTCTACCAGCTTGTTCACCGCATGATCGCATTTGACGCCCCGGATCTTTTCCAGCTCCAGCTTCGTAATGGGCTGCTTATAGGCGATGATCGAAAGAGTCTCCAGCACTACGTCCGTGAGCGTGATCTTGCGGGGCTGTTTGGCGATCCTCACCAGATAATCATACATCTCGTTTTTCGTACACAGCTGAAAAGAGCCGTCCAGTTCAATGATCCGAATGCCGCGCTCCTGCTCTTCATAGCGTGTCATCATATTTCGAAGAATCTTCTTCGTTGTTGCCGTATCCTGTTCGATGGCCTTTGCGATACGCTCCGCCTCCACCGATTCTCCCATAGCAAATAAAATCGCTTCGATCGCAGCCTCCAGTTTCTTTATCTCCACTATTCTTCCTCACTTTGCGTTGCAGTAATCATAATTTCTGCAAAGGTATCTTCCTGCTCAACTTCAATCTTTCCTGTCTTCATCAACTCGAGAATCGTCAAAAAGGTGATAATGATCCTCATCTTTCCTTTCTGATGCTCAAGAAGACTCTTGAAGCTACACTTTCTATGCTTCCGAATATATTCCTCCACATGGGCAGTGGTCTCCTCAAGGTTGACCTCCTCCTTCTCCATCTGTCCGAACTTGCTTCGCACCGGATCCAGCCGGGATTCCTGACGCTTCATAACATCCTGAAACATACGATTCAGCTGCTCCAGTGTCACATTACCCAACAGCTCTGAAACATCTACGGGCTGCCGATATTCCAGTACCTCCTTGGGGAGCGTCATCTCCTTATACATAGCCTTCTGAGCATCCTCCTGCCGATCCCGCAATTCGTAAGACATATACTTATAGAGCTTGTATTCCAGCAATCGCTCCACCAGCTCCTGACGCGGATCCTCCTCCTCGCCTTCCTCGTTGACCTCGCGCGGGAGCAGCATACGGGACTTGATATCCAGAAGCGTCGCCGCCATTACCAGAAATTCGCTCATACGTCCCATATCTTCCTCATGGATATCTCTGATATACTCCATGTACTGATCGGTGATCTCCACGATCGGAATATCAAAAATATTCACTTTATTTTTATCAATCAAATGCAGGAGCAGATCCAGCGGACCTTCAAACTCCTGCAGCTTTACCGGAATCTCCATATGATGTACTTCCTTCTCAGCGTAATTCCAGCACAGTGATCTCTGCCGGATTATTGAGGCGCAAGGCAAAGGAATGCGATCCCAGCCCCGCTGTCACCACCAGCTTATGTCCGTATTTTTGAAACAATCCACAGTCATATTTCGGAAACAGCTGAATCTGCGGACTGATCACTCCGCCCAAAAATGGCAGCCGTACCAGTCCTCCGTGCAGATGACCACTCACAGTCAGATCTGCTCCCCATAGCGCATAGCTGTCAAAAAATAACGGATTATGAGCCAGCAAAATATTATAATGTCCCTCTACCGGCTCACCAAGATGCTCCCGCACCACATTGGCCGTAAGGGGTTTCGTTCCAAATCTTCGATAATACTCCATAGGAAGCTCAAAGCCGTGGATCGCCAGCCGCGTACCCAGCAAGTCCACCTTCGCACATTCATCCTCCAGCAGATGTATTCCGGCGCGATGCAGCTCACGGATCAGCTTCAGATAAACCCCCGGATAGGTCTGCGGATAACACTTTGTACGAAACTCATGATTGCCATGAATGCAATACACCGGACATTCACAGGACAGACGCTTCAGCAGAGACAGTCCCACATCCAGATTCGTCTCTTTTCCCGGTTTCCCCACCGTCAGATCCCCTACGGAAAGTACCAGATCCGGCACCTGCTTCCCAATGGCAGTTACCAGCTCATTGTTTGCCTCCCCAAATATTCGGTTATGCAGATCACCGATCATCACGATCCGCAGCGGACGTGTCGGCCGCGGCATATCACCGCGCATGGCGATCTGATATCTTCTTACCTTTATCCTGCTCATGCAATCTCCTGTTATCCTGTCTTTTCCATCAGCAAAGTACTTCCCTGCATTCCTTCATAATCGAAATCAGTATATACAATATTTTCTTCTTTTGCAACCTGAAATGGTCATCTTCCCTCCATCCATGGTCTAAAAGTAAGCCTGCTCTCATACTGTTCAATGATATTCAGTCCTCTGCGAAATACGATATCTCTGGAAAACGGCTTATGTATCACATCTGCCGCCCCGAGTTCAAAAGCCCGATGCGTACTCTCGTCTGTCGTATCTCCCGTAATGACGAGCACCGGAAGTGTTTCGATCAAGTCTTTTTTTCTCATATAGGACAGCACATCAAACCCGTCCATGTGCGGCATGATCAGATCTAAAAGAAGAAGACCGATATCCTTCTGATATTTTTCCAGAAGAAAAACAGCCTGTTCTCCATCCACCGCTTCCAGAATTTCAAAATGCTCCTGAAATATTTCCGCTAATATATTTCGATTTAGCTCCGCATCATCTGCAATCAGGATATACCTTCTTATTAATGTATCCATATTCACTTCCCCCTCATTGAAACTTTCCCTACTATGTTATTACGTATGAAAAAGTATAATATAACGCAAAAACCCCCGAAGGTTCAACCTTCGGGGAAATTTCTTAGCTATTATTTGTAAAGCGGTCCATAATTCTTGCAAGCTCTGTAATCTGCACCCTCTTTGTCCATACCGAATGCATTCCATGCTGCCGGGCGGAAGATCTTCTCCTCCGGAACATTATGCATACATACCGGAATACGAAGCATCGAGCACATGGTGATCAGGTCTGCTCCGATATGACCATAGGAGATTGCTCCGTGGTTTGCACCCCAGTTATTCATTACATCATAAGCGCTCTTGAAGGCGCCGTCCTTGCCGTCACATCTCGGTGTGAACCATGTACACGGCCATGTATAGTCGGTTCTCTTCCACAGCTTATCGGAAACCTCCTCCGGAAGCTTCACGGTCCATCCCTCTGCGATCTGTAATACAGGTCCGAGACCCTTTACAAGATTCAGACGGATCATGGTAGCCGGCATCTCAGCATTTGTCAGGAAACGGGAAGAGAATCCGCCACCACGGAAGTAGCCGTTATCTGCAGCGTTCCATGTAGTAGCCTTCATGATAGCTTCCTGATCTGCCTCGGTCACATCCCACCACTGCTTCATGATCGGGTTGCCGTTCTCATCCTTAGCTTCACCGCATGCATCTAAGCAGGCTGCACCGGAATTGATCAGATGAATGAATCCGCCGTTCTCTTTTGCAACGCCTTCGATCTCATAGCCGGTCACTCTCTTTACTGCTGACGGGCTCCAGTAGGTACGAACATCTGCAAAGATCTGCGCACGGTTGGTCAACAGCTTCATAAACATCATACCAAGACCGTTCAGCACATCGTTCTCAGTCGCAAGAATATACGGCTCACGAGCGCCTTCCCAGTCAAAGGAGGTATTCAGGATCGCCTCTGCAAAGTCTGCGTTCGGATAGAAGTCTGTCCACTGTCTCTGTCCTTGGAAGCCTGCTGCCAACGCATTGTGGCCGATTGCTTCTTCTGAGAACTTCGGATCAAAATTCTTGTTGCCGTTCATCAGATCCTTGATGATCACTGCCATCTTTACAACGAACTCAAACTGCTCGTTCTTCTTTTCCTCTGTCATCTGAAGCTCCGGCGGGTTCTTATCGAAGCCGATCGTGCAGGTCTTCTTAGCCCATGCAAGCGCCTTTTCAAACTCAGCATGATCATAGATCCCCTCTGTCATACGGCGAATGATCTCTACCTCATCCACAGATTCTACACGCATGCCAAGATAAGACTCAATGAAATCAGAATCAATGATGGATCCGCCGATACCCATACATACGGAACCGATCTGCAGCCATGATTTGCCTCTCATAGAAGCTGCTGCCACTGCCGCACGTCCGAAACGCAGAAGCTTCTCCTCAACGTCTGCCGGAATAGACATATCGTCTGCCTCAACTACCTCATGTCCATAAATACCAAATGCCGGAAGTCCCTTCTGTGCATGTGTAGCAAGAACGGATGCAAGATAAACTGCGCCCGGTCTCTCCGTCGCGTTCATGCCCCATACAGCCTTGATCGTCTGCGGATCCATATCCATAGTCTCTGCACCGTAGCACCAGCACGGAGTCACGGTCAGGGTAATGTCAACGCCTTCTTTACGGAACTGATCGGCACACGCTGCGGACTCACCTACACGGCCGATGGTCGTATTGGAGATCACGACCTTCACCGGCTCGCCGTTGGAATATCTCAGGTTATCCTCAAACAGCTTCGCTGCTGCCTTTGCCATATTCATTGTCTGCTCTTCCAGAGAGCCTCTTACATCCAGCGCACCGCGGCGTCCATCAATCGTCGGACGAATACCGATGACCGGATAGCTGCCGATTAATCTGCTTTCTGCCATGATAAATTTCCTCCTTATATAAAAACACAGTTTTTTAAGATAGTCTCAGTATACATTTGCCAGACACATTTTTCTTGTGTTATAATAGCCAATAATAGTACAATATTCACTTTTTTCCATTATTTTATTAATTTTTTATAAAGGAGCTGTTACTTTGCATAATCCCGGACATAACGAAAACCGACCTCGCGGAACTTATGAATTTCCCTTTGAATTCCATCACATCGATATCACCCATCCCCGCTATGTCATGTCGTATCACTGGCATATCGAATATGAGATCATACGCGTCCTTTCCGGCTCGCTCACTGTCACTTTAGACGAAAAAAGTTTTTGTGCCAAGGCAGGGGATGTCATTTTCGTACATAGCGGTGTGCTGCATTCCGGAATTCCTCAGGATTGTGTCTATCAGTGTATCGTTTTTGACCTCAATGCCTTTTTAAAAAATAATCCGGCCTGTTCTGTCTATGTGCAGCGCATCCTTCATCAAGAGGTGATCGTCTACCATCATTTCACCCGGAAATATCCAAAGATCCTCTCCGCTGTTGATTTCCTATTCGACGCTATGTGGTCAAAAGAACCCGGTTATGAATTGATCGTATTTGGACAATTTTATCACTTTTTTGGTCTTGTGTTTTCCGAGCATTACTATCTGGAGGGGCTGTCCAGAACGCGCAAGGATCACAAGAGGATCCTGCAGCTCAAACAGGTATTGGATTATATGGAACGCCATTATCAGAATCCCATCTCCCTGCAGGAGCTCTCTGATTCCGTCTCCATGTCGCCCAAATACTTCTGTCGTTTTTTTGCGGAAATGACACATCAGACGCCCATGGAATACCTGAACCGCCAACGCATAGAGCAGGCCTGCAGTCAGCTTGTCACTACCGACGATTCCATCACGGAGATCGCCTTCAATAACGGCTTCAACGATCTGAGCTACTTTATCCGTACATTCAAAAAATATAAGGGAACTACCCCCGGGAAATATCAAAAAAGGTGAGCTTTCGCTCACCATAATTTCGCATAAATGCGCATAATATCCTCTTTCGTCGGAACTCTTGGATTCGTCGGAGTACATGCATCTGCAAGTGCAGCATCCGCCATTTTGCTGATCGCATCAAAATATTCATCCTTATCAACCGTTCCCATGTCACTGATATTCAGCGGTATGTTCATCTCCTTGAGCATGAACTGTACCCAGTTCACTAAGGAACGCACGCTCATGATCTTATTGTACGCACTCAGACCCAATATGTGTGCGATATTAGAATAGCGCTTCACAGAAGGAAGGTACTCCTTCTGGCTGCGACTATGCTTATTGATATCTGAGTTGAACTCGATCACGTGCGGTAAAAGCATCGCATTGGCGCGTCCGTGAGGAATATGGAACACAGCGCCAAGCTGATGTGCCATACTGTGATTGATTCCGAGAGATGCTGAGTTGAACGCCAGTCCTGCAAGGCAGGACGCGACATGCATCTTCTGACGGGCATGGGTATCATTCCCGTCAAGATAAGATCTAAGCAAAAAAACGCCACAGATCTCAATCGCTTTTTCAGCAAGCGCATTCGTAAATTCATTGTGATCCGTGCTTACATAGGCTTCTAATGCATGGGTAAACACATCCATACCGGTATCCGCAGTGATCGCCGGCGGAACGCTCTTTACCAGCTCCGCATCAAGGATCGCCTCATCTGCCGTCAGATCCTCCGATACCAACGGATATTTTACCTGCGCCTTTGTGTCGTTTACCACGGCGAAGGAGGTAACCTCCGACCCGGTTCCGCTGGTCGTCGGGATCGCGATCAGACCTACCTCTGCGTAGTGGTCTATCCGAAGCGCAAACTTCCGAATCGATTTTGAAGAATCGATGGCAGAGCCTCCGCCCACAGCCACGATCACATCCGGGCGATATTCCAAAAATTTCTGTACACCGACAGAGATTTTTTCCAGCGGAGCGTCCGGAACAACGTCGCTGAAGATCTCATACTGCTTCCCGCCTGCACGAAGAGGAGCTGTAATCAGCTCCACCATCCCGCTGTGTACGACAAAGGGATCTGTGATCACCAGCACCTTCTGATAAGGAATATCCTTCAATCGCTCCAGTGCATGATCTCCGAAATGAATTTTGGTCTTGATCTCAAAGCTCTTCATTTATCTGACCCCCTCCGGGTAAATACAGGCAACTCCCGCCTGCGCAAATTTTTCCATCCAAACCGCCTTCGGCCGCTTATCCGTAACGATCATCGTGATATCCTTCAGATCACCGATCTTGGCAAAGGACTGTTGATCGAACTTTGAACTGTCCACTACAAGAATTACTTCCCGTGCAGAGCGCATCATGGCTCTTTTCGCGGAAGAAAACTCCTCCTGCGAATCAAAGAAGCCCCTCTCCAGATCAAACGCCTTGCAGGAGATGATTGCCTTGTCTACACTGTAAGATGCAAGTCCTTCCTCCGTCTTTGTTCCGAAAAGAGAAAGGTATTCCCCTTTTAGCTTACCACCGGTGGATAACACTGTCCATTTTGTCATATCGGATAGCTCTATCAGATTCTCTATAGAATTTGTCACAACTGTCAGATTTTCTATTGTCTTCAGCGCCTTGGCCACAAATACACTGGTAGTACTGGCATCCAGCATCAGGTGATCCCCCTCCTGAATCAGAGACGCTACAAGATCCGCCACCTTCTGTTTCCCTACAACATTACGGTTCTTACGGACATTGAAGGGAACATCGATGCTGGTGCTCTCATTGATGATGGCACCTCCATAGCTTTTGATGACCAGACCTTCCTGCTCCAGCTTATCCAGATCTCTGCGAATGGTTTCTTCCGATACCGCATAAAGCTTACTCAGGTTACTGACAACCACGCGCTTTTCCTCATGAAGTTTTTCCAATATCAAATTGCGCCGTTCTACCGCAAGCACAGGATCGTCCCCCTTTTCTACTTTATCATTCCGTTTGATACCGTCTACAGGATCGATTCACAAACCTTTTTATCCGGATGTGCGATGACTGACGAGTCAAGATACATACCCTTCGGTCCCACAAAGGCCTTGGCCTTATCAATCGCCGCTTCCACCGCCGAAACCTCACCGGTCAGAAGCATGTAGGACTTGCCGCACATTCCCTTTGCAATACGCAGCTCGATCAGATCTACGATAGCTGTCTTAGCTGCAATATCCGCCGCTTCAATAATAGATGCCGCATCATACGTCTCAAGGATTCCCAGCGCACTGATCTTCTCCACATTTGTGGTGCCATAGATGGCCGGAAAGATCGACTCATGGGGATTTCCTAATACAAAGCTGTCGATCAGCTGTGTTTCATACTGTGTGCAGGCCACGTCCACCGCCGCTTTCACTGCACTCAGATCTCCCGAAACAAGAGCGATATATTTTCCGGGACATACTGTCTGGGCTTCAATCAGCTCTACTTCTGAAGTTTTTACCATGGCATCTGCCGCTGTGATACCGGTTGCCACAGTCTTAAATTCAATCATACCGATTGCCTTACTCATATCCTTGCACGTCCTTTCTATGCTACAATTACAATTGCTCTATCGCTCACTTCGGTCACCTTGCCGGAAATCGATGCATGAATCGCTACGCTCAGCCCATTTCCCGGCTGTGCGATCATCTGTCCGGCCGTTACTACGTCTCCGGGCTTGACTACTGCCTGTGCCGGCGCACCGATATGCTGAGAAAGATTCACCGTCACCTTTTTCACCGCCCTCACCTCATCATCCAGAGGTGCCGGCCGATCATATTTGGTAAGACCAAGTCTCGCCATCAGACGTTCCTCCGGTACCTTGCAGTATTCCCGGGATGTCTGTACCGGTGTCGTTGTCGCTGCAGGCGGCTTCAGACCGGCCTTGCGAAGCCCCATCTTAAAGTCTGCCATCAGAGAACGCGGTGCCAGACTTTGCGGACATGCAAACATCTCACACACTCCGCAGGAGCAGCAGAAAAATGTATTGACATAAGGACTGGTATCACGATAATCCTTATTCGATGCCGCTCTCATAAATTCATGAGGCTTTATGGGGTGCCCCAGTGCATGACGCGGGCAGAGGTCTGTACACATCTGACACTGACAGCAGATCGAAGCTGCACGCTTCATATCAATCGATGTGGTTCTGCGCTTCTTATTCACGATCGTATGATCCTGCGGAAGCACCAGAATCGCATTTGTTGTCTTGGTTACAGGCTGTGACGGCGTACCGATATTCCCCATCATGGGACCGCCGACAAAATATACCGGATCCTTCACGGTAATCACACCGGCCATGGCCACGACCTCCTCCAGCGCTGTACCGAGCGGCACACGCACCGTCACCGGATCTGACACCTCGGCAACTACGGATACCAGCTTATCTGTCACCGGATGCTTCTGCTCCAATGCGCGGTAAATATTATATACTGTCTCTACATTAAATACCGCAACTCCCTGCTCAATGGGGAGTCCTCCCGGACGAACCACCCGACCCGTTGCCTCATAGATGAGAACGACCTCATCTCCCATCGGGTAAACCTCTTCCAGAAGATGAAGCCGCATTTCGGGAAACTCCTCAATATGCAGCTTCAGAGCCTTCACAGTATCCACATAGGACTTCTTGATGCCGATGATGGCCTCCTGCGCACCCACGGTCTTTGCCAGCAGATGAAAGGTCTTCATGATCTCATATGCATGCTTTTCCAGAAGCTGGCGATGCAGCTTCAGCAAAGGCTCGCATTCCGCGCAGTTCATCAAAATGGTGTTGGCACGTTCATCCAGCTTTGCGTAAGTCGGGAAACCCGCACCGCCGGCACCAACTACACCGTTTTCCTGTATGATTTTCTTTAATTCATTGATATCCATGCCATTACTCCAATCCTGCGCCATCATCGATGATTCCAACTATCGCCGCATCAACCGGCGCTGTCTCCAGATCACAGCCGATTCTCGCTGCACTCCCCTGTGCAACAAGAACATATTCGCCAATACCTGCGCCGATATTGTCGATGGCAACTATTTGATTGAGATCTCCCTTCATATGGTGCAAAGGTTCTACAATCATGAACTTATTGCCGATCAATTTTTCACTTTTTCTCGTAGAAACGATGCTTCCAACTACTTTTCCGACAATCACAAAGTTATCCTCCTGTTCGCTGCACTTTACTGACTTTATTTTACGATTCTTACCGTCGAGCCCTGTACAATACCGGAGGCGTTCGCCTCATCCGTATCGATATGCATCTCCAGTGTGAAGCTCTCATCCACGCGGATCTTCACATGATTGAAGATGGTTCCTCGTCCGTTGTCCGCCTTCACGGACACCTCCTGTCCGTTGGTAACGCCTGCCGCCATGGCATCCTTGGGAGACATATGAATGTGTCTCTGCGCCACGATACAGCCCTCCTGCAGATAAAGCACGCCGCAGGGACCAACCACAGCGATCGCTGCGGATCCCTTGATATCTCCGGATTCACGAATCGGAGCTTTTACGCCAAGTCTGATCGCATCCGTTGCAGAAATCTCTACCTGCGAAGCTTTACGGCACGGCCCCAAAATCCGGACATTCTCAATTGCTCTCAGCTTCAGTCCCACGATGGTTACCTGTTCGTTAGAAGCAAACTGTCCGCCCATCAGTTCTTTTTTTCTGGTGAGCTGATACCCTTTTCCAAACAGGATCTCCAGATGCTCTTGGGTAAGATGTACATGTCTTGCAGAAACACCTACCGGAACCACATAACCATTGCCGACCGTCTCCTGCTTCTGCATTGCTTCCATCACCAGTCTGGTGATCATCTCAATATTCTGATTATCCATGTCTTACGCCACTCTCCATTTGCTGGCAGTAAAAGTCGGGGATAACCCCGACTATTCACTACTGTACCTTCGGCAGAATCATCTCCACATCTGTGTGCGGTCTCGGGATGACATGAGTCGCTACCAGCTCACCCAGTCTGGATGCTGCTGCGCTTCCGCTCTCTACAGAAGATTTTACAGCTCCTACATCGCCGCGAACCATTACGGTTACCAGTCCGGAACCGATCTTCTCGGTACCTACCAGAGTTACGTTTGCTGCCTTACACATTGCATCTGCTGCCTCGATCGCTGCAACGAGACCTCTTGTCTCCACCATTCCTAATGCTTCCTGAGCCATTCTTTTTTCCTCCTTCTTGGGTTTTGTATCTGTAGTTTCTTTTTTCACAGTTACCTTTGCGGTCACCTGCTTTGCGACTGCCTCTTTTTCAGAAGCCTCCACAGATACAGGTGCCTTTTTCGTCTTTGTATCTGCCATTTATGATTCCCCCTGCTTCTTCCAGCGGCTGGCACTCAATTCCACCATGCGAACAATCTCCTCATGTGGTCTTGCTATAACTCCTGTCGCAACCGGTCGCTTGATTGCCTTTTCGGATGCCGCTTCCACCGCCTGCTTTACAGAGGCAATGTCACCCTGAATGATCATGGTAACCAGACGACCGCCCAGCTTGCGCTCCCATGATGCCAGCTCAACGTCTGCAGTCTTCAGCATAATGTCCAACGCATCCATTGCCGCCACAACACCGGTGATCTCGACAAAGCCATATGATTTTCCCATGGTATCTCTCCTATGCTATATTCCTGTACACCTTTATACGGTCGGCAGGATCTTTTCTACATCATCATGCGGTCTCGGGATGACATGAGTAGCTACCAGCTCACCCAGTCTGGACGCTGCTGCGCTTCCGCTCTCTACAGCTGCCTTTACAGCTCCTACATCGCCGCGAACCATTACGGTTACCAGTCCGGAACCGATCTTCTCAGTACCAACCAGTGTTACCTCTGCTGCCTTTGTCATAGCGTCTGCTGCCTCGATCGCTGCAGTCAATCCTCTTGTCTCAACCATCCCCAATGCTTCTTTTGCCATTTTTTTATCCTCCTGATAACAATCTGATTTATATTATTTTTTATCTAATGCGCTGATCTTCAGCATCTTCTGACAATCCTCCGTAGGATTGGCGATCACATAATGCTGAACCACGCCCGTGGTGGCCTCGGCCACCCTCATACCGGCTTCTACCGCCGCTGTTACATCCTCCACACTGCCGCGGAATTTGATCATAACCAGCAACGGAACCGGCAGAGCATCGGCATTGGCAGGCTTATTCTTATCAAAAACCTCTAACCGTACATTGGCCGCCTTGCATCCGGCATCTGCTGCCAGAAATGCGGTGCTCAGACCAAATACCTCTAATAATCCTACTGCTTCTGCCATCTCTTTCTCCTATCTTACACCTACTGGTTCACAATCGCAATCTTAAGTCCTGTCATTGCGAGGTTTTTCTGATGTCCCTCGTTGATCTGCTCTAACGGGAAACGATCTGTGATCAGTTCCTTCATCGGAAGACCGATCGCATTCGCTCTCTTCAGGAAATCAAATGTGGTTGCGTAGTCTCTCAGGGTGTATACCCATGAGCCGACCAGCGTGATCTCCTTGGAGCACAGATCAAAGTGCGGATTGATGGTTGCATCACCGCCATTGATGAAGAAGCCAAGCTCACAAAGACCTCCACCGTTGCGGATAAACTTATAAATATTCGCATGAGCCTTCGGATTACCGGTACACTGGAATGCAAAATCTGCCAGATGACCGTCAAACTGCTCCGCTACTGCTGCGCTAAGCGCCTCAATTCCTTTATGCTCCATAAAGTTTACGCTCTTCGTAGCGCCCATTTTCTTTGCGAACTCCAGTCTCTGCGCATTGCCGTCTACTGCAACGATGTTCTCAATTCCCATGGTGCGCAGTACTGCGATACAGATCAGACCGATCGGTCCGCAGCCCTGTACGACTACGCGGCTGTTGAATCTTAAGATACCCGTGGTCTTTGCTCTCTCAACCGCATGTACCAGAACCGCACACGGCTCAATGAGGATACGTGAATCCAGATCGAGATCACTTACATTAAATACCGTAGATCCCTCCCGGATAAAAATATAATCGGAGAACCAGCCGTTCAGATGAATATCATCATCCGGAAGCAGTCCGTAAACATCAGCTCCGCCAACGTTCTGCTTGTTCAGGTCGTACATGGTAATATCCGGATCATCCTTGAAGATCATACAGGTAACGACCTTGTCACCAATGTGAAGATCCTTGCCGGCGGAATCCTTTTTCACATTCTTACCCATCGCTACGATTTCACCGGTTCCCTCATGTCCGAGCGCTACCGGGATCAGTCCAAACGGGTCTCTCTTAAACTCATGGGCGTCGGTACCGCAGATACCGCATCCCTCTACCTTTACCAGAATATCACCGTCTCCGAGAGGCGGAATCGGAAATTCTTTGATATCATAATGCTCTAACGCTGTCAGCATAGCCACACGCGCTGTCTTTGGAATGCCTGTGGACGCTGCCTTCGGCGCTGTCGCACTCTGACCTGACATCTCGGCGAGTACCTGTTTTACGATCGCCTCAATGTTCATCTGATTTGTGTCCATTGTCTACCTCCTATCTGATGCATAAGCTGTCTGTCATGACACATCTTCTTGCCTTTGTAAATGTCTTTGCACTGGTCAGTCCCTCTCCGGTACGACTGGCAATGGTGAATGTGCAAATGCTCTCTCCGCCAAAGCCGAGTGCTGCATAGCTCGGGCCGTTCTTTACCAGAATGGCAGTATCCAGTGCTCTCGCGTACTCTGTGATACGATCCACATTCTTGGAATGAATGTGTGCGGAATGACGGTTGCCATGCTCCAGCCAGACTGCCGTCTGCAGTCCCTCTGCAAAATCCTTTACTTTCACGATACCCAGTATCGGCATCATAAGCTCTTCCGCGATCAGCGGGTGTTCCTTCGGTCCGTAGAAGGTGATGCAACGGATATTATCCGGTACTTCCACACCGATCATTCCCAGCAGAACCTTCGCGCTTCTGCCGACGCATTTGCGGTTCAGTCTTCCGTTCTGAAGAACCACTGCTGTCAGAGCTTCCTGTTCCTTTTCACTGATCTGATAGCAGCCCTGCTCGCTGATCATATAATGCATCAGCTCGTCCGCAATGCTCTCTACTGCCACGATCTCTTTTTCTGCGATACAGGGCAGATTATTGTCAAAGGTACATCCGTTGACGATATCCTCTGCCGCCTTACGGATATCCGCTGTCTCATCCACCAGAGCGGGCGGATTGCCTGCTCCTGCGCCGATGCCGCGCTTACCGCTGGAAAGCACTGCCGTCACAACTCCCGGTCCTCCGGTAGCCGCGATCAGCGGAATGTCCTTATGCTTCATCATAATATTGCTGGTCTCCAGTGTCGGCTTCTCCACCGTACATGCAATATTATCCGGACCTCCGCATTCTATGGAAGCTTCATTCACCAGATTGATCGCATAAATGGATGTCTTGATCGCTGCCGGGTGGGGATTGAATACCACCGTATTGCCGGCAGCCAGCATACCCATGGTATTGCACAGCACCGTCTCGCTCGGGTTCGTACATGGCGTGATAGCACCGATAACGCCAAACGGTCCCATCTCTACCAGTGTCAGGCCACGGTCTCCGGAGTATGCTTCCGTATGAAGATCCTCTGTTCCCGGAACCTTCTGGGCAACCAGCTGATGCTTCAGGATCTTATGACCTACATTACCCATACCTGTTTCATCCACACCCATGCGAGCCAGAATCTCTGCATTCTCCATGGTCTTCCTGCGGATCGCTGTAATAATCTGTTCTCTTTGATCCAGAGACATACGTTTTACGACCTGCTGTGCCTTCTTTGCTGCCTCGATCGCTTCATTCATATCGGCAAATACACCGTGCATTCCGGTGCTGGCAGCAGAGATCTGCATCTTGGCCATGACCTCTTTCACAATGTCCTGAACCAGATTTTCATTTAAAGTCATGGATTTCCCCTCTCTTTCTTAGCGAAGTAAGCCGAGCTGCTCCATCACTTTCTTTGTAATATTCGTTACGAGCTCCGGATCAGAGCTGACACTTCCGGTCACCGGATTGGTGCCGCATCCGCAGTTGCCGCCACAGTTGTGGCAGTTCTTAGCGCCCTTATTCTGGCAAAGATCTGCCGGATGCTTGCCGGCGAGACCCATTTTTCTTCTGATCTCATACAGCTTCTCAACCGTTGCGGAATCAAACTCCTTCGGACCGCCCAGCATCTTTGACTGATACAGAAGCTGTGCATAGAACTCTACGGACTCCATCTTCATATATGCTGCCAGCAGATCGGTAGACCATGTCAGAGCTCCGTGGCTCTCAAGAAGTACTGCGTCAAAATACGGAAGATATTTCTCCACATTGTCCGGAATCTCCATAGTGGACGGTGTACCGTACTCAGCGATCGGCACGCATCCAAGCGCAATGACTGCCTCCGGCATGATCGGCTGTGTCAGCGGAATGCCTGCGATAGCAAAGCTGGTTGCATATACCGGGTGCGCATGTACAACCGCGCCGACATCCGGTCTCTTTTCGTAAACTCTCATGTGCATCTTGATCTCGGAAGACGGACGGAAGTTGCCATTGGCCTGAATCACTTTACCCTCTCTGTCTACCTTACAGATATATTCCGGTGTCATAAAGCCCTTCGATACGCCGGTCGGTGTACACAGAAACTCATTATCATTGAGCTTCACGGAAATATTGCCGTCATTTGCCGCTACCATGTTGCGATCATAAATGCGCTTACCGATATCACAGATCTGTTTTTTAATCTCAAATTCGTTTACCATATTCGCTTCCTCCCAAGCATTGTATGTTGTTTTTATGCTAACTATGCGTAGTATACTACAAAATCCACAGAAGGTCAATGACTTTCTGTGGATTCATGTGTTTTTTATGTTTGATTTTTGACCGTTTTGTTGTTTTTCTGTTATTGCTTTGATTTGTCCTCTGATATCATGTTGTTTTCCGTGACTTCTTCCCAAGGCATCACATCTCCGTCCTCCCGCAGGTGCTCGAGAATGTCCGGAATGCCTTCTCCGGTTCTGGAATCCACGAAAAAGATCTTCTCGCACCCCGCCAGACGCAGCCAGTTAGCCGCACGCTCGGGATCCCCCTTCGGGTCGTCCTTTTTTGTGACGATGCCGATCACTTCCCGGTTACACATGCAGGTAATGCACGGCGGATACAGAGAATACGGTTCCGTGGAGGACAGCAGAAGTCCCACCACATGCGCTTCATAAGTATACAGCGCCAGAGCATGCGCCAGCGTATGCGTCTGTGCATATTCCCCCGGTGTGTCAATAATCACATCAAAATGATTGATATATTGTGTCTTGTGATATCGGATCTTTTCTCCCCTGAGCGCCTGCGTCAGCGTCGTCTTTCCGCATTCACTCCGTCCCATCAGTACGATCTTCCGCATGCTTTTGCACCTCAGGTCTTCGTGATCGGACATACGGTAAAACCAAGCTTACCGCCCACATAATCCAGAATCGCATATACCGCCGCTTCCACCTCGGAAACCGTCCCGGTAATGATCAGGCTTCCGCTGAATCGATCCACAAATCCAAGCTCTATTCCGGAGGACTTCATGGCAATGTCCGCCATAATGATCGCCGTCTCCGCCGGACTGACCGTCAGGATGCCAATCGCAGATTTCGCGTAATCGATTGCCGGATTCAGCCCAAGCTTTTCATACATGACACGATCCGGATTTGCGATGATGTGTGCCAGAGAAATCTGTTTTCCGGGAACCAGCTCCTGTACGATCCTCTGTTTGGTTTCCGCTGATAATCCGTCTGTATATCCCATAGATCAACCTCCAATACGGCATTCCAGACCGCTTTTTTCTCTTGCTGTCTGTAAAAGCCGCTCCATCTTCTCCGTCGTCGGCGGGAGCACATCTCCCATCAGATACGGTCTGCCAAGCCCCTCATACTTATCCTGTCCGAGTCTGTGATAAGGAAGCAGATGCATTCTCTTTACATTCCCAAGGCTGCCTGCAAATTGTGCGATCTGTGCGATCTCTGCCTCTGTATCATTGAAGCCCGGAATCACCGGAACACGTATGCTCAGCTCCGTCCTGCCGGATGCCGCCACCTTTTTTGCATTCTCCAGCATCAGTTCATTTCCTTTTCCTGTAAATTCCCTGTGCTTTGCCGAATTCATATGCTTAATATCCATCAGATACTGATCCAGATACGGCAGGATCGACTCGATCACTTCATATTTCGCACAAGCCATACTCTCCAGAGCAGTCGTAATGCCCTGCTCTTTGGCTGCCCGCAAAAGATCTCTGGCAAACTCCGGCTGACAGAGGCTCTCTCCTCCGGAAAGTGTCAAACCGCCGCCGGACCGTCGATAATAATTGCGATCCTTCTCCACGATCTCCATCACCTCGGCAACCGTCTTGTCTTCTCCGATCACCTTCGGTCTGCCCTGTACCGTCATGGTCTGGATCTGATATTCCTGAGACTCCGGATTACAGCACCAACGACAGCGCAATACACACCCCTTTAAAAATACAATGGTCCGGATTCCGTTACCATCATGTATGGAGTATCTCTGTATATCAAAAATCCTTCCTTTGGTCTGTAAATAACCCTTCATCAGAATCCCTGCTCCGTTCTGCGGATAATATCATCCTGCAATGATTTTGACAGTGTCGTGAACAGTGCGCTGTATCCGGCTACACGAACCACCAGATGCGCATACTGCTCCGGATGCTTCTGCGCATCCAGCAATGTCTCCCGATCTACCACATTGAACTGCATGTGGCTTCCCTTCTGATCAAAATAGGTTCTGATCAGGTTCACGAAATTATTCAGTCCCTCATAGCCGCTCAAAGCTGACGGATGGAACTTCTGATTGAAGAGCGTTCCGTTCGATGCAATTCCGTGATCCAGTCTGGAAACGGAATTGGCTGCTGCCGTAGGACCATGGGTATCTTTTCCTGCTGACGGTGATACTCCGTCCGCTACCGGCGTATGTGCCAGTCTGCCATCCGGGGTCGCTCCGGTCTGTGCGCCAAGCGGTACATTCGCCGACACCGGGTACAGTCCTGCTTGGAACTGTCCGCCTCTCGGATTACGGAATTCCTGCAGAGGTCTGGTATAGGTATAAGCCACATCCCTTGCAAAGGCATCCACCTCCGGAATATCATTTCCGAACTTCGGCACTTCCTCGATCCACTCCAGCAGCTGATCGCAGAACTTCTGATCCTGTGCAGACGGCTTTACCTCCATGATTCCCTGAACCATCCGGGCGATCTCCTGCTCACTCAGGATCCTGCCCTGTGCCGCCATCTCCTTCGCTGCTGCCAGCGTCATATCCGCCGCTGTGGCAGCGTCAAATCCCTTGCCGTAATTCAATAAAAGAGCCTTTTTATACTCTGCAAGCGTCAGCTTCTTCTTATCAAATACTAGCTTCTTCACCGCATACAGTGAATCTGCCATATTGGCAATACCGAAGCCCTGCGGCCCGGTGAAATTATAGATTGCTCCGCCCTCCTGCACTGTTTTGCCCCGTTTGATACAATCATCGACCATACAGGACTGGAACGGATTCGGGCAGCGCTCCGCGTGCGCCACATCAATGGCATTATCCGCATTTACCAACAGAGAAAGCTGATATTTCATCTGCTTCTTATATGCGTCATAAAACTCCTCAAAGGAGGTCATATCCTCCACGCGGCCGGTCTGAATACTGATCTGCTCTCCCTTATCCACACCATTGGAGAATACCAGCTCCAGCGGACGACACATATTGAAGAATGCCGCGTCATGCCAGCCTTCTGTCTTACCTGCCTTCTGCGGCTCCACGCAGCCGATAATGTTGTACTCTCTCGCATCCTCCAGTGTCAGGCCACGGCTCATCAACGACGGAATGATGACCTCGTCATTGTAATATGCCGGAAGTCCGATGCCGGTGCGTGTCAATCCTGCCGCCTTGATCAGAAGCTCATGAGGCGAACCGTTCCACACACGGATAGACAGGGACGGCTGCGGCAGAAATACATGATGTGAGGCCTGAATACACATAAAGGACAGGTCATTCGTCACATCCAGCCCTTCCGCATTCTGTCCGCCGACGATAAGATTCTGGAAGAGACTGTAGCCTGCAAATCCCTCCGCGCTGGCTGCGTCACGACATTTATTCAAATCATTTAGCTTTACCCAGATGCAATCGATCAGCTCCTGCGCAAATTCCGGTGTCAGTCTGCCTGCATCCAGATCCTTCTTATAATAAGGATACATATACTGATCAAATCTTCCCGGAGAAATCGAATGTCCGCTGGACTCCACCTGAAGCAGCTGCTGTACAAACCAGAAGCTCTGACATGCCTCATAGAAGCTGGACGCACCGTTTTCCGGAACTGTGCCGCAGTTCTTCGCAATCGTCAGCAGCTCCTGTTTTCTCACGGGATCTGTACACTTATCCGCCTGTTCCTTTGCCAGAACCATATATCTGTGCGCATAACGGATCACCGCCTCGCAGCTTATGATCACTGCCTGCAGAAAACGGGACTTCT
This sequence comes from Eubacteriales bacterium, assembly GCA_030526715.1. Classification (GTDB taxonomy): domain Bacteria; phylum Bacillota; class Clostridia; order Lachnospirales; family Lachnospiraceae; genus Marvinbryantia. The sequence continues at coordinate 63,210 of JAUNCG010000001.1, forward strand.
TCGCATAGTTCTCGTCTCCCGGATTGCAGGAGGACAACTCCTGCTGCGCCTCCGCGATGATACCGCGGTATCCGATGGCCAGCACCTTATCGTATTGAACCGTCACATGACCGACTCCGTTATAGAAATAATTCCCCGGAGTGAAAATATTATGTTCGATGGATCTGATCGCTTCCGGTGCCATATAGGCTGTGGCAAGCTCACTGGTGGTTCTGCCCTTCCAGTAGGCATCTACCTCCTTCAATTCTTTTTTCGTCTGTTCCGAAATATAAAAAGGATCCGCCGCTCTATGCTCTACCGTGTCGAATTCCGCTTCCAACCATTCATAGGAAAATTCCGGATATGTCTGACAGCTTCGCGGCGCCAGTGTCGTGCTTCCGACGATCAGCTCCTCCTCACGGATCGTGATCGGCAAATGATCCAGAATATGTGCAAACGCCTTTGCGCGCCGCATTATGATAGGCTCGCCCTCCGTCTGCCTGTAAGACTCTGTCAGAAGAATCGCCCGGGCTGATTCGATCTGTGGCATCTTGCGGTAAAGGTTCTCTACCAGCCGTGTGATTCTCTCTGATTTCACCACATCTGTGTTTTGAAACATGGTTTCGCTCCTTTCTCACGATTCTGTCTTTTTGGTATATTTTACTTCATATCTATAATATAGTCAACATGAATCCACATATTTATTTTTGTTTTTTGTTGGTTTTTGTTGTTAAAATCCTTTTTTTCACAAAAAAAGAGCTCAACCTCACAGTCGAACTCTTTGTTCTGCCTGATTTTTTATCCGGAAAGCCCGGGGCGTCATATGATAGCGCTCTTTGAATACGCGGTGAAAATAACTGTTATTCTCATATCCTACTGCTGCGATTACATCATTTATCGAAAGATCCGTATCACAGAACAGTTCCACCGCCTTGTTCAATCTGCGTCGCTGAAGCAATTCCTTAAAGTTAAATCCCGTATTGCGTTTGATCAGTCTGCTGAGACCGTGGATCGGCAAATGCACCATATCACACAGCTCGGTCAGGGTCGCGGTACGGTATTGGCGCTCTATATACTCCAAAGCGGTCATGGTGATCATATTCTCATATTCATTCGGAAGCCGCATTTCCGCGTACTGCACCGAATCCAGCAGATAGAGGAAGATCAGTCCCATGCTGGTCTGATGGATCCTGCTCTGATCCTCCCGTCCCTCCAGCAAAGAGTACACCAGATTCTCCAACAGATTCTGGATCGGCAGCTCCTCTGCCACCTTAAAATGAAGGTATTCCCCACGCTGCTCATCTCGCCGCAGCGCATTCACAACAAAATCCGCCAACACATTCCCGGAGCCCGCCATAGAATAAGCCACATCAAAAAACTCCGGAAGCACCATGAAATTAACGGCAATATCGTTCACTCCCGCCGGAAGGATCTCATGATAGGTATGCTGATTCAAAAACAACAGCTCTCCTTGGCGTATCTCCACCCGTTTTTCATCGATTATGTTCGTAAGAGATCCCTCACAGACATACAGCACCTCCACAAAATTGTGGCGATGCTTCGGGAATCGCACGAACCGTGTGTGGGTGCGGGCCGCGATCAGTCTGCCTTCTCCCAGCATCATATGACTGTCTACCGTGGTAAGATCCTCATCTGTGGTATACAGCTTCGGTTCCACACCGCCTCCGCTGTCCAGAAGCCTCTGTTCCTCCTCTGTGATCGCGCGGAGACGTTCCAGTATATCCTCGCGCATCTTAATCCAAATGGAATACCGTCTGCAGATCGACAGCTACCGGGCTATTATCCGGATTGGTTTCCATAATATCAGCCATGAAATCCCACCACTTACGGTTGATAGCGGTATCCGCTCCCTTGGCCCAGAGCTCCTCATCCTCGATCTCGATATAACCGAACAGGGTCAGCGTCTCCTTATCCAAAAAGATCGTATAATTCTTTCCGCCGTGTTCATGGATCATATCCTGCATCTCCGGCCACAGCTCATTGTGACGCTTCTCATACTCTGCTTCCTGTCCCGGATATAATTTCATCTTAAAGCCTTTGATCATGTTCCTTTCTCCTTTCGTTAAAAGCCTCTCATCCTGATATCGGATTTCTACGTATTTTGTATTCCTGAAATCCTTAAAAAATCAGGACGGGGCATAAAGCCCCGTCCCCCATCATACGAATCTTCTAATCTTAGTACAGCTTAGCCATCTCTTCGATATTGTCAGAGTTGAACTCCAGCGGCAGACCAAGAACGATCTCAGTACCCTTATCATCAGCCTCTGTGATGGTGTACTCACCAAGGTCACCTGCGGTGAAGGTCTCATCCAGTGCGCCTGTGATGTCACCCTTAACCAGAGCCAGTGTTGCATATGCGCTCAGCTTACCTAAGCCCTGCATATCCCACAGATAGAAGTACGGGCAGGAATGCTCGTCATCAGCGCCTGTATACTCCAGCATCTCAGACGGAAGACCAAGACCTGTCAGCTTGCATGCGGAACCGTTATCCTGAAGATACTTAGCAGCTGCTGCGATACCAACGGTAGTCGGAGCACAGATCACCTTCAGATCCGGATATTTGTCCAGAAGAGCTGCGGTCTGATCTGTAGACTTCTGCGGCTCATCATCACCATAAGCAACCTCTACCAGCTCCAGATTTGCATACTTCTCATCGCCTTCCATGATAGTCTTCATAGCGTCGATCCATGCATTCTGGTTAGCTGCCTGAGAGGTAGCAGAAAGAACTGCCCACTGGCCTTCGCCGCCTGCGATATCATATACAGCATCGATCAGAGCCTGACCAACTGCAACGGTACCTGCCTGATTTACGAATATCTGACGGCTGTCAGCATTCGGAGCAGAGTCAAAGGAAGATACCTTGATGCCTGCATCCATAGCTTCCTCGAGCTTAGCCTGAAGAGCGTTTACGTCATTTGCAGAGATGCAGATTGCATCCGGCTGCTGGGAGATCAGGTTATCCAGAACCTTGATCTGTGCGTCAGCGGTAGCTGCTTCCGGATAAACTACGTCAACGGTTGCTCCCTCAGCCTCTGCTGCCTCTACGAAAGAATCTGCTGCGATCTCAAAGAATGCATTACCTGCAGACTTACCTACCAGAGCGATCTTCTCACCCTCTGCGCTTACCATTGCTGCGCTTGCACTCAGAACCATGGTTCCGCAAAGAAGTGCGCTTACTAATTTCTTGTTCATTTGTTTTTCCTCCTTTTGGAAATCTTTTTTTATTTTGCAACTGTCCCCCAATACCTAAGAGCAGTTAACAACGTAGTTCATAAAACACTGCATCTATTATTTTTTCATTTTTACCGCACGCTGGATCTGTCCCACGATATTCGGCAATGCCACTGCACCGATCAGGAGCAGACCTACGATCAGCAGGATAACCTGTGCATGCACATTTCTCTGTCCAAGACCTACTCTCAGACACACAATAATAAATGCAGAGATCAGACCGCCTGCGATATTTCCTTTACCGCCGGTAGATGAGATTCCGCCGAATACCGCCATGGCGATCGCATCCATCTCAAATCCGTTACCCGTAGTCGTATTGGCGCCATAGGATGAGGCAACCAAAAACAATGCGCACAGTCCTGAGATACTACCCATAACCGTGTAGATGATGAACCGGATCTTCTGTACATGAATACCGGAATAGTAAGCAGTCAGACGATTCGTTCCGATCGCATAGACACGTCTTCCGAATGTACTCTTTCCAAGGATCACCGCTGCGATCACCGCCAGAATCAGCACCAGAAACAGTATGTACGGAACGCTTCCCACCTTGCCGCTGATGGCACGAAATCCATCGGTGTTGTTAGCGGAAATACTGCCGCCGCTTCCCAGAACGATCTCGGCAATACCGCGGAAAATGATCTGAGTCGCCAATGTGACGATCATAGGGGGCAGCTCCGGAAATCTTGTCAAAATACATCCGTTCACTGCACCGCAGACGGTACCTACCGCGATCGCCGCCAGAATTACTGCCACAAACGGAGCACCCGTATTGCACACAATGCAGGCTGCTGTAGCTGAAAGGCATACGATAGAGCCCACAGAGATATCGATCTCACCCAGCACCAGAATAAATGCCATCGGGAGCATTAGGAACACCTCCGCCAGATAAACCGGCATCTGACGAAGCAGATTAAACGTATTATAATATTCCGAGAACCATACACAGAATACATTTACAAGGACAAGAACGATGACCAGAATACCTTCCCAGCTGAACAGGATCTGCTTCATTGGGCTCTCCGGCACATTGTTGATACTTCTTCCAGATTTTCCAGCCATGATTACATCTCCCTTCCTTTTAATGTATTCTTATCTGTTACCCGCTGCAGGATCACATTTACCACAACGACCACCAGAATGATAACGCCCTTGATGGTATTCAGCCAGAGCTGATCAAAGAACGGGATCAGCGGAAGCGCTTTCGCGATCGTTGCCAGCACCAGTGCTCCGAGAAGCGCTCCGATCACGCTGCCACGGCCGCCGCTCATGCTGACGCCGCCGATGACGCAGGCTGCAATGACGTCCATCTCGCCGCCCTGCTGCATATCCGGCATGGCAGATGCGTAAATTGATACCTGAAGCGCACCGCCGAGACCTGCCAGAAATCCCATGATCATATAAACCATCAGTTTGATATTTTTTACATTGATACCGGATACCTCCGCTGCGTTCGAGTTGCTTCCCACAGCATAGATCTTGCGTCCGGTTCTCGTCCATTTCATAAAGAAAAAGAAAATCACATAGCAGGCTATGATGACCCAGATCACACAATTGAGTCCCAGCAGCTTGGAGGTCGCAAAATTCTTAAAGCTTCCGAGAGCCGCTGCTGACGCCCACTCGCCGCCGTTGGACACCAGATAGCCCATAGCGCGGAATACATACATAAAGCCCATCGTCGCAATGATCGGCGGAACATTTGCTCTGGAGATCACCAGACCTACCAGCGCGCCACACACCAGACCGATGATCATGGCGATCAGAAATGCCGTCACCGTACCGGAGATCACTCCGTATTTCAGCAGCATACCGATAGACATACCGGACAACGCCAACGTAGACATGATCGAAATATCAATACCGCCCACCAGCATAACACAGAGCATTCCAAGCGCCATCACCAGAGTTACCGCATTATTCTTGAGCATATCCATCAAAGACTTCGGTGTCAGAAAGGACGGACTGACTGCAGTGATCAATGCAAACAGGATGATCAGAATGATCGCAAGCAGTGCTTCACGGGATCCTGTAATCTTTTTTATCAGAGATTTTTTCTGCATTATCTGTCTGCCTCCTTTCCGGAATGACCTTTTTCCATGGCGAACTCAAGAATTCTCTCCTGCGTTGCCTCCTGACGGCCAAGCTCTCCGGTCTTGCGTCCGTTGCACATAATGATTACGCGATCACTCATGCCGAGGATCTCGGGCATCTCAGAGGAGATCAGTACAATGGCATATCCTTTTTGCGCCAGCTCGCCCATGATGGCATATATCTCCGCCTTCGCGCCGACATCCACACCCTTGGTCGGCTCATCCATAATGACTACCTTCATCTCCTGACTCAAGGCTTTCGCAACTACAACCTTCTGCTGATTACCACCGGAAAGTGAGCTCGCGGGCTGGAAGATATCCACCGCCTTGGTATCTACCTCCTCCAGCAGCTGCTTGGACAGTTCGCGTTCCTTCTTATTATCATTAAATCCATGCTTCGCATATTTGCTGATCGTGGGGAGCGTCACATTTCTCCCGAGCCCCCAGCTCATGATCAGACCTGCCTTCTGACGATCCTCCGGAAGAAGAATAATTCCCTTCTCCATCGCATCGGACGGCTGCTTGATCTTCACTTCCTGCCCCTCCAGATAGACCTTGCCTTCATCCAGATTCGTAATTCCGCAGATGCTCTCTACTACCTCAGTTCGTCCGGCGCCTACCAGTCCGGTCAGACCCACGATCTCACCTGCATGTACATTAAAGGAAACATTTTTAAAATAACCCACTCTGGACAGATTCTCTACCCGAAGCATCTCCTTCCCCAGCTTCACCTCCGGCTTCGGGAACAGATCGCTGATCTCACGTCCTACCATCGCCTTGATCAGATCTGCATTGGTGATGCCATCCACATCATAGGTTCCGATATACTGCGAATCACGAAATACCGTAACTCTGGAAGCCAGACGATACATATCCTCAAATCTGTGAGAGATAAAGATGACCGATACGCCGTCTTCTCTCAGCTTATCAACGATCCTGTACAGCTCCTCGGATTCTCTCTTGGTCAAGGCCGCGGTCGGCTCATCTAAAATGATGATCTTGGCATTGGTAGAAAGCGCCTTTGCGATCTCTACCATCTGCTGCTGCGCAACACTCAGGGTACCCATCTCTGCCGTAGCATCAAAATCTGCGTTCAGATTCGCAAGCAGTGCATTTGCTTCTTTGTTCATGGTCTTCCACTGGATCATCCCGTGTCGGATAATCTCATGTCCCATGAAAATATTCTCGGCAACGGTCAGATCAGGATAAGATGTGGGATGCTGATACACCGCCGCAATACCTGCTGCCTGAGCATCCCTCGGTCCTTTGAAATCGACCTTTTGGCCATTCAGGAACATCTCCCCCTCTTCCGCCTTATGTACACCGGTGATCACCTTGATAAATGTAGACTTACCTGCACCGTTCTCACCCATCAGTGCATGTACCTCACCCGGCTTCAACTGAAACTGTACATTATTCAAAGCCTTGACGCCCGGGAAAATCTTCGTTATGCCTTTTAATTCAAGAACATACTCGGACACAGCAGTTTCCTCCCTTTCTCTTTCCATAATCCTCCACAAACGACTCTATATGACACGTTTTCTGTGAAAGAGTTCTATTTTTACTATATGTATCCTATCATTTTTCAACAAAATGCGTAACTGTAAAATTTTTAGATACGAGTAAAATATTTTTTTCTCGTATTTTTTTCCACACTATGCTAAGATGGATATACTATTTTTAACACATTTTATACAGGAGAACTCATGAAAATACTGATTGTAGATGATGAAGAATTGACACGAAGCGGCTTGGCCTCCAGTATCGACTGGAAAGCACTTCATATTGACGAGGTGCTTCAGGCGGATGACGGAATAAACGGTCTTGAGGCCGCATTGCGCCACAAGCCTGAGATCGTTCTCTGTGATATGCGCATGCCGCGTATGGACGGCGTCGTTATGATGGAACGCATTCATCAGGTTTTGCCGGATACGGTGTCCATCTTTATGAGCGGATATTCCGACAAGGAATATCTGATGGCTGCTATCAAGCTGCGGGCTATCAATTATATTGAAAAGCCCTTGCAGCCTCAGGAAGTATATGACGCTATTTTGGCTGCTCAGCATTTTTACAATCAAAAGCAGCACTCTCATCACGGAGAAGCTGTGAGCTCGATCGAATCTGCCTCCAGACTCGCTCATCAGCTCACGCTCCCTCATCACGGCGATACCCTGTCGCCCAAGGAGCTGGCTGCTCCCCTGCCCCTGAGCATCACGCAGGACTCCTGTTTTACCTCGATCATAGTAAATCTGAATGCATCCGCAGAGGTCGCCCTGCCTTCCAGACAGGAAATCTATCTTCCTTTTCGGGATTTTTTGAAAAACTATCATCTGGACTGTATCTATACCGCAAGGCATTCACATTTTCTCGTATATTTTGTATTCGGTGAAAATATGCCCTCCGATACCGTCATGAAGTCCATGACCGAATATCTGCACCGGCTTTTCACGCCTTTTGGTCCCTACTATATGGCTCTCGGGGAAACCTTCCGGGGGATCTCTCGGGCATATCAGTCTTATACCTCCGCCGTGGTGCTGCTACAGAGCAGTTATTTTTTCCCGGTCAACACCTGTCTTACCACGCAGCTGGCAAAGGAATCCGTCAGCCTGCGACATGCTGTTCCAACTGCCAAAGACAGCCGTTTTTCCGAGCTTCTTACCAAGCATGATCGTGAAAAGACCACGGAATTTCTGGCAGAATTATATCGCAGTTACGAAAAAAACACCTCATTTCTCGCAAATCAGGTGAAGGATGTCTATTATAAGCTTTTCCTGATCCTTGAGGAAACCTGCCGGCAGCAGCAGATTCACCACGCCGGTGTATCGCAGCAGGAAAATACGCTGGACGCTCTGGAGCATGCATTTTCCTATGATGAGCTACATCAAGTACTTTTCCAGCGGACCGACGACTATTTTACACAGCTTCAGAATACCGTAGCCGAGCACCCCACCATCTTCACGATTCGTGAATATATCGGAAAGAATTACTCTAATGAGACCTTATCTGTAAAAGATATCAGCGATCACGTATTTCTTTCCACCTCCTATGTCTGCACCTTCTTTAAAAATGAGACCGGACAGACTTTGAATCAATATCTTACGGAGTATCGCATGGAAAAGGCCAAGGCGCTTCTGGCGGATCCCCGATATAAAATTACGGATATTTCTTCGAGGGTAGGCTACAGTGACGGTAATTATTTCGGAAAAAGCTTCAAAAAATATACAGGTCTCACTCCATCCGAATATCGTGAGAAGATGGGAGCCGTGTCATGAGATATCTATACAACGTTTTCCGAACACACTATCGCAACAGTCATCTGCAGACAAAGTTCACCTTTGTTTTGATGATCACGGTCATTCTGCCTGCGCTGATGATCGTACTCTTTTTCTATGGACGTCTCTACGACATGGTAGTGGCCGATACGATTCGCCGTGAACAGGATGCCTCCGCCCAGACAGCTCCTCTGATCAAAGCCACCGTAGATGAGGTTTTGGATGCCTATGACAAGATCAGCTCACACGATTTTTACAAATTTCTCGGTCATATGACCTCAGAATATTCCATGAACGATCTGATGTCTTCCGCAGATGCACAGGATTTTTCCGATGCCGTGGATCTCCTGCAAAAGCAGGGGCTGATTACAAATATCAGAGTCTATATGGATTTTCCCAAAGCTTATGTCACCGAGGCCGAAGCATTGTATCAGGATGCTTCCATGGGACGCTATTTTGCCCCGGTCTCTCAGATACGCGGAACCTACTGGTACGGTATTTTTCAGGGAACTCACAGCACAGAGCTGTATTGTCCGTCCTTTTATCTCGGTACTCTGGAAAAGGAAAGCTATGGAGACAGCGCCTATATTCACGCCGGCTCCTTTTTGTATGAGGGTCACCCGTATCGCATTTATACTGCCGTCTATTACAGCAGCGCGCGGTTCAGTCGCATTCTATCCGATCATCTTGCGCTGAAGGGCAGCGTCTCCTATATCATGAACGAGCGAAACAGTCTGGTGGCTTCCTCCAACGAATCCCTCTCCGGTATCTATTGGCTCGATTATGACGCAATACGTACCTTTTTTATGAATTCCAACAATTTTGTGGAACAGACCATTCTGGATCGGAAGGTATATGCGGGATTCTACAGTATTACCGAGCCTGAATGGTTCATGGTAACCATTTTGCCCGCGCAGCCTCTTGTGCGGAAAAGCAACCTGCTGATGCTGCAGTTTTTCCTGTTTTATCTGTTTGTCATTCTGCTGGCTCTGATGCTGGCAAGCTTCCTGTCACGTTCGATCACCCATCGGATCTCTTCTGTCATCAGTCAGATGCGCAAGGTCCGTCAGGGAACGCTTGTCCCTATGAAAGAATCGCCGGATCATGATGAGATCGGCGATCTGATCAATACCTACAACTATATGACAAAAAAAATGAACCTGTTGATGGAACAACAGGCTCAGGCAGCGGAGGATCTTCGTGTCGCCGAATTCAAATCTCTGCAGGCGCAGATCAATCCGCATTTTCTTTATAATACCATGGATATGATCAACTGGCTTGCCACTCAGGGGAGAACCTCCGAGATCAGCAGCGCGGTGCAAAACCTTTCCCGCTTCTACAAGCTCACACTCAGCCGCAAAACCAGTATCTCCAATATATCGCAGGAGGTGGAGCACGTCACGATCTACGTGCGGCTGCAAAATATGCGCTACCATGACAGCATCACCTTGATCTGTGATATTCCGGACGAGCTCACAGAATATCAGATTCCAAAGCTCACTCTGCAGCCCGTTGTGGAAAATGCCATCCTGCACGGAATACTGGCAAAAGAAAGTAAATCCGGCACCATTGTCCTCACGGCATGGATGGAGGGCTCAGATATTATCCTGCTGATCTCCGACGACGGGGTCGGCATGCCCGTCGAAAAGCAGAAATCCATTCTCACAGGAAGCGGACAAAGTGCCTCCGGCGGAACCAATATCGCCGTCTACAACACGCATCGACGTCTGCAGGTTCTCTATGGGAAGGATTACGGTCTAAGCTATCATAGTCAGTCCGGCGTAGGAACCGAGGTACAGATCCGACTGCCAGCCCACAGATAGTCCCGTCTAATGGGACTATCTTTTTTCTACGATCTCTCCCTGTTTCTTATAGATACTGTCCGCCTTTACTACACCGCGAACACAGGATACCGGATAGATCTGGGCATTTCTGCCGATGACGGTTCCGGGATTCAGTACGGAATTGCATCCGACCTCGACATTGTCACCCAGCATGGCTCCGAACTTTTTCAATCCCGTGGCGATCTGCTCCTCACCGTCCTTTACCACTACGAGTGTCTTGTCTGATTTTACATTAGAGGTGATACTGCCGGCTCCCATATGCGCGCGATATCCCAGAATGGAATCGCCTACATAATTGTAATGAGGTACCTGAACCTTATTAAACAAGACCACATTTTTCAATTCTGTAGAATTGCCTACCACAGCGCCCTCTCCTACAATGGCATTTCCACGGATGAATGCGCAGTGACGAACCTCCGCTTCCTTACCGATGATCGCCGGACCATTAATAAAAGCGGTCGGCGCAACCTTTGCAGACTTGGCTACCCAGACATTCTCTCCACGTTTCTCATACTCGTTCTCATCCAGAGCTGCTCCCAGCTCCAGAATAAAGCTGCTGATCTTCGGAAGCACCTCCCATGGATACGTTGCTCCCGCAAAAAGCTCCTTCGCGATCGTCTCCTCCAATGTATAAAGATTACTGATTTTTGCTGTCTCCATCTTTTCCTTCCTCTTCCGGCATCATACATCCTGATGCCCTTCTTCCTTTCTCATATCTTTTGTGACAATCCATTGCATTTCACACACCTACGCTCTGGATCCAATATGCAAATATTTACTTTTTCTTTGCATAACTTCCCCTGCTGCTTTTCGTAGACTGGTAATACTTCGCCGCCTCATCAAAAAAGCTGCGGAGTGCAAACTGCTGGTTCATATTCAATACCGCTTCTGTACGGCTGCGCACAAAATGATTCAATTTTTCCATATATTCTTCCGGTGTGACACTTCCCTCTGCCACCAGAGTCAGCCCCTTCTCCCAGCTCGCCGTCAGCTCCGGATTCAGCAGGGATCTCACAGACACGCTCACCACATCGAAAATCATCTCTCCGAGAAGTGTCGGCGTCAGGATCTGCGTCTTCTTATTCAAAGCGATGTATTTATTCGCCACCAGCTTTTTCAGGATCTCCGCACGGGTGGCACTGGTGCCGATGCCGCTGCCCTTGATATGCTCTCTCAGCTCCTCATCCTCGATAAGCTGACCTGCATTCTCCATGGCAAGGATCATTGAACCGGAGTTGTAGCGCTTCGGCGGTGAAGTTTCCCCCTCCCGGATCTCAAGCGCCTCCACCGGCAGAACCATCCCTTTCTTCAATGCCGCCAGAGCCGTGGTCAGGGACTCGTCCATAGAATCTTCTCTGCTTCGCTTCACTCCCGCCACCTTGAGATAGCCCTCCTGCTCCAGCACCTTAAAGGAGGAGAAAAACTTCTCCTTATCCATCTTTGTCACCAGATTGATCTTTCGATAGACCGCCGGCGGATAAAAGATACTCAGAAAACGTCTGGAGATCAGCTCATACACCTTCCCTGCGCGCTCGGGCAGACTGCGCAGAGCAGCCAGTCCCTGCCCGGTAGGCACGATGGCATAGTGATCCGTGATCTGCTTATCGTTCACATAGCGGGATGCAGACAATTTCTTGTAAGCGCCCTGCTGCAAGACCTCCTCCGCAAATCCTCCCACCGAAGGAACCCCGCACAGTCCCCGGATATTTCGCGTAATCTCCTTCGCTACTGCCGTGGACAGGACACGGGCATCCGTTCTGGGATAGGTCACCAGCTTCTTCTCATAAAGCTCCTGCACGATACGAAGCGTCTCGTCCGGACTGATCTTAAACAATCTGGAGCAGTCGTTCTGAAGCTCCGCAAGATTATACAGCAGCGGAGGATTCTTATTCTCCTTCTTCCGGTCGATGCTCTCCACCGTCGCCGTCATCGGCTGCGTCTGCGAAAGCTTTTCGATCAGTCCCTGCGCATCCTTTTTCTCCTTGAATCCGTTTTCCTTATAGAGCTTCGGAGACTGATACCAGACGGAGCCCTCTACGGCACGAAACTCTCCTTCCGTTCGGGAGCCCCCCAGATCCAGCTGATTTACCACACGGTAAAAGGGCGTCTTCACAAACTGCCGGATCTCACGTTCTCTTCTCACGATCATCCCCAGCACACAGGTCATGACCCGCCCCACAGATATCACTGTATATTTTGTATTCAGATAATTCGAAATGGAGTTTCCATACTTCAAAGACAGTAGTCTGGAAAAATTGATCCCCATCAGATAATCCTCTTTGGCTCGCAGATATGCCGCGTCAGAGAGATGATCATATTCCTCCAGATCCTTCGCCTCCCGGATCCCTCTGAGGATCTCCTCCTCCGTCTGAGAATCGATCCACACTCGTCGGCGGTGCTTCGCCTTCTTATCCACACCGGCCTGCTGCTCCACAAGACGATAAATATACTCTCCCTCCCGTCCCGAGTCGGTACAGACATAGATATTCTCCACATCCGCACGGTTCAAAAGACCGCTCACGATCTTGAACTGCTTGGAAACCTGAGGTATTACCTCGTATAAATAGTTCTCCGGCAAAAAAGGAAGTGTCGCCAGACTCCACTTCTTATATTTTTCATCATAGACCTCCGGATAGCTCATGGTCACCAGATGCCCTACGCACCAAGTAATCACCGCATTCTCACCTTCAAGATATCCGTCGCGTCTTGCTGTATTCACTTTTAATGCTTTGGCAAATTCCTGTGCCACACTCGGTTTTTCCGCAATAAATAAAGATTTTGCCATATAACCCTTTCATTTTTAATTGATATGCTCTATTCCGGGATGTTCCGCTCATAAAAGCTATGTCTTGCAAGAAATAAAAACAGAATTCCTATCAGCACGCATCCAAAAGAGCCGATATACAGCATCATGGCTCTCTTCGCAAACCATTCCTGCTGAAACAAAGAAAACGGCGTCAGATACTGTACGATAAAAAGCCCCGGAAACAAATAGTAGATCAGATAGATCCCATAAAATACACACGGAACCACCACTGCTGCCCGTATATAACGATAGGTCCGCTTCGCAATGCAGGAAATACAGAAGCAATAACCACCCACAGCCACCTGCAGGGAAAAAGATCCAAGATTCAACAGAACATAAGTACTTCTCTTCCATACTCCCGTCAACCGATATACGCCGGTCAGGCATCCGAAGAGCGTCGAGACGGTCAACAGCAGCATTGCATTGATCAGGACAAATACCAGCTTCGTCCGAAAAATCCTCTGCGGGCTCATCTGTGTAGATAAGAGCAGCTCCATAGTTCCGTCATCCTCCCGTGCCATCATGACCCGGTAAGCAAGCAGCATCATCATTCCTGCCGGAATCACAACTACAGGCAGCGTGTCCCAGAACATGTCCGAGATCTCGATGAGCCGCATATGGCAGATTCCCATGGCAATGAGGAGACTGAAAAGCTGTATCATATATGTGATCACGATCGCTCTGCGATTGATCATAAAATCCTGTTTTAATAACGCTATACTAAGCATGAAGTCTTCCTCCGTAGATATGGACAAACGTCTCCTCCAGCGAAAGCGGAATCGGCTCCATACCTGTCACCTGATATTTAGAAAGCGCACGCAGCAACGGGAGCAGGGCTCCCTGTACCGTCACGATCACGTTACGGTCTTTCATACTTTTTATTTCAAAATGCTCCTTTGAGAACTGCATCGCCATATGAGCGCTGGAAAAACGGATCAGATAGTTCCGATACATGTTCTCCCGGAGATTCTCAATATCTCCCAGATACGCCACATTCCCATGATCTAACAGCGCCACCCTGTCACAGGTAAGATCCACGCAATCCACAGATTCCGTGGTCAGTATGATCATATGATTCTTCTCGCGTTCCTCAAGGATCAGATCCGTCAGTATGCTGCGCTCCTTCGGATCCAAATGCTGAAACGGATGATCCAGCAGTATCACCTGAGGGCTGTGCAGCAGCGCCGCAATGATACCTGCCTTCTTCAGATCTGCCTCCCGCATTTTTCCCAAACGCTCATCGAGCTCCACATCCAGCCGCAGAGCCAGTTCAAACATTCTCTCCAGATTACGAATACCGCGCATACCGGCCAGAGAACGCAGAAACTGCCGCGCGGTCAGTGTCGGCGGCAATGTCACGTTCTGGGGCAGATATCCGATCATCTTATGAAGGGAAAGACCGGCCTCGGCACAGTCTTTCCCGTTGATCGCACATCTTCCCTTAGACGGTCCCTCAAATCCCATAAGCATACGAAGCGCGGTTGTTTTGCCGGAGCCTGTCGGCCCCACCAGTCCGAACACTTCTCCTTCCTCCACCTCAAAGGAAAAATCGAAAATTCCCGCTCCTTTGCCATAGCTCTTTGTCAGATTCTTAAACCGTATCATAAATTACTGTTCCTTTTTCTGAATATATCCGAGGGACTTCAGGCTCTCCGCACAGAGTACCGCACCACCCGCAGCGCCGCGCACGGTATTGTGGGACAGACCCACAAACTTGAAATCATATACGGTATCCTCGCGAAGACGACCGATGGAAACCCCCATACCATGTTCATAATCTACATCTGCCTTAACCTGTGGACGATTGTCCTCTTCCATATAACGGATAAAATGCTCCGGTGCGCTCGGAAGCTTCTGCTCCTGCGGATATCCGGAGAAGTTCACCAGCTTTTCGATCAGCTGTTCCTTGGTCGGATGCTTACGGAACTTCACAAACACGGCTGCGGTATGTCCGTTCAGCACCGGAACACGCAGACACTGACAGGTGATCACCGGCTCAGCGGCTTTCACGATCACACCATCCTTCACTTCACCGAGGATGCGCAGCGGCTCCTGCTCTGACTTCTCCTCCTCGCCTCCGATATACGGAATCACATTCTCTACCATCTCCGGCCAATCCTTGAAGGTCTTGCCCGCACCGGAAATTGCCTGATATGTGGTAGCAACCACCTCATACGGCTCAAACTCTCTCCATGCGGCAAGCGCCGGAGCATAACTCTGAATAGAGCAGTTCGGTTTTACGGCAATAAATCCACGGGTGGTTCCCAAACGCTTCTTCTGAGACTCGATCACCTCAAAATGCTTCAGGTTGATCTCCGGGATCACCATCGGGACATCCGGTGTCCAGCGATGAGCACTGTTGTTGGAAACCACAGGAGTCTCGGTCTTTGCATAAGCCTCCTCAATGGCCTTGATCTCATCCTTAGACATATCTACTGCGGAGAATACAAAGTCTACACTTGCAGCCACCTTCTCCACCTCATTGACATTCATTACTACAATTTTCTTCACTGCCTCCGGCATCGGTGTCGTCATCTTCCACCGCTCGCCTACGGCTTCCTCATAGGTCTTTCCTGCGCTTCTCGGGCTCGCTGCAAGCGTTACCACTTCAAACCATGGATGATTCTCCAGCAGAGAAATAAATCTCTGACCCACCATACCGGTTGCACCAAGAATTCCGACTCTCAATTTTTCGCTCATAATTTCCTCCTCATTCCATGTAGTAACATGTTTCTTCTATATAATACTCTGTGCTATCCAGAATTTTATAACGTCATTCTGACAGATATGCTTTTCCTGCCTCAATACTTCTGCGCATGGATGCCTCGGAAGGCGCTCCGATCGTCTGTCGCTTCTCTACGCAGGTCTTCAGGCTCACCGCATCATAGATATCCGCCTCAAAGACCGGACTGATCGCTTTCAGCTCCTCAAGACTCAGCTCATGGATCGCCTTGTTCTTCTCAATACAGTACAGCACCAGTCTCCCGATGATCCCATGGGCATCCCGGAACGGAACTCCGTGATTTACCAGATAATCCGCCGCGTCTGTTGCATTCGTGAAGCCGTTCATAGCGCTCTCCTCCATCACGTCCTTACGGAAACGCATGGTAGCGATCATACCGTTAAACAAAGCAACGCAGCCCTTCACCGTATCGATCGCGTCAAAGGTCAGTTCCTTGTCCTCCTGCATATCCTTGTTATATGCCAGAGGCAGTCCCTTCATTGTCGTCAGGATCGAGATCAGCGCGCCGTAGACTCTTCCGGTCTTTCCTCTTACCAGCTCCGCAATATCCGGATTTTTCTTCTGCGGCATGATACTGCTTCCGGTACTGTATGCATCATCGATCTCCACAAAACGATATTCATTCGTATTCCAGATGATGATCTCCTCACAAAACCTCGACAAATGCATCATCACCGTGGAAAGCGCCGACAACAGCTCGATCACATAATCGCGATCCGATACCGAATCCATACTGTTCATGGTCGGTCCGTCAAAATGAAGCAGCTGTGCCGTATATTCACGATCCAGCGGATAGGTTGTTCCCGCTAACGCACCACTGCCCAGCGGACAGTAATTCATTCTCTTTTTTATATCAGCCAGACGAAGCCTGTCTCTTCGGAACATCTCAAAATATGCGCCGAGATGATGCGCCAAGGTGATGGGCTGCGCCTTCTGCAAATGTGTAAAGCCCGGCATATACGTATGAATATGCTCCTCCATCATGGAGAGCAGCGTCCCCAGAAGCGTCTTCAAAAGAGCATCGATCTCATAGATCTCATCTCTGGTATAAAGCTTCATATCCAGCGCCACCTGATCATTGCGGCTTCTTCCGGTGTGCAGCTTCTTCCCGGCATCTCCGATCCGATCAATCAGGTTGGCCTCCACAAAGCTGTGGATATCCTCGTACTCCTGTGTGATCTCAAGCCTTCCACTCTCCACATCCGCCTCAATGCCTGCCAGTCCGTCCAGAATCTGCCTCAGCTCCTGCTCCGTCAGAATCCCCTGCTTTGCCAGCATTCTCACATGGGCTCTGCTGCCTTCGATATCCTGTTTCCAGAACTTTTGATCAAACGTAATGGACGCGTTAAAATTATAAACGAGCTGATCCGTCTCCTTCGTGAAGCGTCCGCCCCATAACTGTGCCATAGCTTTTCCTCTTTTCTGTGTATACTTTGTTTCGTATCTTATCACACTTTTTCGGCGGTCGCAAGGAATTTCCCCATGCATTTTCCCCCTTATCCTACACTTCAATCCGCTTGCTTCTCTTCCTTATTTATATCTTCCCGTTCTTCCGCCTCTCTGCGCGAGAAAATACATCCGCAATAATTCTGTCGATACAGTCCGTACTCTCTGGACAGCTCTGTAGAGCGCTTATAGCCGTTCCTCTTTTTAAAATCGGACGGCAGCCAGCGCACCTGATATTCACCGGCCAGCTCTTCTCCTATCTGATTCAGCAGTTGTGCATTTTTCAGCGGGCTGATCGTGAGGGTCGTGGTCACATAATCCATCCCCAGCTCTTTGGCAAGCTCGGCCGACCGTTTCAGGCGCATTCGGAAGCAGATCTCACATCTTGCGCCCCCCTCCGGCTCACGCTCCAGCCCCCGCACCTTCTCATAATACATCGGAGCGTCAAAATCCCCCTCGATAAACTCCACCGGATATCTCGTAGGCAGCTCCCGGATAAACCTCTGCTGTTCCCTGACCCGCTTATGATATTCCTCCTCCGGCGCGATATTTGGATTGTAATAAAATACCGTGATATGAAAATACTGTGACAAATACTCAATCACATAACTGCTGCAGGGCGCGCAGCAGCTGTGCAGCAAAAGCGTGGGGGGCTGCTCTCCCTCCGTCAAATGCAGTATGATCTTGTCCAGTTCCTTTTGATAATTACGTTGCTTCATGTCCTCTCCTTTATCTTTCGAACACATTCCGGTCCGATACGCGGCACTTTGCAGAAGGTCGCCACGTCCAAATCATGCTCAGTATACGCTTTGCTCCTTCTCAGTGCAACGAAATTAATATAATTTTCACAAATTTATCATTGAAATCTTGTCCGTCTCGCCCTAGAATGGTAAAGTTAAGATATAATAGAATATAGTATTTAGAAAGGATGTGACCTTATGCTGAAAAATCTTTTAAGCTGTGTCGGGGAATATAAGAAGCCTTCCCTTCTGGCGCCGCTTTCTGTCACTCTGGAAGTATTTCTGGAGGTATTGATACCTTATTTGATGGCGACTCTGATCGATCAGGGGATCTCCACCGGCAGCATGCCCATCGTGATCCGCTACGGTTTGATCCTCGTAGTGGCCGCCATGGCCTCTCTCATGTTCGGTGTACTTTCCGGTCATTTTGCCGCAGTAGCCTCCGCAGGCTTCGCGAAAAATCTCCGTCGCGAGATGTACTACCGGGTACAGGACTTCTCTTTTACCAACATTGACCATTTTTCCACCTCCAGTCTTGTTACCAGACTGACTACGGATGTTACCAATGTCCAGAACGCCTACCAGATGATCATACGAATTGCTGTACGTGCGCCGATCATGCTGATTTTAGCGCTGATCATGGCTGCCCGCATCAGTCCAAAGCTGTCTTTGGTGTATCTGTGCATTATACCGATTCTGGGAATCGCGCTGTACGCTATCATCTCCCACGCACATCCTATTTTTGTGCGCGTATTTAAAACCTACGACAAATTAAACAACGTGGTTCAGGAGAATGTCCACGGTATTCGCGTGGTCAAGTCTTTCGTCCGGGAGGATTTTGAAAAAAAGAAATTTGACGAAATATCCGGTTCCATCTACCATGATTTTTCAAAGGTAGAGAAGCTGATCGCTTTCAACGGTCCGGTCATGCAGTTTAGTGTCTATACCTGTATGCTGCTGATCTCATGGTTCGGCGCAAGATTGATCGTCTCCGATGAGATGACTACCGGACAACTGACCTCCATGTTTACTTACACCATGCAGATCCTGATCAGTCTGATGATGCTCTCTATGATCTTTGTCATGACCATCATCTCCCGGGCAGCCATGGAACGTATCAACGAAGTGCTGATCGAGACACCGGATATTGCCAATCCCGAGCATGCTCTCACCGAGGTGCCGGACGGTTCCATCGTCTTTGATCATGTATCCTTCAGCTATACGGGCGATGCAAAAAAGCTGTGTCTCAAAGACATTGATCTCACGATCCGTTCCGGAGAGACTGTAGGAATCATCGGCGGTACCGGAAGCGCCAAATCTACCTTTGTACAGTTGATCCCGCGTCTCTATGACGTAACCTCAGGCGCTGTCCGGGTCGGTGGTCATGATGTACGAGAGTACGATATGCAGGTGCTGCGCGATGCAGTCTCTATGGTTCTGCAGAAAAATGTCCTCTTCTCCGGCACGATCAAGGATAATCTCCGCTGGGGCAACAAGGATGCCTCAGACGAGGAAATGCTTCATGCCTGTCAGCTTG
The DNA here is from genome assembly GCA_030526715.1 of Eubacteriales bacterium. Taxonomy (GTDB): domain Bacteria; phylum Bacillota; class Clostridia; order Lachnospirales; family Lachnospiraceae; genus Marvinbryantia. The sequence goes on from JAUNCG010000001.1 coordinate 82,919, forward strand.
CGCAGGCAGATGAATTTATCCAGAGCTTTCCGGAAAAGTACGACACTCACATCGAGCAGGGAGGCTCCAACGTCTCCGGCGGTCAGAAACAGCGCATTTGTATTGCCAGAGCACTTCTGAAAAAGCCCGCGATCCTGATTCTTGATGACAGTACCTCTGCGGTAGACACCAGAACGGATGCTCTGATCCGCAAAGCTTTTGCCGAAGAAATTCCGCATACTACCAAGCTGATCATTGCCCAGAGAATTTCCTCTGTACAGGATGCCAACAAAATCATTGTTCTGGATAACGGCGCAGTCTCCGCGGTGGGTACCCACGAGGAGCTGCTGGCCTCCAATCCGATCTATCAGGAAGTATATTATTCTCAGGTAAAGGAGGGTGCAGACCATGAATAAGAAGAAACAACAGGCGCCTCCCATGGGAGCCAGTGCCAAAGGTATGAGACCAAAGGGCGCCCGGGGTAAGAATCCGATGGGAACCATGAAGCGGCTTCTGGGTTATATGTGGAAGGATTACAAGATCCAGTTATTTGTGGTTGTGATCTGTATTCTGCTCAGCTCTATCACCGGCGTCATTGCTTCGCTGTTTTTAAAAACTCTGATCGACGACTATATCACGCCGCTGCTTCAGATGGCTGTGCCGGACTTTTCCGGACTGCTGCACACACTGCTATTGATGGCGTGCATCTATTTTGCAGGTGTATTGGCAACCCTGTTTTATTCCCGCATCATGGTAATGATCTCACAGGGCGTATTAAAAGAGATCCGCGATGCTTTGTTCTCACATATGCAGGATCTCCCGATCCGTTACTTTGACACGCACGAATTTGGCGATATCATGAGCCGATATACAAACGATACCGACACACTGCGTCAAATGCTCTCGCAGAGCATTGGTCAGGTGCTGACCTCTATGATCACCATCCTATCCGTGGTCATCGCTATGCTCACCACCAGCCTGCCGCTCTCTGCGGTAGTTGCAGTCTCTATCGTATTTATGCTGAAGGTCACCGGAAGCATTGCCGGAAAAAGCGGCAGCTATTTCCTCAAGCAACAGATATCCCTCGGTGCAGCTAATGGCTACATTGAAGAAATGATCAATGGTCAGCGGGTCGTCAAGGTCTTTAACTATGAGGAACGCTCCAGACAGGCCTTCGATAAGCTCAACGAGGAACTCTGTGAAAACGCAACACAGGCGCACCGATTTGCAAATATCCTGATGCCGGTCATGGCAAATCTGGGAAATCTGCAATATGTCATTATCGCTATCGCCGGAGGTATTCTGGCCAGCTTCCATGTCGGTGGAATCACCGTCGGTATGATCGCCAGCTTCCTGCAGTTGAGCAAATCCTTCACCAATCCGATCGCACAGGTCTCTCAGCAGATCAATTCTATCGTCATGGCTCTGGCCGGTGCCGAGCGCATCTTTGAGCTGATGGATGAGCCTGTGGAGACAGATGAGGGATATGTCACTCTTGTCCGTGCAAAATACGTGGACGGTCAGCTCACAGAATGTCCGGAGCGTACCGGTATGTGGGCATGGAAGCATCAGCACGGCGATGGTACTCTGACCTACAAAAAAATGGAGGGCGATGTACGTTTCTTTGATGTGGACTTCGGGTACAATCCGGATAAAATCGTACTGCACAATGTCTCCCTCTACGCAAAGCCCGGTCAGAAGATCGCCTTTGTCGGCGCTACAGGTGCAGGTAAGACTACCATTACCAATCTGATCAACCGTTTTTATGATCTTGCAGACGGTAAGATCCGTTACGATGATATCAATATCAACAAGATCCGCAAATCCGATCTTCGTCGTTCTCTCGGTATGGTTCTTCAGGATACCAACCTGTTTACCGGAACGATCCGTGAAAATATCCGCTATGGCAAGCTGGATGCCACGGATGAGGAAGTATACGAGGCAGCGAAGATCGCCAATGCGCATGACTTTATCGAGATGCTCCCACAGGGATACGACACTGTGATCACCGGCAACGGCTCTGAGCTCTCTCAGGGACAGCGGCAGCTCCTCTCCATTGCCCGGGCAGCCATCTCCAATCCCCCGGTCATGATTCTAGATGAAGCGACCTCCAGTATCGATACCCGTACTGAATCTATTGTACAAAAGGGTATGGATGCACTGATGGAAGGCCGCACCGTATTCGTCATTGCACACCGGCTCTCCACCGTCCGCAATGCGGATGCTATTATGGTGCTGGAACAGGGACATATCATTGAGCGCGGTACACATGACGAGCTGATCGCTCAGAAGGGAAAATATTACCAGTTATATACCGGAGCATTTGAGTTAGAGTAAAAAAAAATTGGAAGGTTCATCTCTGAACACTTCCAATTTTTTTGCCTTAAAAGAGTCTTTTATTCTTCGTTTGCCTTAACCTTGCTTGCTCTTGCCTCTACTTCCTTCGCCTGAATATCTGACGGAGCCTGCTCATATCTTGCAAACTCATACTCGAAGGTACCGCTGCCGCCCGTCATGGAGCGAAGCTGTGTAGAATATCCGTACAGTTCCATCATCGGAACGTCTGCCTCGATGATCTGGTTGCCCTTATGATCCGGGTTCATGCCAAGCACACGTCCGCGGCGCTTATTCAGATCACCCATCACATCTCCGGTATATTTGTCCGGAACGGTAACCTTCAGGGACTCGATCGGCTCAAGCAGAACCGGAGAAGCCTCCATGAAGCCCTTCTTAAATGCCTGAATCGCAGCGGTCTTAAATGCCATCTCGGAAGAGTCTACCGGATGATAGGAACCATCATACAGAGTAGCCTTGACACCAACTACCGGATATGCTGCCAGCGGTCCGCGAAGTACAGACTCCTGAATACCCTTCTCCACTGCCGGGAAATAGTTCTTCGGAACTGCTCCGCCTACTACTACCTGCTCGAATACATACGGGGTCTCCTGATCTCCTGAGCTCTCAAAACGCATCTTTACATGACCATACTGACCGTGTCCGCCGGACTGCTTCTTGTACTTGGAATCCACATCGGAATTCTTCCGGATAGTCTCACGGAACGCCACCTTCGGACGAGCCAGTTCAACATCCACTTTATATTTACCCAGCAGCTTGCTGACAATCACATCGATATGCTGATCGCCCATACCATAAATCAGAGACTGACGATTCTCGGAATCGTTCACCGCCTTCATGGTCAGATCCTCCTGCATCATCTTGGAAAGCGCCTGAGAGATCTTATCTTCGTCGCCCTTCGTCTTAGCGAAATATCTCTTATATGTATACGGTGTAGAAATATCGATACCCGCATACTGAATCGGTGTAGCCTTCGTAGACAGGGTATCGCCCGTTCTGCTGACATTCAGCTTACCGATAGCACCGATATCGCCCGCATGAAGCTCCGGAACCTCAACGGTCTTGCTGCCTTCCATCAGATACAGCTTATTCAGCTTCACCTCTGCATCTCTTGCAGAATTATACAGAACATCATCATTCTTAATAACGCCGGAAGCCACCTTGATCAGTGAATACTTACCGATGAACGGATCCACGATCGTCTTGAAAATAAATGCGGATTTTGCTTTGGCAAAATCATAGTTTGCCTCATAGATATCACTGGTCTTCATATTGATTCCGGCGATACGGCGCTTATCCGGACTCGGGAAATACTGAACAATATCATCCAGCAGGCAGCCAACGCCCTTCAGACTGATCGGTGAACCCATCGCTACCGGAATGATGGAGCATTCCGATACATTCATGGTCAGAGCAGCCATGATCTCTGCTGTAGAGAACTCGTCTCCCGCAAAATAACGATCCATGAACTCCTCAGATGTCTCAGCAACCGCCTCCAGCAGACTCTCACGATATTTCTCCAGATATTCTACGGAGTAATCCGGAATCTCACATTCCTGAGTCTCATTACCCTTGCCGCACCAGCGTCTTCCGGCATTCTTAACAACATTTACATAGCCTACGAACTTCTCGTTCTCACGCATCGGGAAGTGGATCGGAGCGATCTTCTTTCCGTAAAGCTCCGTCAGGCTCTCCACAACTGCACGGAAGCTGGCGTGATCCATGTCCATATTGGTAACAAAGAACATTCTCGGGAGCTTGTACTTCTCACAGAGATCCCATGCCTTCTGTGTTCCCACTTCTACTCCGCTCTTACCGTTGATCACGATAATCGCTGCATCCGCTGCTGCAGCAGCCTCCTCGCACTCACCGACAAAGTCAAAATATCCCGGAGTATCGAGAACGTTCACCTTGATGTCCCCCCAGACAATCGGCAGCACTGACGTGCTGATAGAAAACTTTCTCTTAATCTCCTCTTTATCAAAATCACTTACCGTATTTCCCTCTGTCACGCTGCCCAGTCTGCTGGTGATACCGGATAAGTAAGCCATTGCCTCTGTCAAGCTGGTCTTTCCTGCTCCGCCGTGACCAAGGATTACTACGTTGCGAATTCTGTCAGTTGTATAGACTTTCATAATGCATTCCTCCAATTCTAGTTTTGCAAATCCCATGGGTATATTTTACTAAAACTCGCAGAAAATAGCAAGTCTTTTTCTGTTATTTTGACATATTCCTTATGATTCATTTTTTATTCCTATAAATTCATCTATATAAAATCACATAAACATCTCTGTTTTTTCTTTTATCATCGTCATATTATCTCATACGCTTTTCATTTACACTTTAAAGTATTAAAGGATTGACAGAACCTGTTTTTGCAAGTAAAATGACTTTATGTTTGAAATGGAAAGGATTTTTATGAAAACTGATTTTACCGTAGGCTTTATCGGTCTGGGACTCATCGGCGGTTCCATCGCAAAGGCCATCAAATACTATTATCCGCAGGCAACCCTGCTGGCCGTCAGCCGAAGTCAGTGTACTACCGATTATGCCCTGTCCGAAGGGATCATCGACGAAGCATACCGCGAGGTCAACAACGCATTTTCCCGTTGTGATTATATTTTTCTGTGCGCCCCGGTGGAGGCAAATGCTTCATATCTCAAAACACTTGCTCCTCTTTTAAAGGAGGGCTGCACACTTACAGACGTCGGCAGCACCAAAACCGATATTCATCGTCACGTGGAAGAGCTTGGTCTAACCCGTTTCTTCATCGGAGGACATCCCATGGCCGGTTCCGAAAAGACCGGAATCGAGAATTCCAAGCGTCATTTGATTGAGAATGCCTATTATATTGTCACTCCCACAGCAGATGTCCCTCAGGAGCAGGTAGACGCATACGTTCAGCTGGTGACCTCTCTGAAGGCGATCCCGCTGGTGTTGGATGATCACGAGCATGATTTTGTGACCGCCGCCATCAGTCATCTGCCACACATTATTGCATCCTCTCTGGTGAATCTGGTACATGACGAAGATTCCCCGCGGGAGATCATGCGAACGGTAGCCGCCGGCGGTTTCAAGGATATCACCAGAATCGCTTCCTCCTCCCCGGAGATGTGGGAGCAGATCTGTATTACCAATGCCGAGAATATTGTGAAGGTACTGGACGATTATATCGAACGGCTTCACGACATCAGAGTTGAGCTTGCGCAGCACAACGGTTCTGCTATTAACCGAATGTTTGCAGATTCCAGAACCTATCGCAATTCCTTCTCGGATCTATCCAGCGGCCCCTTGAAAAAGGTCTATATGCTCTATTGTGATCTGCTGGACGAGACCGGCGGAATTGCGACTTTGGCTACCATTCTTGCAACCAGAGGTATCAGCCTGCGCAATATCGGTATCGTTCATAACCGTGAGTTCGAGGACGCCGTGCTTCGCGTAGAGTTTTATGACGAAGAGTCACAGAAAAAAGCGGCCGAGCTGCTCAGACGATACCGCTATACGATCTACGAACGTTAATCCTTTTTTGATTGCATTCGAAGCTTTAAAAATTTCACTGCTCTATTTCATATCGAATGCTGCCATCGTACAGGAGATTCTTATGAAATTTACAAAGACAACGGCTCCCCTGCGGGGGGAGCTTACCGTACCGGGAGATAAATCGATCTCTCACCGCGCTGTGATGTTCGGCGCACTAGCCCAAGGAACCACCGAGGTAACCAATTTTCTGCAGGGTGCAGACTGTCTCTCTACCATCAGCTGCTTTTGCCAGCTTGGCATTGCTATCGATAATACACCCGAGCGTATTCTGATTCACGGAAAGGGGCTGCACGGGCTCACTGCCCCCGCAGACATACTGGATACGGGCAACAGCGGTACCACCACCCGTCTGATCTCCGGTATTCTTGCAGGCCAGCCCTTTGCCTCCACCCTCAACGGGGATGCCTCCATCCAGAGCCGCCCCATGAAGCGTATCATCGACCCTCTCACACAGATGGGTGCCGATATCGTCAGCCTTCGGGGCAATGGCTGCGCGCCGCTTCTGATCAACGGAAATAAATTCATCGAGACCGCTTCACCGAGCAGCAAAGATACGATGGCTGCTCTAAAGGGCATTCACTACCGATCACCCGTAGCCTCCGCGCAGGTGAAATCATCCATTTTGCTTGCGGGGCTTTATGCCGATGACGAGACCAGTGTCACGGAGCCATATGTATCCCGCAACCATACGGAGCTCATGCTTCGCGGCTTCGGCGCGGATATCCGTACAGAAGGAACGACTGCTACGATTCTGCCGCATCCCAAGCTGCACGGAGATCTCATCTCTGTTCCCGGAGATATTTCCTCCGCTGCCTACTTTATCGCTGCCGCACTGATGGTGCCGGGTTCCGAGCTGCTGATCCGAAATGTCGGTATCAATCCGACCCGGGACGGGATTCTGCGTGTGGTACGTGATATGGGCGCCAAAATCATGGTGTTAAACGAGACCACAAACGGAGGAGAACCTGCTGCGGATCTTCTCGTTAAGCACAGTTTCTTAAAGGGAATCACTATCGGAGGCGCTCTGATCCCGACCCTGATCGATGAGCTTCCGGTCATCGCCGTGCTCGCCTGTCTGGCTGACGGAACCACAGTCATCAAGGATGCACAGGAGCTTAAGGTCAAGGAATCCAACCGCATCGACGTAGTGGTAAATCATCTACAGGCTATGGGAGCACATATCGAAGCCACCGAGGACGGTATGATCATCGAAGGAGGGTATCCGCTGCACGGCGCTGTCATTGACAGTCATCTGGATCACAGGATCGCCATGTCTTTTACCATTGCTTCACTCATGGCAGACGGAGAGACCGAGATTCTCGGAGTTGACTGTGTAAACATCAGTTATCCGGACTTTTATAAAACATTAGAGGCGCTGGAACGTTGACACGTTCCGGCGCCTCTATAACATATCATGGATGCTTATGATCTCCTGCTTCTCCCAAGTGCTTCTGCATTTTGATCCTGTGTTACAATCCCGCAAAAAACAGCTCGTAAAAATCGTCCTCGCCTTCCAGCAGCGGCGAATTTTCACCCCCGCCGTTGGTGCTTCTGCGCATGGTAGCATAGAATTCCTCACCTGCGTTCACAAGCTCCATCTCATAGACAGGATATCCGAGCGACTGACATTTTTTGCAAAATGCCGTGAGCGGATTCTTTTCAATTCTGGTTGCCAGCAATTCCTCTCTTAATGCTGCATCATGTCTTGCTTTTTCCTTTAATTCATCCAGCATTTCTGTTACACTCATACAATCTCCTCCTGTCTTTTGGTATCTGTGCAGATGGTACACAGTTTTATTTCACTTTATAGTTGCGATTTCTTTTTCTGCGTTTTCTTCGTCCGTGAGCCTTTCGGTATGCTGTGATCCGCTCTGCTATCCCGCTGTAATCCCGCTCAAACAGTTCCTCACACAGCTGCAGCTTCAATCGTTCCCCCGGTACCGTCTCAAAGATCTTATCCCGTACAAACTGCTTGCTTTTTTCTTTATAACGGTACATTCCATTCCGTTCCTGAATCCTTGCCAGCTCTTCTCTCCACAAAAAGGATAATTGATTCTTCAGCACTGATTGAGGGTTCTCCTGCACTCTGCGGTACATGTAAAAATCCGCTTTACCGTCGATCTCTTCTACCGTGATGATCCCCCACCATTCCGGCACATGCTCCCGGATATGCAGGGCATGGCTTGTGCCCACAACGACGATATTATAGTCAAAATGCTTATCGTAGTCTTTGACCTGACTTTCCAGTCTCGTATAGGAATCCGCATCACTTTTGATCTCCAGCCCTACAATCGCCGATTCTAAAACCATCACGATATCCGCCCGGGATCTTCCCATACTCTTCTCTTCAATAATCCTGCTTTTCCCGAAGCTCTCCTCCAGAAAATCAAACAACGGTTCACGGATATCCTTATCGTACAGCATTCATCCTCCATTTTTTACAGTATATCAATGATTCCTTCAAAATTCAAAAGCATAATCTGCATCATTATCATGTGATTATCAAATAAACAAAAAAGGAGTGACCGCCTTGTTACCGGGTCGGCCACTCCTGAATACTTCTAACTATTCGGTTTCTAAGCGGATCTCTTAGAACTTGCCTTCGTTAGCTGCTTCCTCAATCGAAACTGCTACTGCAACGGTCATACCAACCATCGGGTTGTTACCTGCGCCGATCAGACCCATCATTTCTACGTGAGCCGGAACGGAAGAGGAACCTGCGAACTGTGCATCGGAATGCATACGTCCGAGTGTATCGGTCATACCATAGGAAGCCGGACCTGCAGCCATGTTATCCGGATGCAGTGTACGTCCTGTACCACCACCGGAAGCTACGGAGAAGTATTTCTTACCAGCTTCAAGACGCTCTTTCTTGTAGGTACCAGCTACCGGATGCTGGAAACGTGTCGGGTTGGTAGAGTTACCTGTGATAGAAACGTCAACGTTCTCTTTCCACATGATCGCAACGCCTTCCGGAACGCTGTTTGCGCCGTAGCAGTTAACCTTTGCACGAAGTCCCTCAGAGTAGGACTTACGGAATACTTCCTTTACCTCATTGGTGTACGGATCGTACTCCGTCTCAACGAAAGTAAAGCCGTTGATTCTGGAGATGATCTGTGCAGCGTCCTTACCAAGACCGTTCAGGATAACACGAAGCGGTTTCTGACGAACCTTGTTTGCCTTCTCTGCGATACCGATAGCGCCCTCAGCTGCTGCGAAGGACTCGTGACCAGCCAAGAATGCGAAACACTCGGTCTCCTCCTCAAGGAGCATCTTGCCCAGATTACCATGACCCAGACCTACCTTACGCGTATCAGCTACAGAGCCCGGGATACAGAAAGCCTGAAGTCCCTCACCGATTGCTGCCGCTGCGTCTGCTGCCTTTCTGCAGCCCTTCTTGATCGCGATAGCTGCACCCACGATATAAGCCCAGCAAGCGTTCTCGAAGCAGATCGGCTGAATACCCTTGATCTGATTGTAAACATCCAGACCGGCATCCTTTGTGATCTTCTCTGCTTCCTCGATGGAAGCAATTCCATAACTGTTCAGAACAGAATTGATCTTGTCAATTCGTCTCTCATATGATTCAAATAAAGCCATTGATTTGTCCTCCTCTATTCTATGTAAATCACTCTTTACGCGGATCGATGATCTTCACAGCGTCTGCCACACGGCCATACTGACCCTTTGCCTTCTCCCAAGCGGTGTTCGGATCGTCACCCTTCTTGATGAAGTCAGTCATCTTGCCAAGGCTTACGAACTGGTAACCGATAATCTCGTTATCTGCATCCAGAGCGATACCTGTAACATAGCCTTCAGCCATCTCAAGATAGCGAGGACCTTTCTTCAGAGTTCCATACATTGTACCAACCTGAGATCTTAAGCCCTTACCCAGATCCTCAAGACCTGCGCCAACTGCCAGACCATCCTCAGAGAAAGCAGACTGGGAACGTCCATAAACGATCTGCAGGAAGAGCTCTCTCATAGCGGTGTTGATAGCGTCACATACGAGGTCAGTGTTCAGCGCTTCCATAACGGTCAGACCCGGAAGGATCTCGGAAGCCATAGCTGCGGAATGAGTCATACCGGAACATCCGATCGTCTCAACGAGCGCCTCCTGAATGATACCCTCTTTTACATTCAGGCTCAGCTTACATGCGCCCTGCTGCGGAGCACACCAGCCAACACCATGTGTAAAACCGGAAATATCCTTAACTTCCTTTGCCTGCACCCATTTTGCTTCTTCCGGAATCGGAGCCGCGCCATGATGAACGCCCTGTGCAACCGGGCACATCTCTTCTACTTCACGTGAATAAATCATTTTAAAACTCCTTTCAATATGAAATGAAATGTTTTCCATACACGACAGGCATGGGAGTACCTGTGCGTACCTAATAACTATTTTCTCATAAAACGACAAAATAGTCTAGCGTTATTTCGCCCAAATTATCTCAATCCTATATGAAAATTTTAGTCAAGCGGATATCGGCGATCCGTTTCACGACCCGAGACGGTTAAAATCCTTCTGCATGGCGAATTTTGCGAAGCTCCACACGCTTCTTTGCGGCTTCCCACTCCGCCTGTGCGCTCTCGCCTTCCACGATAAGTCCCGGAACCGCACGTGGTTTTCCGTTTTCATCGACAGCCACCATCACCACATGCACCCGGTTGATCACGGTTCTCGTACCGTCCAGTGCCTCACGATAGCTGTCCACCCGCACCTCCATGGAGCTTTTTCCCACATAGGTCAGATGTCCCCGCACAACCACCGTATCATTCCGATAAGCGCCGGATTTAAATACCATATTGTCCAGACATGCCGTGACTACCTCCGACTCCGCATGGCGCTTTGCTACGATTCCTGCCACTTCGTCGATCCATTCCAGTAGCCGTCCTCCGAACAATCGTCCGTCGCCGTTGATATGACGGGGCATCAGAAGATAGGATTGTTCTACCTGAGAATCCGCCACAGTTTTCATTCTGCGCTCCTGAATCGTCTCTTTTACATTTTCCTGCATCTGTACTGTCACTTCCCTTTTTCTCAATTTCCGGTGTACAATTCTATGACCTGTCTGTACCGAATCTCCCATCCGGCGCCTTTCTGTCAAATCCGTATGTTCCCTTAACCTGCATCATCCGCAAGAAGCTCTCTCACCGGCTGCCATGCCTGTATTAGTCTCTCCAGCCGAAAAGCAGCATTGGCCGGGCTGGTGGATGGCAGCTTGATGCATTCCCTCTGTGTCGCAGGCAGACTGTACCTTCGATACAACTCATACGCTTTTCCGCCGTTTGCGAAAATACCTTCGATCGGAGCATTACAAAGTATCTGCTGCAGATCATTCGCCCGCACATTGCGGATAGAACTGTCACTTGAGCCTATGATATCACACTCCGCGATCACATCCCATACCGCAATGTGATTTTTCAGCAAAAAATTCTTTTTTTCCTCCACTGTCCGCGGCGTTTCAGAATTCGTCAGCGCTGCAAGAAGCTTCCAGAAACGATTCTGCGGATGTCCGTAATAGAAATTCGTTTCTCTCGATTTTACCGAAGGAAAGGTGCCCAGAATCAGCACTCTGGAAAATTTATCATATACAGGTGTAAATTGATGCTCCAGTCTTTCATAATCCATGCTCTAAAATCCCCTTTTTTGAATATTGCGTTTTATAATTGCCGTTAGCCAAACAAGCAGGAACGCAACCATTCCATTATATTCAAAAAGAGCGACCCCTCAACAGTGCTGCTACACAGTTGAGGGGTCTTCTTTTCTTTTTACAGTGGCAAACTCACATAATATACATAGCGTCTCCAAAGCTGAAAAATCTGTATTTCTCCTTCACCGCTTCCTCATAGGCCGCCATGATGTTCTCTTTCCCCGCCAGTGCGGAAACCAGCATCAGAAGCGTGGATTCCGGCAGATGGAAGTTCGTGATCAGTCGATCTACGATTTTAAAACGATAGCCCGGATAGATAAAGATCTCCGTCCATCCGCTTCCGGCATGAAGTACACCGTTCTCATCTGACGCGGACTCTAATGTACGGCAGCTCGTTGTCCCCACAGAGACGATCTTACCACCCTTTTTCTTCGTTTCATTGATCAGCGCCGCCTGATCCTCCTCAATCATGTAGAACTCCGAATGCATGTGATGCTGCGTTACATCCTCCACCTTCACGGGACGAAAGGTCCCCAGTCCCACATGCAGGGTAACATGCGCGATATTCACACCCTTCGCACGGATCGCTTCCAGAAGCTCCGGTGTAAAATGCAGTCCCGCTGTAGGCGCCGCCGCAGACCCCTCATGCTTCGCATAGACCGTCTGATACCGGTTCTTATCCTCCAGCTGATGTGTGATATATGGGGGAAGCGGCATCTGTCCCAGCTGATCCAGTATTTCCTCAAAAATACCATCATAGGTGAACTTGATCAGACGATTTCCCTCTTCCACAATATCCAGCACCTCTCCCATGAGAAGTCCCTCTCCAAAAGAAATCTTCATCCCCGGTCTCGCCTTCTTCCCCGGCTTCACCAGAGTCTCCCAGATGTCATTTTCTTTTCTTTTCAAAAGCAACACTTCGATCTTTGCCCCGGTATCCGGCTTCACACCGTATAATCTGGCCGGAATGACCTTGGTATTGTTCACGACCAGACAGTCTCCCGGTTCCAGATATTCCAGTATATCCTTAAAGATACGATGCTCTCTCTCCCCTGTCTCCCGGTTTAATACCAGCAGCCGCGAGGAGGAGCGATCGCTCAGAGGATCCTGAGCGATCAGCTCCTGAGGCAGATCAAAGTAAAAATCCGATGTCTTCATTCTATAACTCTCTCCTATCTCCAACGACCGCATTCCTTTTATTGCTACTGACGAAGCTGGATACCCATGGATTCCAGACCATTCAGGATCTTCTTCATAGCTGCCGAGATATCATTCTCCTCCAGCGTGCGATCCTTTGCACGGAAGACGATCTTATACGCCATGGACTTAAAGCCCGCCTGAATCTGCGCTCCTTCATACAGATCAAACAGTTCATAGCTCTCCAGCATCTTTCCTCCGCGCTGCGCGATCATCGCTTCAATCTGACCTGCAAGAATCTCCTTCGGCACTACCATACTCAGATCACGTGTCACTGCCGGGAACTTCGCGATACCTTCAAACTTACGATCGAAGGTTGCGGCCTCCACAACAGACGGCATATCCAACACTGCCACATACGCCTTCTCACCGATACCGTAATTAGCCGCAACTCGCGGATGCACCTCACCGATATAACCGATCTGCTTTCCGCCATAGACGATATTTGCCTGACGTCCCGGATGCAGGTATGGTCTTCCTGCCTTCGGCTCATAGCTTACATGCTCCTTCAGACCTACCTTCTCGAAGAACTCTTCGACTACGCCCTTCATGTTGAAGAAATCTCCCTCTCCATACATACCCAGAGTCAGCTGCATGCGCTCATCCGGAAGCTCTGTCAACGGCAGAGACTTCGGCAGATAGACATTGCCGAGCTCATAAAGACGTACATTTTTATTTCTGTGATTATAGTTAAATGCCAGAGAGGTCAGCATACCGTTCAGAGAAATAGTTCTCATGATGCTGAAATCCTCACCCAGAGGATTAGAGATCGTAATTGCCTGACGCAGCATATCATCCTCTGCCAGCAGCAGCTTGTCAAATACCTTCGGGCTCTCGAAGGAATAGCTGTAGCCCTGTGAGAATCCGCAAAACTCTGCGATATCTCTTGCGGTCTGCTCTACACGAAGATAGAACGGAAGCTTCCCTGTCGTAGCCTCTCCCCTCGGCAGTGTGGTCGGAATATTATCATATCCGAAAAATCTTGCCACTTCCTCCGCCAGATCTGCCGTGCGAAAAATATCATGGCGGAAGGTCGGCGCAACGATCTCATTTGCTGCCTCGTCATACTCCAGATCTACACGTTTGAAATACCCGAGCATCTGCTCTTTGGACAGATCCGTTCCAAGAAGCGCATTGATCTTCTCCGGCTCAAAGGCTACGCGAACCGGCTCTTTTTTCTTGCTGTATACATCTACCATACCGCCGACGACCTCACCGGCTCCCAGCTCCTCGATCAGCTGGCAGGCACGGTCGATCGCTGCCTGTGCATTATTGGGATCAAGACCCTTCTCGAACTTGCCGGAAGCGTCTGTGCGCAGACCGATCTTCTTCGCGGAAAGACGAATGTTCGTTCCGTCAAAGCATGCCGCCTCAAACAACATCGTCTTGACGTCATCGGTGATCATGGAGTTTTCTCCGCCCATGATACCTGCGATTCCGACTGCCTTTTCTGCATCACAGATCATCAGTACAGAATCATCCATCTCGCGCTCCTGACCATCCAGAGTCGTGAACTTCTCCCCATTTTCTGCACGACGCACGATGATCTCATGACCTGCCAGCGTGTCATAATCATACGCATGCATCGGCTGACCGTATTCTTCCATCACATAGTTGGTGATATCTACAATGTTATTGATCGGACGGATACCGTTCACAGCCAGACGTCTCTGCAGCCACTTCGGTGACGGAGCGATCTTGATATTCTTCACTACTCTCGCTGTATAGCGCGGGCAAAGCTCCGGATCCTTTACGGTAACCTTCACATAATCACTCGCCTTCTCATCATTGCCCGTAGCAGTGACTACCGGCGGACAGAACGGCTTGCCAAAGGTTGCCGCTGCCTCTCTTGCGATACCTACCACACTGTAGCAGTCCACACGATTGGACGTGATCTCATACTCAAAGATCACATCATTCAGACCAAGCGCTTCAATCGCGCTTGCGCCCACCTCGGCGTCCTCCGGGAAAATATAGATACCATACTCCGGAGCCTCCGGATACATCTCTCTTGTAGAACCAAGCTCCTCGATCGAACACATCATGCCGCAGGACTCAATACCGCGCAGCTTGCCCTTCTTGATCTCAATGCCGCCCGGAGTCATCTTACCGTCATGACCACCCGCTACACGTCCGCCATCCAGAACGACCGGAACCTTATCGCCTTCCTTTACGTTCGGTGCGCCGGTCACGATCTGTACGGTCTCAGCGCCCACATTCACCTGACAAATAATCAGCTTGTCTGCATCCGGATGACGCTCAATAGAAAGGATCTGACCGATCACGATCTTATCCAGATCCTTATCCAGTTTCTCAAATCCCTCTACCTTGGTACCGGACAGCGTCATTGCATCCGTGTACTCCTGTGCTGTGCAGTCCAGCTCGGGAACATATGCTTTAATCCATGATAATGAAGTATTCACGTCTGATCTCCTCTCTTAGAACTGTTTTAGGAAACGAATATCGTTCTCATATAGCAGTCTCATATCATCAATCTCGTATTTTAACAGTGCGATACGCTCCAGACCCACGCCGAAAGCAAATCCGGTATATTCATTCGGGTCAATGCCGCACATCTCAAGCACGTGCGGATGTACCATACCGCAACCAAGGATCTCGATCCATCCGGATCCCTTGCAGAAACGGCAGCCCTTGCCGCCGCATTTGAAGCAGCTCACGTCCACCTCTGCGCTCGGCTCCGTAAACGGGAAATGATGCGGGCGGAACTTCGTCTTTGTCTCCGCGCCAAACAGCTCCTTTGCAAACTCCTCCAGCGTACCCTTCAGATCCGCAAATGTAATATTCTTATCGATCACCAGACCCTCGATCTGATGGAAGGACGGAGAATGCGTCGCATCCACCTCGTCAGAACGGAATACACGTCCCGGAGAGATCATGCGGATCGGCAGCTTGCCCTTCTCCATAATTCTCGCCTGTACCGGAGAGGTCTGTGTTCTAAGAACAATATCCTTATTAATATAGAAGGTATCCTGTTCATCCTTCGCCGGATGATTGGCCGGAATGTTTAATTTTTCAAAATTATACAGATCGTACTCGATCTCCGGTCCCTCGATCACCTCGTAGCCCATACCGATAAAGATACGCTCTACCTCCTCCAGCGCGATGGTATTCGGATGACGATGTCCCACATTGTTCTTCTTCGCCGGAAGTGTCACATCGATCACCTCCGCTGCCAGCTGCAGCTCCAGCGCCTTCTCCTCCAGCTTCTTCTTCGTCTCCTCGAGCACCTGCTCAATGGCAGCTCTGGTATCGTTTACCAGCTGTCCGACCAACGGACGATCCTCCGGAGCGACATCCTTCATTCCCTTTAATACCGCAGTCAATTCACCCTTCTTGCCAAGGAATGCCACACGCACATCATTTAACTTTTCCAGTGCGTCAGACTGCTGAATCTGCTTTACCGCTTCCTCGCGGATTGCCTGCAATTTTTCCTTCATTGCTCATTCTCCTTTACTGAAAATAGGAAATAAAAAAACTCCCTCCCCATAGGGACGAAGTCATTATTCCGTGGTACCACCCTGCTTCCCGCCGTATGACGGGCACTCAAATACGTAACGTGTATGAAACGTCATCTCCTACCTGTGATCCTCACTTCTCAGAGATGCAGCTCCGGTGGGAAATTCGAATCATCATCGGAACCAAAGGAAGCTCACAGCCGCCGACTCCCTCTCTCTGATGGAAAATGATGCTCTACTGACACCTTCACAGCCTTTTTATATCTTTTTTTATTCTAACACAGTTTTTTTCTCTGTCAAGCGTTAATTATGCTCCATCCGCCCTCGTTCTGAGCAAAAAGCGCTGATCTTTTCCTGATTGAGCTCACAGAAGCTCATCCTGAAAGAACGAATCCGGATATTCCATGTAACAATTCACCTCTGCCCCCGCAAACAGCAGCCACATACACATATACAGCCACAACATCAGCATAACCACCGTTGTCAGGCTGCCGTAGATACTCGAAGTCTTACCTACATGATCAAAGTATATGGAAAATCCGTAGGACAGGATCGACCACGCCGCCGCCGTAAATACGGCTCCCGGGATCTGACGAAGGATATGCATTCTGCAGTTCGGCAGGGCACAGTACATGGCTAAAAAGAGCAGAGACAGAATCAGTATGGAGATCACCGCACGCATGCTGATAATGACCCCGGTGAAGCTCCCGACCACCGGAAACTGCCGCAGCAGCGCATCCTGAATCTGATTTCCGAACAACAGAAGGCCGATCGCCAGAATGATCGCCACCAGCAGAAAGATCATATACATCCCCGATCGGAATCTCATATAAAAATAATTTCGATCCTCGCGCACGTCCCGCACAGAATTCAGGCCGTTGGTGATCGACAGGACGCTCCGGCTTGCCGCCCAGACTGAGGCAATGACGGTTCCCGACAGCAATGCCGTAGAGCGTGTAAACAGCTCCTTGACGATTCCGCTGATCAGATCGTAAAAGCTCTCGGGAAGTATCTCCACCAGAAGCTCCATCACCATCTCCGGAGTGAGAAAGGTATACTGGATCAGGGTCAGCAGCAGCATAATCATCGGCATAAATCCCATGATAATAAACAGCGCCGACTGTGCCGCGTATGCATCTACCCGGTCTTTTTTCATTTTATTCGACACACGTGTGGCAAATTCCAGCATACTGTGCAATGATTCCATGTATCTACCTTTCTATCGCCGAATCCTCCGGCTCTCTCTACGCATTACCTTTTTTGTAAACTGCCGTTTCATTAAATCAAGTAACTCCCCCGCTTCAAATACACGGAGCATCCAGCGGTGGAGTACTTTATTCTATCATGTCATTTATGATTCTGCAACCTCAGTCTCGCCCCATATGATGCGCGCGCTCCTGCTCCGCGGCCTCATCATAGACTGCGAGCTGTGCTCCTTTATAATATTGAGACAGGATCTCTTCAAATCCCATGCCCTCCAATGCCATGTGCTTGGCTCCATTCTGGCTCATCCCCTGACCGTGTCCGTATCCGCCGCCGATGATCTCATAACCGCTTAATGCCCCGTCCGCATATATGGGTCGCAGTATAAAAAACGCACTCGGCAGAAGCTTTAGCTGCTCCATCACCGTTTTGTCCTGCAGCTCAACGACAGGTTGAAATTCTGCCAAAAAGGCACGTATCTGATACTCACCCACCACATTTTCCGTCATCTCTCCCGCAGCGGTATCCCGTATCACCTGAAGTATCTGCACCGCTCCCTGCTCTGTACGTTCCTTCACCGAAATTTCCCTAATATTTTCTGAGGAAGCAAGGCTGATCTGTGTCCTCCAGCGATACCATGGTTCTTCGGCCTCATATGCCGATTGCTCTTCCGATATGATAGCAGACGCAAACACGGTTTCTTCCGAAAAATCCTGTGCGGTATTCAGTCCGCAGGAGGTAGAGTAATACAGCGCATCCGCCAATTCCCCATCCTGTTCCAACACCATCCCTGCCGTATCCAGCACTGCCTGATCCGTGGATTTTGCCTGTCCCTGATTGTTATAAACCTGATATGACACACTGTCATCTACATCCGCATAAAATTCCTCTGCCCGCCCCTCCTGTCTTTGCTTTAGCGCATAGGTTCTCGCACAGACTGCCTGTGCCTTCAGCGCTTCCATCGGATAGCCTGAGGGCATCTCGCTGGGTACCACTGCGCAGAGATACTCCTCCAGCGGAAGCTCGTTGACCAACAGCAGCCCCTCTTCTCTACGGTATATCTCCAGATCTCCCTCGTATACCGGAGCCTTCTGTGCCCTCCTAAGCTGCGGCAGCGTAAAGCCTCCGCTTATGGGATGTATATGAATCGGATTCGTGTTTTCAAATTCCGGGCTCTCGGGTGTCAGCTCTACACGCTTTCCGTCAGCCAGCACTGTTATAGATCTATGAAATTCCGACTCATAATCGTCACTTTTGATCAGTACCCTGATCATGACGTCTCTCTCGTTCTGCTCCGTTGTCACGGTCTTTGCAGCTTTCTCCTTTTTCTGCGGCTCTCTCTGTTTTGTCGCATCTGTCGTTTCCTTTTCTGTCTCTGTGGACTTCTCCCTGTATAATGCCTCCTCCAGCTCCCTATGAAACGCCTGCTGCGCCGGTTCTTTTTTCCACATCTGATTGTCCAGCACACATACCGCCAGAAATCCGGTCAGACACCCGATCAACACTCTCACCCTGCTCATTTTTTCTCCTTATCCATATGTTAAGCTGTTCACCTGTCATTTTTCAAAATACAAAAGAGGACTTCATCAGTCCTCCTTTGTATTCTATAAGATTCCCTATATGGATAGAACTATACAGCCCTACCAGCTGAATTTATAAATCGTTGTTGTATGATACTCCTCGCCCGCCTTCAGGATCGGGGAAGCAAAGTTCTCATGATGAATCGCATCCGGGAAGAACTGTGTCTCCAGACAGAAGCCATCTCTTTTATGATATGCTTTTCCATCCTTGCTGATGCTCGTCTCATCCATAAAGTTGCCGGTGTAGAACTGTACGCCGACACAATCTGTGAATACCTCCATCCTGCGGCCGCTCTTCGGACCGACAACCTCCGCGATCTTACGGACTCCTTCTCCCGGACAAAGCACATAATTATGATCGTATCCGCCGCCCTTTTGGATCTGATCGTCATCCGATTCGATATCTCTGCCAATCGTCTTGGGCTCACGGAAATCAAAAGGAGTTCCGTCCACCGGGCGAATCTCACCCGTAGGAATCGACTCAGCGTCCACCGCTGTAATGGCATCTGCATTCAGCCACAGAGTATGCTCAAGGATGCTTCCGCTCTCATGTCCGTCCAGATTGAAATAGCTGTGGTTTGTCAGATTTGCAATCGTGTCCTTATCAGATACGCCCCGATAGTCCAGACGTATCTCATTCTCCTCCGTCAAAGTATATGTCACCGTCACATCAAAGTTGCCGGGATATCCCTGATCGCCATCCGGACTGTGATGGGAAAATACTACGGAAAGCGCACTCTCATCTACCTTCGCCTCCCAGATGACACTGTCATAGCCCTGCTTGCCGCTATGTAAATTGTTGCCATTCTCATTCTTGTCCAGCGTGTACTTCACCCCGTTGATGGTAAACTCCGCGCCGCCTATACGGTTGCCGCTTCTTCCGATCACTGCGCCAAGGAAGCCGCCGTATTTTGTGTAATCCGTCACATCCGCATACCCAAGGATCACATCCTCATGCTTTCCCTCGCGATCCGGCACTACCGCTCCTACAAGCGTTGCTCCAAAATCCGTCACCTCAATCGACATCCCGTTGCCGTTCGCCAATGTAAAAAGCTTTGCACAACGTCCATCTTCCAGCTTACCAAAATCCGTTACTGTAATCCCCATGTTCTTCTCCTTTTCTCGCTACTCAAATCCCTGTAAATAATCGTTCGCACATTCCTCAAACGTTCTCGCCTGTCTGCGTAAAAAGAGAGAGCCTTCCGGCTCTCTCCGCATACCCAAAATGCCGGCTCCTGCTTTCTGACTCCTAGCAATGCTAGGTGGGTAACCGCAACCGCTCTTCTGCCTTCCCCTGACTATGGGGGCCTGACATCCAACCGACAATATAGGAATCCCGTTTAAAGTAAATGTAGGTTCAAAATAACAGAAGTTATCGAACATCCCAGGCAATCATCCATTCATTTTCATGTACTGTTTTATTTTATTCCAGACATTTTGTCGTTGTCATTATCTCATTTTCATATACAAAAGTCAAGTGAGAAGAAAATTTTCCGTGAAACTTTATATTTTCTTCATTATTAATTTTTCGTTTTTGTGCTATAATGAACTCATCTTTTTATTCGGAGGAGGTTTATTTATGTCAAGCTTATATTCAGAAATTACCCCCGATATTCTGAAATATTCCAGTCTTTGTGAGTCTTGTAATTCCATCGATCCAAATCTGTACGGTACCTATGAAGTAAAACGCGGTCTTCGCGATCTGAACGGTCAGGGCGTGCTCGCCGGTCTCACAGATATATCCGAGATCAATTCTACCGAGCTCGTAGACGGGGAGCGCGTTCCCTGTGACGGTAAGCTGTATTACCGTGGAATGGATATCGAGGATATCGTCCGCGGCTTTGTGGATGACGATCGCTATGGCTTTGAGGAGGTTACATATCTGCTCTTATTCGGACATCTGCCCGATACCGAGGAGCTGTCACATTTTTCCTCCTTGCTGGGAGGCTACCGTTCCCTTCCTACCAGCTTTGTGCGGGATATTATTATGAAGGCACCAAGCAAGGACATGATGAACACTCTTTCCCGCAGCATTCTGACCCTGTATGCCTATGATGACCGGGCAGACGATATCACTCTGCCTAATGTACTGCGCCAGTGTCTGCAGCTGATCAGTCTCGTTCCGCTGCTGTCCGTATATGGTTATCAGGCCTTCAGCCATTATCATGACGGCAACAGTCTGGTGATCCATACCCCTCAGCCACAGCTTTCCACAGCCGAGAATATTCTGCATCTTCTGCGGCCGGACAGCAGGTATTCACATCTGGAAGCAAAGATTCTGGATCTTGCGCTGATCCTGCATATGGAACACGGCGGCGGTAATAACTCTACCTTTACCACCCACGTAGTGACGTCCTCCGGCACGGACACCTACTCCTCCATGGCCGCTTCACTCGGCTCTCTGAAGGGACCGCGGCATGGCGGCGCGAACATTAAGGTCGTCCGCATGTTTGAGGATATGAAGAAAATCGTCCGGGATTGGAAGGATGAGGATGAACTCTCCTCCTACCTCACCAGAATTCTTCACAAGGACGCCTTTGACCACGCCGGACTGATTTACGGCATGGGGCATGCAGTCTATTCCCTTTCCGACCCCCGTGCGCGTATCCTTGAATCCTTCGTGGAACGCCTCTCTGCCGAAAAGGGACGTGAGGATGAATTCCATTTATACTCTACCGTTGCGCGCATCGCTCCGAAGATCATCGCGAAGGAGCGTCGGATCTACAAGGGTGTCAGTCCGAACGTAGACTTCTACAGCGGATTTGTCTATAGTATGCTCGATCTGCCTACGGAATTATTCACTCCAATATTTGCCGTAGGCCGTATGGTGGGATGGAGCGCTCACCGAATGGAGGAGCTGGTCAACAACGGCAAGATCATCCGTCCCGCCTACAAGGCTGTGCAGCCCAGACAGACCTACGTATCCCTGAAGGAGCGCTAGGGAGACTTTCGGATTTTCGTATCGTCGCGCCTACCGCTTTCTGAAAACGATTATAAAAACTCCTCTGCCAACATTCACATCACATGTCCGCAGAGGAGTTCTTATTTCTCTCTTATTTCAACGAAACGCTTCTATTACTAGGGCCAATATTTTTTGACTGCCTTCTTCGTCTGGAGCGCAAACCAGATCGTCACACCCACAAAAATCACCAGACATCCAAAATATACAATCCCCAAGCTTCCATAGGTATCCTGCCATACTCCCAGAGCGCCGCAGAGCAGCACCACGATCCCATACAGCAGCACCTTCCATGACATCTCTGCGATATATGCAGCCTTATCCGAACATTTCTTTACCGGGAGATCCTTCGGCAGCAGCATCGACTCCTTAATCTCCCCTTTGAATTTCAGCAGATACCAGATATACAGAATATACACTCCGCAGGCAGCGATGATAATGTCGATCATCGAAAACATGGAATCCATTTTATTTCCTCCTTCTTATGTCTCTCACATTCCAAGAAACTTTTTCACAATACCTTTCATCTCTTCCACTTCCACAACAGTATCGTGAAGCACCGGAGCCGTGCGGATTTCCTCAATCGCATTCGGAACCTTCGTCTTTGAAATCACGGACAGCTCATCCACCAGCTCAAAATCATCCATAGCGTCATACTTTGGATCAATGGCATTCATGACACTTCTGGTGAACTTGTAAGGGCTCGCGGTGGAAGCGATCACGGTCTTGCGGTCATCCCCGCTCTCCTTGCGGTATGCTCTGTAAACATGAGAAGCCACAGCGGTGTGCGTATCCAGCACATAGCCCGTCTTCTCGTACACACGGCGGATCTCATCAGATACTTCTTCCTCCGTTGCAAAACCACCCGCAAAATCTGCAAGCAGCTTCTTCATTTCGTCTGTGATCTCATATCTGCCCTCTTTTGCAAGCGACTGCATCAGCTCCACATTCTTCTGCGCATCATCTCCGGCAATCCTGTAGATCAGACGCTCCAGATTGCTGGAGATCAGAATATCCATGGAGGGAGAGGTCGTCAGGATAAACTCACGGTTGCGGTCATACTCCCCTGTGGAGAAGAAATCATAGAGCACCTTATTATCGTTGGAGGCACAGATCAGTCTGCCGATGGGTACACCCATGTTCTTCGCATAATATGCGGCAAGAATGTTGCCAAAATTGCCTGTCGGAACTACCACATTCAGCTCCTCGCCCTTCTTCAGCGTTCCCGCAGCATACAGCTTCGCATAAGCGTAAACATAATACACGATCTGCGGTACCAGACGTCCGATATTGATAGAATTCGCAGACGAAAACTGGAATCCCGCAGCATCCATCTCAACCGCCAGCTCCCGATCCCCAAAGATCTTTTTCACACCGGTCTGCGCATCATCAAAATTGCCATGAATACCTACGACAAAGGTATTCGCTCCCTTCTGGGTCACCATCTGCTTCTCCTGAATCGGGCTCACTCCATCCTTCGGATAAAAGACAATGATCTTCGTCCCGGGCACATCCGCGAAGCCTGCCAGAGCAGCCTTCCCCGTGTCGCCGGAGGTAGCGGTCAGGATCACGATCTCATTTTTTACCTGATTCTTCTTCGCAGAGGTCGTCAGAAGATGCGGAAGAATGGAAAGCGCCATATCCTTAAACGCAATGGTGGCTCCATGGAACAGCTCCAGATAATATACGCCGTCTGCCTCATGCAGCGGTGCGATCTCCTGAGTATCAAACTTCTCATCATAAGCATTTGCAATACACTGCTTCAGCTCTTCCTCCGTAAAGTCCGTAAGAAACAGCTTCATCACCTCATAAGCTGTCTCCTGATAGCTCATCCCTGCCAGCCGGTCCATATCCACATCCAGCTGCGGAATCTGCTGCGGGACAAACAGACCGCCGTCTTCTGCCAGACCCTTCAGAATAGCCTGAGAAGCCTTCACGGTCTCATCCGGGTTTCTTGTACTCTTATATAACAGCTCCATGTCATCACCTGTCCTTTTTCATTTTCCAAAAAGTATAACATATCCAAAAACGATACGCAACTGTGAAGTGGAAAACTCCCATGGAAAAGGCAGCCCTGCGGCTGCCCCTTCTCACGATACTGTTGCTTCTTTTGATATTGTATAATACTCATGCCCGCCATGCTCAAACAATGGAATCAGAGTCGTATCAAACCACCCGATACTGTTATCCTCCGAGGCCATGCGAGCCATGAAATACAGAGCTCCCTGAGAATAATCCTCTCCTCCGAGCACCCTGTCTACCGCCCGGATTGTGTCATCCGTGACCTCCACAGTGTAGATCCTGCCATCGATCGTAGGCTGAAACTGTGCCGATCCACCCACCTGCTGCCATACTACCTCTTCGATCGTATTCGGAAATCTCTCATCCTTCACACGATTCAGTATGACATTGGCGATCAGCATCTTGCCCTTCAGATCCTCACCGGTAGCTTCCGCTTCCACGATCTGAAGCAGAGTGTAATACTCACTCTCCGCCATCTGGTTCTCCCGCACCAGCTTCTTGGCACAGGTCACCACACTGCCCGCAGACTTCGTTCCCTCTGTCAAAGCTTCGCGAATAACCTCAGATCGGCTCGCGCGCGATGCTCCGATCAGAATGTGTTCATTCGCCCCCGCCAAATCAATTTCCTTTGCTGCCTGAGAATACTCCTCCATAGTTACCGCTCCGGCAACCACTCCCATGAGGCCGGCCTGCAGCTCCTCCGTCTGCGACGTGTCTGCCGCCTGTACTTCGCCGATTCCCACTCCGACAGCTACATATCCGGTACTGCCTTTCCTGATCAGGCTTCTGCTTTCCCCGCTGACCCCTAATGCGCACAGAAGTGCTACTGCAAGCATAGATGCAGTAACGATCACAGCAGAATGTTTCTGTTTCGAAAATCTCCGACGGGTCTGTCTGATAAAGCGAACTGCTTTCTTATACATTACCTCCAGAAGCGTTTGAAACACTTCCATATGCTGCTATTGTTCCTTTCTTGCTTTTTTATACTCCCATGTATCGCCATTATATGTAAATTATGTTACGTTGTCAAGTTTCTTTTCATATTTTCGTAATATTTCGTTCGATTTTTGTCACTATTTTTCGACAAAAAAGAGCACATTTTTACGTTTTCTAACGAAAAATGCGCTCTTTTTCTATTTAATATTTTCGTAATCTTTATCTAATATCCAGCATTTGATTGTTGATCGCTGTCAATAATGCATTGATCGATGCCCGGATAATATCCTGATCCAGACCTGCTCCCCAGAAAAGCTTGCCCTCTTTGTCGCGGATACCCACATAGGCGATCGCGCGGGAGCTGGAGCTCGCTTCCAGCGCATGCTCTTGATAAACTACCAAATCGTATTCCAGACGGAACTGTTTCTTCAAGGCGTTGCTTACCGCATTCAGACGTCCGTTACCGGAAGCGATCACCACCTTGCGATCTCCATTGTAATCCACCGTCACCTCGGCAATAATACCGTTATGCTGCTTGAAGTGCATCTCCGTGATATTGAACGGAGCGATCCGATCCTCGTATCTGGTCTTGAAGAGCTCGAAGATCTCGTCCGGAAGCAGCTCCTTGTGCTTCTCGTCGGAGACCGCCTTTGTCGCATATCCCATGGCCTCTCGCATCTTTGCCGGCAGATTCAATCCGTAATACTGCTCCAGAATGTAGCCTACGCCGCCCTTGCCGGACTGACTGTTGATACGGATCACGTCCGCCTCGTAATGTCTTCCGATATCCGTCGGATCGATCGGCAGATAAGGCACTGTCCAGTGCTCCCTCTCTTCTTCCTCTCTGTACTTCATACCCTTCGCGATCGCATCCTGATGAGAACCGGAGAATGCGGCAAATACCAGCGCTCCGCCATAAGGACTTCTCATATCGATCTTCATTCCGGTGTACTTCTCATATTCCTCACAGATCTCCAGCATATTGGAGAAATCCAACTCCGGATCCACACCCTGCGAATACATGTTCATAGCCAGCGTCACGATATCCACATTGCCGGTACGCTCGCCATTGCCGAACAGCGTTCCCTCGATACGGTCAGCCCCCGCAAGAATTCCCATCTCCGCGTCACTGATGCCTGAGCCTCGGTCATTATGCGGATGCAGGGAAATCAAAACATTTTCACGGTACTTCATATTCTTGCTCATATACTCTACCTGACTCGCATACACATGCGGCATGGAATGCTGCACGGTACTCGGCAGATTAATGATCACCTTATTGTCCCTTGTCGGCTGCCATACATCCAGAACTGCATTGCAGACCTCCAGCGCATACTCCGGCTCCGTTCCCGTAAAGCTCTCCGGGCTGTATTCAAAAGCGAAATTTCCCTCTGTCTCATCCGCCAGCTTCTTCAAGAGCGCCGCTCCGTCCACAGCGATCTTCTTGATCTCCTCCTTGGACTTATGGAATACCTGCTCACGCTGCGCAAGAGAGGTAGAATTATATACATGCACTACCGCCTTCTTCGCGCCCTTCAGCGCATCAAAGGTCTTCCTGATGATGTGCTCACGAGCCTGCGTCAATACCTGAATCGTCACGTCATTCGGAATCAGATCCTGCTCGATCAGCGCTCTCAAAAACTGATATTCTGTATCGGAGGCCGCCGGAAATCCAACCTCGATCTCCTTAAAGCCAACCTTCACCAACAGTTTGAAAAAGCTGATCTTCTGTTCCAGACTCATAGGAACGATCAGAGCCTGATTACCGTCGCGCAGATCCACGCTGCACCAGATCGGCGCCTTGTCAATATGATCCTTCTTCGCCCAATCCATGCACTCCACCGGCGGCATAAAATACTGTCTTGTGTACTTGCTTACGTTTTTCATCATCATTCTCCTTTTCAAACTGTTTTCCTAACCTTTTCAGTACTATCACAAAGAATATGCCTTGGCACATTCTCGTGCCTGACGCAGCAGCCTTGTCTCCAAATGATACAAAAACAGCCTTCCGTCTCCTACAACCTTGGTTGTTAGAGACGAAAGACTGTAAACTACTGTCCTACGCGGTACCACTCTAATTTATGAATCACTTCATACGCTCTTCAGATACGGATTCCACAGAATCTTATATCTTACCCGGATAACGGTCGGGACTCCGTCTGCATCTACTCTCGTGATACCGTCATCTGAAATACAACGCACGATTTCGGGCAGCCGCTCCGAGGCGAGTTCCAATAATTCTCTCTACTGTCTCGCATCACCCGACAGCTTTCTGAAATCAAGAAGCACTGTACTATTCCTCTTCAACGCATTTCGCTTTTATGTAGAACTAAAATAACATCTTTCGCTTCGCTTGTCAACTGGCAACCTGCATTTTTATGAAGGCTTTGGTTACTTTGCCGTTTTTGATCATGACACGATCCCACCATGAATAGCCAGCAAAAAACATGCGGTTTTTATTCTTTTCATATGAAACCACTCTTTTTTATTTTTATCTGCGAACACCTTTTCGTACCTCGCGTCCATAATCGTCCTATTTTAAATCAGAGAATACCTTAATGGTATCCATATAAGTCTTCTTCATAGACTCTCTGCCCCACACAGCAATGTCGTGGAAGTATACGTTCCCCTCCTGCTGATTGAGCTTCTCCTTGATGTATGCACCCGCATCCTTGGCAGCATAGGTATAGAAATTGATTTTTCTCACACCCTGCTCGATACATTTTCTGAAGTCTTCGTCTGAAATACCGGAACCGCCGTGCATGACGATAGGAACGCCGGTCTTCTCTCTGATCTCACCGATACGCTCAATATCCAGCTTCGGAGCCTTCACATAAATGCCGTGTACGGTGCCGAATGAGCAGGCCAGTGCGTCTACTCCGGTCTCTGCTACGAACTCTGCAGCCTGATCCGGATCCGTGTAGCAGCTCTCGATCTCATCCTGATCATCGGCTCCCGCGGATGCAAACTCCTCTCGTCCCATAGATCCGATCTCTGCCTCAACAGACGCGCCGTAAGCCTCCGCCAGCTCTACCACAGCTCTGGTATTTGCTACATTCTCTGCAAACGAAAGTGTGGAGCCATCGTACATAACGCTGGAAAATCCAAGCTCTAATGCCTGCTGTACTTCTGCAAAATTTGCTCCGTGATCAAGGTGTACACATACCGGAACCGTGGACTTCTCCGCCATATCCACCATCACGCTGCCGATCACATCCATAGAGATAAATCCGCTGTGAGCCGCATTCGCGAACTGTAAAATCACCGGCTGATTCAGCTCCTCCGCTGCAGCCAGAACAGCCTCCACGCCTTCTAAGGTCGTCACATTAAATGCGGCGATGGCAATATTACGTGCCTCCGCAATCTCTAAAATTGCTCCTAATGAAATAATCATATCAATGCCTCCATATCATATTTTCCTCCATTTTATTCCCTGATGTCACAGCCTGTCAACCGATCATCACAACCTTTTAGAAAAAAGCTTGTAATTTCCTCCGCACTCTGCTATACTGTCAAAGTATTCATCGGAGTATGGCGTAGCTTGGTAGCGCGCTCGGCTGGGGGCCGAGAGGTCGCAGGTTCAAATCCTGTTACTCCGATTTTGTTATTTAAGGATCCCCGATTACATACAAGATTTTTTTAATTGCCTTAAATTACACCATACCTTTTAAGGACTCTATGATTTTAGAAAACACTTCATCAATTGGTTCATCTATCCGACGTTTGTCACTTTTATCCACTTGTTGTTTATAAGCTGAATTTTGAAAGACTCTCTCTACTCTCTTTACGATGTCAGACATGCTATTCTCACGCATATCCTCATCGTTGAATATATAGGAATCCATACATATTTTCAATTTTTCCAAGAGATGCACCATCATCATGAGCAATATCAAAACAATACTCCTCTTGCTCTATCTCTAAACGCTTATGTACCCCTAAATCAATTTTACTTTCAATTACAGTTCCTTCTTCACCACGTATTATGACTTTACACTTTTTCCATGATAATCCTGCTGATTTAGCTCAGTAATCTCTCCTGTTCTCTCAATTATAATTCCGTCAATAGAATTGATTTTCCTAATGAATCTATCAATGGATTCATCGGACAAAAAATACCAAATGAAATCAATATCCATATCTTGTGTCGCTCTACGAACATTTCCTGTGATGCTTCTTATAACCACGCCACCCTTGATAGAATCCCTTAATATTCGATTGTCAATATTGTTTTCAAGTTATAGTCCGTGTTTTTTTGTCTTTTACGGATATTCGCTTTAATTTAGAATAATTTTTATATGTTTTTATATCAACATTCCACTTTACCATAGATTTTTTCGAGCAAATGTGTTAACATATTTGTAACAATTTATAAGGCTATTTACCGAAAGGAGAGGGGATTATGATTAGACATAACAGGTATTTATCCGGTTATATGTCAGGACTTTTGTCCCTGACATTGATGTTTACAGCTATACCGATGCCTCACATACATGCGGAGGATGAGGCAGATGCTCAGCCAGCCATTGAGGAGGCGCAGCTTCCGGCGGAGGATTCTGCTGAGCCGGTACCTGCTGTATTTATTGTTACCGATTTTGTAGATTTTGATAAGAATGACGATGGCAGCTTCAAGAATATGGAAACGCAGGAGCGTTATGGGAAGCTGACTGCTCTTCCGGGTACCGCCGCTGATCAGCTCGGTCTTCCCGAAGATCTTGAGCTCACCGGTTATTGGGAGGCTGACGGACCTGAGATCGCTTCCGGATACAAGATGGAGGATCTTGAATGGAAATTAAAATCCGATATCGGCGAGGTGTATTCTGAGGCATCCCTTCCGGGTGAATATGTCTTCCAACCTGATTTTGAAGCCTATTGTTCCGATGGCGAACATACGGATATCGATGAAATCAGGCTCGATGAATCTCTAAAAATGCTGACGGTAAATGTCCTCATCGAAGCACCTGAGGAGGCTCCGATCGAGGATGTCAGCGATGATACCGTTGTTGAGGAACCCGCTGTGGAGGAGCCGGTCGCTGATATTCCTGTTCCCGATGAGATTCCGGCAGCGGACGATACCGCCGTTGAAGAACCCACTGTGGAGGAGCCGGTCGCTGATATTCCTGTCCCAGATGAAATTCCGGCAGTGGATGATGGCTCCGTGATCATCTCGGAGGCTCCGGATGATTCCGTCAATATTTTTGATCAGATCGATGATTCTGCTCTGACATCGGAGAGTGCAGATACTTACGGTATCCCGACAGATGAACCCGTTGCTGAGCCGACTCCCGAACCGGTGGCTGAACCTGTTCCTGAACCGGCG
>JAUNCG010000057.1 GCA_030526715.1 Eubacteriales bacterium
ATCCCCTCAAGATTGAGGGGCAGGGGAGTTGAAGTGTCGAAGACACTTTTTTATATATTTGCGTATTTTCGAAATGGTTTTAGTTGACAAAAATATAAGGGGGGGGGGGTAACATAAAAATAAAAGTAATTTACAGAAACCAGTCGATCAGGGAGGAAGACAAAAAGGATGGGAGACGCAAGAAATGATATGAAAATACTTATATGGGCGATTCTGGAAGGACTTATGGCTCCGCTAATGCTGTTTAGTCCGATCGTGAAAGCAAGTGCGATCGGAGTTTCGGCACAGCTTACGATATTTGATATGATCAGCAGCGTACTCGGGATCAAAGGCGCGTCATGGATCGGTGTCGTAGAAGGCGAAGACAGGATGATACTGCTGTTTTACATTATGGTATTGCTGGCATTGATCGCTTTGAGCGTGTATATGGCACTTCGCCTTTATAAATGCAGAGGAAGGATTCTGTATCTTGTTGGAAACGGACTTATTTTTGCATTGATTATGATGGTGGATATGACCATCTCCGGCAATAGTCTGGGCTTGGGAAACGTAGGCTTCGGGTATCAGATGTCATTATATATTTCGGCGGCAGGTTTTATTATGGCGATCCTGAACATGATCTATAAATGGACGTATAGCAGAAAAGAGCTGTCGAAGAGAAAGAGCAGCGCCGGAAGGAGCATAGATATTTCCGGAATGAGAGAGCACATAAAAAGAAGCGGGGCAGAAGCAGTCAGTCGAATGAAGCACAGCGATTTCGAAGACGAGAGACATATAGCCAGACCCGGAAGTCACATAGCGAGACCGGAGAGCCATGTTGCGAGACCGGTGAGCTATGCCGCGAGACCGGTGAGCCATATGGAAGAAAGCACGAGGAAGCCGGAGGAACATCCCGACGTCTCTTCTATGGATGAGGCGGTAAAGGTAAAATACAATATGGGGAACCAAAAGAAACAGTCCTCGGAATTTTTCCATACAGATACAGATGATTTGGCCTAGGGAGGAAACATAGAATGTATAGATCGGATGATACGCCGGGAAAGATCTTGCTTGCGCTGGCATTATTTATAGCGCTCCTGATCGTCTACAGCCTTGTGAAAAAATCTCAGAAAAAGAAAGAAGACGAAAAAAGAAGTTTAGGATCTGATTATGAAGAATATTCGTTTCATAGAAAAGCTGCGGATTCAGATAAGAAGGATACAGATAAAAAAGAGTCAGATTCGGACGTTTCCATAAAATATGGGCGGGGATTCGGAAAAAAGACAACGCCGATAAAAAAAGAGGAAAAGCCGAAAGAGACGGAGAAGTTCCTTGTCCGCACAAATGCGAAGTACGATAAGAAGACATGCCCCGTCTGTGGTGTGGAAAATAAACCGGACGCAGATAACTGCGAGCTTTGCGATAAAAGACTGTAAGCAGTACAGGAACTGAGATAAAGGAGAAAACAATGTTTTGTAAATATTGCGGAAGTAAGATACGACCGGAGGAACTTGTGTGTCCTTGCTGTCATAGAGAACGTGAGATCATGCAGGCATCGATCGGACTGCAGAGTCTGCTGGGGAAGCCTCAGAATAACCTACAGAACTTGGAATCTGTGAAGGCAACGGAATCTCATGAACCGCCACGGAATCCGGATTCACTAAGACAAGATGCAGCAGAATTGGAAAAACGGAGAAGCATCAGAGAAAGCCGTCTTCCGAATTCAGAGACCCTGAAGCTAAAAAAGAAAGTGCGAAATCAGGCGAAGCTACTGCGTGGGTTTATGGCATGGAGTGGAATTTTACTGATCGCTGTTGTTGTGTTATTTCGCTGGGGACATGGAAAATCAGAAGATATCGAAGTCCTGATGGACGAAATCACACAGCTGCGTCAGGCAACAGAGGGATATGAGCAGCGTCTGGCGCAGCGTGAGTCGGAGTTAGAGCTACTGCAGCAGGCGAAGAAGGAGGACGAGGCAGACCAATCTGCGTTAGTGGAGACACAGAAGCAGGATATACAGAAATTGCATCAGCAGATTGACACGTTGAATCAACAAAATGAGACCTTGCAGTCGGAGGCTGAGGAACTACGGAAAGCTTTGGATGAGAAAGAATCGTCAGTATACGAAAAGACACCTGAAACAGAGCAGATGACAGAGCCACAAATGGAAGAAAATACAGATTCCGGGAGAAAGTCAAAACCGGAGAATGGCATATGGAAATCAAAGGTCGGCGTGTAGAGGTGACGGGGATGCAAAAAAAAGATAAAACAAAATTTCTGAAGCTGCTCGGTCCGGTTTTGCAGATTTACAGTGAGAAGGTTGTCGGCAAAGGGGAAGACGCATTTGCAAGCGCCGTAAACGAACAAGCGGCAATGATCGGATGTTTTGACGGCTGCGGAGGTATTGGCTCCCGCAGATACAGCGCCTTTGATACGCATACCGGCGCTTATGTGGCATCCAGAGTCACGGCAGAGGCAGCGCTGGACTGGTTCCTGCGATGCTCTGAGACGGGAGATATAAGCAGTTTTTCGGAGTATGAGCTGGCAGAAGAGATCGTGACAGCGTTGAAAAGCTGCAAAGACATGGAGACATCCGGATCTGCGTTGAAAGGAAGCTTGACGAAGGATTTTCCTACGACACTTTCCATGGCGGTGACGGATGCGCAGCAGTTCTTATTTCTATGGGCCGGAGATTCCAGAGGATATATCCTTGATGAAAACGGGCTGCACCAGATGACGAAGGATGATGTGGATCAGACAGATGCGATGCGGAATCTGAGTGACGACGGTCCTTTAAAAAATGTGGTAAATGCTTCAAAAAGATTTGAAATACATAAACAGGAGATCTGCATCAGGAAGGCCTGTGTGGTGATCACATGTACAGACGGATGCTTTGGATATCTGGCTTCCCCTATGTCCTTTGAACTGTTACTGCTTGATACACTGAAGGCAGCAGAGAGCCCAAAGGCGTGGGAAGCATTGCTTAAAAGCGAATTTGCAAAGGTAGCCGGAGATGACTTTACATGGATGGCGATACCGATTGGGTTTGAAGATTTCGTACAGGTGAAAAAGAGCTTTGCCCTGCGTCATGACTATATGAAGAGCATGCATCAGAAAATACAGCATAGAGAAGCTATGCTGGAATGGTGGGAAAGCTATCGAAAAGAATATGAGACATTTTAAGGGGTACGGCAATGTTGGAGACAATTAACGGATATACACTGAACGAACCGCTCAAGACCGATAACAGTGGATTTTCTAAATGGGGCTTCGGTACATTAGATGGAAAGGAATATTTCATTAAAGAATTTCTGAGTCCGGTATATCCCATAGACGTGGAGCTGCTCGGGCAAGAGCTGACGACGAAAAAACGAAATATTTGCAAAGCGTATGTTGCAGAACAGAAAAAGATTTATGAGAGAATCAATGCCGCTTCTGATGGCAATCTCCTGAGGATCGATGAGTTTTTTCGCTATGGAAGCAAATATTATATCGTCATGGAAAAAATCGAATCCGTGGAGGAAGCAGAGCTGAAGAGGCTCCCCAAGGAGAGAAAAATACTGCTCTGTATGATTCTGGCGCATGCGCTGTCAGGAATGCATGAGGCGGGGCTGGTGCATTCAGATATGAAGCTGGATAATGTGATCTTTTATAAAAATCCTGCAGGCTATGTCGGGGCAAAGATCATTGATATAGACAGCGCATTTTTAGAGGAAAAGCCTCCGAAAAATGAGGATGAGCTCACCGGAGATCAGATCTATATGGCGCCGGAGACCTTCCTTTTTATCGCGGAGGAGGAAGGACATCTGACACATAAAATCGATGTATTTGCGCTGGGATTGATGTTCCACCAGATTTTTGCTGACGGAGAGCTTCCGGGGTTTGATCATGGAAAATGGAACTATATCTACGAAGTGGTACTGGATGAAGGAGAATTGCAGTTTAGTTCCAAGCTTCCTGTCGAGATCCGCGGTATTGTAGCCGCAATGCTAAAATGTACACCGATGGAGCGACCGGAATTAAGAGACGTGTATGATCTATTGCGGAATCTGCTGAATCCGAAGGAGATCATTTCTGAGAAAAAAACAGACGCTGTAAAAAATGAGACCCCTTTGAAAAAGACAGAGGAGAAAATAAAGGAGTATACAGAGGACTTCTTCTTCCGTGCCGGAGAGGACGATCTGTAGACAGAAGAGAAAGGAGAATAGAAAAATGCAGGGAAATTATCAGATGACTTATAACGTAGACATGGTATTTTGCATTGACGCAACAGGAAGTATGGGGCCTGTGATCAGTCTTGTAAAAAAGAATGCTTTGAATTTTTATAATGATGTGCAGACAGTCATGGATAAGAAGGGGAAGGTGATCGATTCCCTCAGAATCCGTGTGATCGCTTTCCGAGACTATATTGCGGATAAGGAAGATGCCATGCTGCTGACGGATTTCTTTGAATTGCCGCGACAGGCGGAGGATTTCGCAAGATGTATTAACAGTATCCGAGCTTATGGTGGCGGTGACGATCCTGAGGATGGATTGGAGGCGCTGGGCTATGCCATCAAGTCCAAGTGGAATATGGAAGCAAAGAAAAAACGTCAGATCGTGGTCGTCTGGACAGACGCGCCGACTCATCAGCTGGGCTTCGGGAAGAGTCAGCCGAATTACCCGACCAAAATGGCAAAGGATTTTTCGGAGCTGACGAGCTGGTGGGGGAATTCCCAGATGGAGGGATATATTGACCAGTCTGCAAAGCGTTTGATCCTGTTCGCGCCGGAGGCGCCGTACTGGAGTCAGGTGGCAGATAACTGGGAAAATGTGATCCATTGTCCTTCACAGGCGGGAAAGGGTGTCGCAGAGATCGACTATCATCAGATCATCGATACTATTTCCAATACTATTTGAGTAGCTAGTCGGTTATGAGTATTGGCAGCAGAGTCTGTTGCAACTGCAGGAGAGTGAACGAACAGGAGAACAAGTATGGCTGAATATTCGGGAATTCATATTATCTGGTTTACAGATTCATCTAAAAGAATCATTGAAATAGGGGACGGTGAAACGATCTGGATCGGAAGCGCATCGGATTGTGATATTGTCTTGAGCGAGATGGAGGCGGTGCCTTATCATCTCGGAATCTCCTACGATGCACAGCAGCAGGGACTCTGGCTGATCCGTGAGACCGAAGGGAAGGTCTACTTTGCAGACGGAGAGCTGCTTCCTGTGGGTGAGGAGATCTTCGCGTCAGCACAGGAAATCGTTTATATAGGAAATGGACGTAATAAGATTTGTTTTGAATTAACGGAGACAGAGCGTCCTGTTTTGAAAACAAGTGATTCAGGGATGAAAAAAAGATATATGACGATTCTGGCTGCGTTACTTGGCGCAGGATGTCTTACTCTGATAGGAAGTGCGGCGCTTGGCCAAAGTAAGGGAAAGAAAAGCGCTGATGATCAAAGTATGCAGGTGAGTTCGAGCGCGGAACAAACAGAGACGGAGCTGGTTCAGGCTGTCGGGGATTACAGCGATGAGGATATAGTTCAGACATATTCTTCTGATACAGCTAAGACTGAGGGAATGCAGACGATGCCGTCCTCTGTCGATATTGAGACAGAAACAAGAACCGGTGCAGAGACGGCAGAGGGTGTCCGACAGGATAATTCAACGGGCGTATATCGTATGAGCGATATTGTGGAAGAAGACGGATATCTGTATTATTGCAATGCCTTAACCAATGATGAAAGAAAGTTGTATCGTATATCGGTAGAAAACGGCGAAGAGACGCTCTTTCTGGAGCAGGATGAAGATGATTGGTATCCGGATCACGTTATGGCAACAGATCAGTATATTTATGTACATCTTTGGTGGAAAACAGGAGGCAGCAAGCTGGCGCAGTATAGCATGGAAGGGGAAAAGCTTGGAGAAATCAAGTTGAAATTGGGATCCGAAGTATATTTTTCCAATGGATATATTTATACCGGGACTAATAGTGTATATCGAATTAAAGTAGAAGATCAGGCAGAACCGGAGCAGATCCTGACAGAAGATTGTGATAATGGATTTACGATTGTTGATGACAGGATTTATTGCCTGAATGATCAGTTTCAGGTCGTACGTTATTCTGCAGATGGAAGCAATCGGGAGGTACTGGATGACAGCGCGCCTTATGAGGAACAGACGAATTTTGATATCTCAAATGTATATGATGATAAGCTGGTATTTGAATATCAGGTCGGAGCAAAAGCGTGTGTACGTGATCTGAAAAACAATCGTACAAGTGTGTTTGCTGAAAAAGGAGAAAATCTGGATGACATCAGTGCGATCAGTCAGTATGGTCTCTGGGGAACCGGAAGTACCGGATATCTGATTGGAAATGTATTTATTTATACAAAAATCGAACATGTCGGATGGAGCGGTGCAGCTATCTGGGGATATAATCTGGATACAGGGGAAGACTTTGAGATTGTTTCGGAGCTTCCACCGTCAGAGGGAAGTCAGGAGATCACCCCTTGGTGTATTTATGGACAGACAAGATTATATTATATGATGAAAGAATACAGTGATGAAACTATGGCGTGGGAACGTTATTTTTGCAGTATCAATCTGGATGGCACAGATCAGAAAATATGGAAGGCAGATGAGATTTTCAGACTTGCAAACGGATCTTGAAAGGAGTCATGATATGGAGCATACAGGAAGAATACGCTGGTATATCGGAGATGAAGATCATCAGACGATTATGGTAAGACAACAGGAGACTCTCTGGATCGGCAGTCATCCGGACTGCGATATATTTTTGCAGGAGACGGGGGTTGCGCCATATCATGTCGGAATTTCATATGACGAAGAGAAGGGCGGCTACTGGCTGCTCTGTGAATCGGAAGAGAGCATAGTGTATCTTTATGACGGAAGTACTCTGCCTATAGGGGAGGAGTACTTTCTTGCGTGTGGAACAGAGATCTACCTCGGTGAAACAGCACATGCGTTTCTTCTGGAAGAAGAAAATATGCAGCAGAGTTCTCAAACGGAGACACATATAAAAAGTAAGCATACCTTGGTGAAAGCTGTGGGTGCGGTGTGTGTAGCAGGGCTGGTATTTGGAGCTGCTTTCGGTATGCTTCATGGGAGACAGTTAGAAAATGCGGAGATCGATATAGCGAGTACGGAAAAATCATCGGGAATTATCAAAGATGAGAATAGTGATGAGGAACCATGGGTATGGGATGGTGAGTTAGTAAAAATCGGTGAGGATAGTGCGGTTTATCGTCCGGGAACAAATGAAATCGCTTTTGACGAGAAAGAGAGACTTGTATATTATAACGATATTATTTTTGCATATCTTTTAAATAATCCAACGGATCAGGAATGTGAAAAAATGGCACAGTCTGTAGGGGGAGAAGTGGTTGGGTATAATAGTGACAATAGCTTAATGCAAATTAAAATTCCGAGTACAACGCTCGCAGAGATAAATGAGTTGTCTAACAGATTAATACAGAATGACTATGTTTTTTATGCAAAATATGATTCGCCGATATTGACTGATTTTTCCGAAACAAAGGATGAAAATCCATGGTCAGAGGAAGGAAAAACGATTAAAGGAAAAGGAGATTTGAATAACAATCCAGATGGTAATGATTGGTGGGCCGAGGCAATTCATGCATATACGGCATGGAATGAGTATGAGCAATATGCAAATGAAATCAAGGTTGCTGTCATTGATAATGGTTTTCAACTGGATCATGAAGAGTTGGCAGGTAACATAGAGATGTTGAATGAGAATTCTATAGAATATGGCGCTCATGATGAAGGGCACGGGACAGCGGTAGCTTCTGTAATTGCTGCCAAAAATAATCGCGTTGGTCTTCGGGGAGTGGCAGACAAAGCGAAACTCTATGCAATTGATTGGAATCATAATGGAAAATCGCTGATAGGACCGGGATGCGAGTTTGTCATATTAATGCAGCAGGCAATCAAGCAGGGCGCGAAAGTAGTGAATATGTCATTTGAACGCGGACCCCAACAAAAAGATAAATTTTATAATTATGATTATTTTAAGGTCATAGCAGATAATTTCACAAACGATTATGAATATGCAATGACCAATTATTTCAGAAATGTGCAGGAATCAGCATTGGAATGTGCACTGTCAATGCTACATCTATATTTACAGGGACAATCAGATTATATACTGGTACAAGCGGCAGGAAACAATGGAAATTTTATGAAATTACCTAATAATTATACAAGTATGACAGATTGGACAGGATTTTTTGCATCATTTGATGAATCAAACTTTAATAAACTGATGTACACACGTCTTAAGGGAATTTCTGAAAAAACAAGAGAGTTGATCAAGGATGTGGATTATCGTTTTTTCAAAGATCGAATATTGATCGTTGGGGCAGTTGAGAAAAAAAGCAAAAAAGAATATCTGGATTATCCGATGACACAATTTTCAACCTATGGAACAACCGTAGATATATGTGCACCCGGCAAAGATATCTTTTGTGCAAGTACAAAGAAAAAAGGATATGAGACCATGAAAGGCACTTCACTGGCAGCTCCTATGGTTACCGGTGCGGCGGCGTTTATTTGGTCAATGGATCCGAGCATGGATCCCAAAACGGTAAAAAATTATCTTCTTAAAACGAAAACTTATGGAGTGGCAAGCTTAAGTACAGATACGTTTGGACCTTATCGAATGCTGGATCTCGGTATGGCAGCAAAAGCGGTATATGAAGAAAGAGTAAAACCCAAAGAAGATGATTCTGTCAAAAAACAATTAGGAGAAAAAACAGAAATTGAGACTGAAAATGCACCGGAGATTCTGATAATAACAGAAGCGGAATCAGAGGTTTCATCGGAGTCTGAAACTGATCAGCCTACGCTCCCTTCTAATGATCCTTTCCGTGAATACCTGCGAAACGTTCTCGTTCCGCAATATGGAGTCATTGATACGACGACATTACAATCCCCATTGTCTTCGGGGTGTTTAAAGACCGGTGAATGTCCGTGGACTGCAAATGACGTGAACGGTCTGCTCAGTGCAACGATCAGGGATTTTGACCATGACGGATATGACGAAATGCTGGTAGTGCTTTTTTACAGCAAAGATGGTGAGGGAACCGATCTGGGATTGCAGATGTATGAATATATCGCTTACAGCTATGAAGTGACGATGGCGGCAGAACGCAGGCTGCGAAATATAAACGGAAGATATTTTCCGGAGACCGGAATCGGTGTAGGACAGACCGGAGTTTTCACATATGAATATGATGGGAATGACTATATCGCGGTAGACAGTAATATCGTGGAAAACGGAAGTGGTACAACCTTGTCAGTTTTCGGTTATATTGGAATTGACTCAAACAATACACAGACGGCTTCGGAGAATGATGGTACCTATCAGGGACATGGTACGGGAACTGCGACACAGTTATACTATGCATTTGGCGCAGGATATCATCAGCCCGGAAATGGAGACAGAGTGGTATATTCTGCAGATGCTACATGGGCGCGGGACGGTCGCCGAAGTGAAGGACCGGGTGATCCGCTTATGTGTTTTGGAGAATATAGCGAGGACTGGACGATTTTGAGAGAATACCATCCGGATGTCTATGATGAAGCAACCGGTACTTACATAGACGAACCTGCTCTTACACAAGAAGCGGCGGAAGAATATATGGAGGCTTACCGTTCGAGAATCCGCGAAATGGGGCTGGAGAATAACGATACCAGACTAGGTATTGCTCCGTATGAATGCTGGACAGAGGAATATAAGCAAAAGCATACGACAACGCCGCAGATCTATCAGGCACTCAGTGGCGATATAGAATACATTTCCGGAATGTATTCGTACACCATCAACGATACCTATAGCGAAGTGGAGCTGCAGCGTTGTGATTATCAGGGTACACTGGATGAATTTCGATAGATCACCGGAAGCTTTTCTTTTAACAGAGTAACAGTCCAGTCAGAGCTTATAGCTACCGGCTCGCCGTCCGTATGGATGGCGAGCGGTATAGCGGCATGGATAGCTGCTTTTTTGCATCGGAAAATATGTACGACATCGGTATATTTTACATGTTTACCTGAGAACGCAGTCGGAAGCAGACGGAGAATGCGCAGTGTCGGCATGCTTTCCACCAGACAGATATCAAGGTAGTCGTCTCCGGCATCGGCATTTGGACAAAACATAAATCCGCCGCCTTCGTATCGAAGATTCATGGCTGCGGCAAACAGAATGCCGTCAAACTGGAAGCGGTGCTCATCATCTGTGACAAGTACAACGCTTCCGGTTTTGAGAAACAAGATATTTTTTAGAGCGATTCCAAGATATGTGAGCTTACCGAGCTTCAGCCGATTCAATATCCGTTTTATCGGGGAATGCTCGGCTTCATGGCAGACGGCCGCATCAAAGCCGATGCCTGTACTGACAATAAAGCGACGCGTCACCTTGCCGGAAACCATCTGGCCGACATTGACCGGGACAATGTGTTCCGGATGCAGAATGGAATGCAGGGCAGTCAGTGGTTTTGTGGGTAACTGCAATCCCCGCGCCAGATCGTTCCCTGATCCGGAAGGAATATAGGCGAAGCGAATATAGGAAAAATTATGCAGACCATGGATGACCTCATTGGCAGTGCCGTCACCGCCTACGGCAACGATCGTACAAAGCATGTCTGCATTAGCTACGGCAGAAAGCTCTGCGGCAAGCCTTGTCGCATGCCCGGGAAACTCTGTAAAATATACGTTATAGTCGATATGCTCTACTTGCAGCTGTGCTGCGACCTGATTCCAGATTTTCATGCCGCGCCCGGAGCTGGAGCGTGGATTTACGATAAATGAAAGCATTTGTCAATCTCCTGAGTATTTTAATTGAATGAAACTGCGAATATCCGCTTGACTAAAAATAAATGAGTTATGTTTTTATTGAAATCAGTATAGCATGATGAATACATATCATAAAGAAAAAAATGAAAACAAGGAGCAATACATAATGACAGGTTATAAAATGACAATTCCGTGGCAGGAATGGAATGTAGAAGAAGAAATCGGAAAAGGAACGCAGAGTGAGGTTTATCGGATCAGTCGGGAGGTCGCCGGACAAAAGCTCTGTGCGGCAATGAAAGTAATCTGCTTTCCGGAATCTGACGAGCATTTGAAGGAAATGCTTGCGCAGGGGATGAGTGCGCAGGAGATACGTCAGCAGATGAAAATAGATGCGGAGTCGGTAGTTCAAGAGCTTGGCGTGCTAATGGGACTGAATCATTTGGGAAATACTCTGGTTATCGAGGATATTGTGTGCTGGGAAAGGACAGATGCGCCGGGATATCAGATATTTCTGCGGATGAGTCTTGCAAAAAGCCTAACTCAGTATCTCAGGGAACAACAACGCGATCTCAGCCCCAAAGAGGTCATAGCGCTGGGCTGTGCTCTCTGTGATATCCTTTCGGAATATGAAAAAAGAGACCTGATTTTCGGAAATATGAAGCTTTCAAATGTCTTTGTTTTGGAAAATGGAAAATATGCTCTGGGGGATTTTGGCACAGCTCATCTGATAATGCGAAAAAGGCAGAATCTTGAGGGAGAGGGCGTCAACTATATGGCACCGGAGACCTTCTGGGATGGTATCAGTGACAGACGATCAGATATTTATGCACTGGGAATATTGCTTTACAGACTTCTCAATCATGGGAAATTTCCGTTTATGGAGAATAAAAACGGTGAGGCGATATCAGAAAAAATTCAAGAAGCGTTTCGGAAAAGAATGGGAGCTGGTGTAGAATTGCCAGATCCAATGGCAGCCGATCCAAAACTGAGTATGATAATAAGAAAAGCATGTGCTCCTAAGAGTGCGCTTCGCTATCAGACTGCGGCAGAACTGAAATATGCTTTGGAAGAATATGGACAGTCAATACAGCAGCAAGAGACGCACAAGACAGCAGCAGGAGGATGGAAAAAAGCAACTGCGGCAGTTCTTGTCTGTATATTTTTCGGAGCAGCTTTTTATGTAGGGATGAATTTCAGAAAAAAGAATAATGAGTATAATATGATGATCGCGTCTGTTCAGTCAGAGAGTGTAAAAGAACAGGCTACGGAGGCAAATAATACGGAAGAAATGACCACAGAAGAGCAAACCATAGAAGAAATTACAGAGGAACAGAGTATAGAA
Organism: Eubacteriales bacterium; assembly: GCA_030526715.1. GTDB lineage: Bacteria > Bacillota > Clostridia > Lachnospirales > Lachnospiraceae > Marvinbryantia. Next base: position 12,146 of record JAUNCG010000057.1, read on the forward strand.
GAACAACGAGCGGAACAATCGGTTATAGAGGATGGGCGGATATTTCCGGAATTTCGAGCGTCGGATTATATCACACTCGGAGAATATAAAGGAATTACAGTAATAAATCGTGACGCACCTATAAGCATTACAATCAATGATGAGACAACAAGTGATCCGGAAATATTAGAGTACTATGCCAGACGACATTTGATTAACGAGATAGTATCCAAGATTTGGATGCAGACGAGTGCAAAGGCGATACCATGTGAACTGTATGACTTCGAATTGGCTCAGTTTGATCGTATATATGGTGATGAATTTAAACAATTTGTAGATGTAGATGTTTATATTATGGATGCAGTGTTACCGAGTGATATGATTCTGCTGGCAGTTGCAGAACAGGAACAGATTATGCTCACAGAGGAAGAATATATAGAAGGATTATCGCTAATGAGTAAAATGAGACTCACTGATGAAGTAACGCTACTGAATGAATTTGGGGAATCCTATGTGCGTAAATGGATATTGATGAATAAAGCAGGTGATTTTTTGTATGATCATGCAAATCTGGTTAGTTGGGAAGAGGATAGAGAAAAAGATAACGCAGGATCGCAGTGGGAGACAGAACTGCGAAAAACGGAATACTATGCAGATACAACACACCGATATAAACTCTTTACAGGAAATTATACATGGAGTGAAGCCAATGATATGGCAAAAGCCATTGGAGGATATCTTGTGGAAATAAATACAGAAGAAGAATATCATCATCTCCATGAACTTTATTTATATAA
>JAUNCG010000058.1 GCA_030526715.1 Eubacteriales bacterium
TACTCCACACTCACCACGTAGTAATAAATCGGCTGACCTCCTGCATAGACTTCTACCTCGCAGTCCGGATACAGTTCCATCAGCTCATCGCCCAGTTCATTTGCTTCTTCTTCGGACACATCCTCGCCGTAGTAAATACTGATCAGCTCAGAAGCATCATCCATCATCAGCGCAATGGTTTCCTTCGTCGTGTCCGCGATCTTCTCACCTACCGCCAGAATAGAATGATCACCGATACCCATAATATTGCCTTCACGGATATCCTTATCATCGATATGTGTATCACGCACAGCATACGTCACCTGACCAGTCTTGATATCGTTCAGGCTCTCCGTCATCGCTTCCTGATTCTCCTCCGGAGATCTGCCCGGTTCAAAATTGATCAGCGCACAGATACCCTGCGGCACCGTCTTGGTCGGAATCACGATGATCTTCTTGTCCTTGGTAAGCGCCTGTGCCTGATTCGCCGCAAGAATAATATTCTTGTTATTCGGTAAAATGTAAATATTGTCCGCATTTACATGCTCTATGGCATTCAGCATATCCTCGGTACTCGGATTCATGGTCTGACCGCCCTCGATCAAATAGTCCACACCCAGTCCCTTAAAGATCTCGCCGATACCCTCGCCGATGGATACAGAGATAAAGCCGTTCTCCTTATGGGGCATCTCCTGCGCCGCTTTTGCCTTCGCCTGCTCAGCCGCAATCTTAGATGCCTCCTTGATCAGCTTCTCCTGATGCTCCTCGCGCATATTGTCGATCTTCATGCGGGACAGCTCACCGTACGTCAGCGCACGGGTAATGGCAACACCCGGATCGTTCGTATGCACATGTACCTTCACGATATCCTCATCAGCCACAACAACAATAGAGTCACCGATGCTCTCCAGAAATGCTTTAAACTTCAGCTGTTCCTCATCCTGCATCGGTGTCTTCGTCATAATGATAAACTCCGTGCAGTAACCGAACTTGATATCCGCTGTGGAAATTCCGCTCGTACCGCTCTCCTTCACAGAAACCGGAACGGTAGCACTCTCTACCTTATAATCCACCTCTTTGCCGAGGAACAGATCAAAGGCCCCCTTCAATACCTGAATCAGTCCCTGTCCGCCGGAATCCACTACGCCGGCCTCTTTCAGTACCGGAAGCATCTCCGGAGTCTGTGCAAGTACCTCCTCGGCATGTGCAAGAGACTTCTCCAAAATCTCTTCCAGCTCAAGATCCTCCTCCAGCAGCTCCATCGCCTTGGTAGAAAATCCCTTGGCTACCGTCAGGATTGTACCCTCCTTCGGCTTCATAACGGCCTTATACGCTGTAGCCGTAGCCTTCTGGAACGCATCCACGATCGTGACCTTATCCACCTCTTCGCTGTACTTGATTCCCTTTGTAAATCCTCTCAAAAGCTGCGACAGGATAACTCCGGAATTACCGCGTGCTCCGCGCAGGGAACCGGATGAAATGGCTTTTGCAAGCACCTCCATCGTCGGATTCTCCAACGCTGCGACCTCCTTCGCCGCAGACATGATCGTAAGCGTCATGTTCGTTCCGGTATCTCCGTCCGGCACCGGAAAAACATTCAGTTCATTAATCCATTCCTTGTTCGCCTCAAGATTCTTGGCGCCTGCCAGAAACATCTTCGCGCACAGCTCGGCATTTATTGTACTTCTACTCACTTCTTTGAGTTCCTCCTTAATCAATCGTCCTTACACCTTCCACCAATACATTGATACGCTCGATCTCCATACCTGTGAATTCCTCCACACGGTATTTCACATTACTCATCAGATTCTGAGCAACTGCGGAAATACTGACGCCGTAAGAAATGATGACATGGAAATCCAGAGAAATCTTATTATCTTCACTCAAGGATACATTGATACCGTGTTTCAGACTATCACGTCTCAAAAGCTTCACCAGACCATCCTTCATACTGACAGCTGCCATACCGACAATTCCAAAACACTCCACTGCTACACTGCCCGCATAAGTCGCAATGACATCGAGATCGATGGAGATGGTACCCAGTTCATTATCCATACGTCCTTTCATAAATCCTACCTCCAAATATCATATTTTCTGATACTCTTGACCTAGTATACCTTAAAACTCAAAAAAAGGAAATACTTTTTTGATTTTCTGCTTGCAAAATTTAAATCAATCTGTTAGAATACGATTGTTGTCAGTCTATGCATAAAGGCATGGGCTAATATGAATAAAGGGAGGTGCTGTCATGGCTAGATGTGCAATTTGCGACAAAGGAGCTCATTTCGGTAACAATGTGAGCCACTCACATAGAAGATCCAACAAGATGTGGAAGTCAAATATCAAGTCCGTAAAGGTAAAAGTTAACGGAGCTGCTAAGAAGATGTATGTATGTACTTCTTGTCTGAAGTCCGGTAATGTTGAGAGAGCTTAATAGCATCTGGATGAATCGATAGAGTCGCTGAGTGATCAGCGGCTCTGTTTTTTTATTAGATATTGTATAGCGTAAAATGTTTATATCTTTCCCGAACATACGAAAACGGAGCAGTTGCCCGCTCCATTCTGTAATATATATCTACTTTTAATTTACAAATAAATGATATCCGATCATCAACAGCACAGAAATCAGGAAAACGCTCCAGAACATATCCTGAATCAGCAATGATATCAGCATTCCTACCGCAAGCCAGAACAATGTATACCCCGCTACCCGTCTCATCTGAGTCCCCCTGATTCATACGCTTCTATATAAGAATATGCCATAAGAACAAAGAACGTTCCTTGGCATATTCTCACGCAGTCTTATTCTTCTGTTTTCTTTTTTTCTGAGGACGTGTCCGTCGAGCCTCCGGAAGTAAATCGGTTCACGAAATCCGGCACCATATCCAGCACTTTTGTCAGCCCGTCCTGATTGCGGACATTTACCAGCTTGGAGGTACCGTTCTGTATCACCAGCACCGCACTCGGCATCATCTTGCAACCCATACCACCGCCGCCGTTATTTTTCTGCTTACCGCCATCTTTTCCTTCAATGGCTCCCGCACCGATCCCGAAGGATACATCGATCAGCGGAAGGATGATCGTATCGCCGACCGTAATCGCATCTCCTACCACCGTCTTAGACTGGATAAATCCGTCCATTCCCTTGAACAGTGATTCTACCTTTGATTGAAAATTGTTCTCTGCTGCCATAATGTTCCTCCTGTTTTCTATAGCATTTTACTCTATATTCCCCAATCAGCTTCCTCTGGTTCTACGAAAACGCTGAACTGTTCTTCGTACATTCTTATCCGCCAACAGACTCAGACCGCTTTTCACAAAATGGCAGGATCTCACGTGCCCTTTTAGATAAAAATCGCCTTCCAGAATCTTTTGGTCAAAATCAGCCGTTGCCTGAATATGATTTCCGGAGCATCCCTCCAATATGGACAGGAGCGCCAGTGCCTGTCCCGTAGATGCAGGATCCTCAAATCCGAAATGCACATTTCCCTTCCATTTTCTCGGAAGTATATGTCTCAGCAAATAAAAAAGCTCCTTTTTCACATGACCATATGCCGCCTGTGTTCTCGGAAGATTCCAGAATGTTCTGTACGTGTCTATTGTCGCACGGATATGCCCCACTGTATCTCGAAGATTCTTCATGGATTTTCCAAAATTCTTTACAGAGGTCACGCCATTATCAAGAAGCTTACGTAATCTCTGAACCCAAGACTTTTTTTCAGGATCCCGAATCGTCTCCGGTGTCTTTACATCTTCTGTTTTTACTTTTTTTATCTCTACTTCTTCCGTTTTTACATCTTCTGTCATTTTTAATGCGGATTCGTCGGCTTTTTCTTCCGACTTCAGATCCATGGGGGTATCTTCCACAGCTTCCGGCTTCGGCTCTATCGCGCGCGCTTTATCTTTACCGATCTGCGAAGCCTTCGCCTTCTTTTTATGCCTGTGAGCCTTTGCAGTCTTTTTCTGCTTCTCCCCGCCTATCAGATAAAATCTGAGCACCCGTACCCGGAAATTGAGTTTTTTTTGATATTCAATCTGTACGGAAATCAATCGACACAGCCATGTCACCGCCGCTTTCGCTGTCGGACTCCCATCAAAATCCACTCTCGCCTGATATCTCAGCGGCACGAACAATGTCGTCAATAATATCAGCAGCAACAGACCGAGAAGGACGAGCACTATGATCCCCAATATTTTCAGTATACCCAAAATGATATGCAGCATATTCACCCGTTCCTCTTAAAACCATGCAAAATCATATCTCTAAGTCTTTCATATAGATATGCAAAGGATATCTTGTGATGAAGTCTCAGATGCTCGGAAGGATATTCCCAAGCAAGCTCTTCCCCCTCTGTCAGCCGTCCCTTCAGGAACGGAAGCACCGCAAAGCTGCCCGTCTCCCGATAACCCTCCAGCGCAATGGATGTCGCCATCTCCACCGCTTCCTCATATCCCTTACACAATCCCACGACCATCGGACAGTGACCATGAAGCACCGGCTGAAGCAGATAATCCGTCGAAAAAATATCAAACAGATCTGTACCGTTCGCCGCCAGAGTCACCACATAGATCCCCGGCGTACCGGCACTCTTCTCTATCTTCTCAATCAATTTTTCTTTTTTATCTTCCAGTCCTTCGCCAAGATACAGACCGCGATACCATCTCATACTTCTATCCTTACCAGCTTTACTTCATTTAATCACATATTGCAGAAAAGACCGATGAATCCGTCATCAGTCTTTTCCTTTAAAATACTTTTTACCATTCACCCACAGATTCGCTTTCTTCAGTGCCAGATATTCCTCATAAGCACGCTCGAGCATCGTCCGCTCGTTGGCAAACTTCAAAAGATGATAGGCTTCGTGATACTTGTAATATCCGGAGTCTATAAAGTGTTCCTCGCGTTGTGGCTTGCTATAGTAGCTCTCAGAGCGCATAAGATACCAGTGGACTTCCTTCTCCACCACATCCTCCGGCACGTTGAACGAATACTGACTTTTTCCGATGTACTTCACGATCGAAGCTTTCGCTCCGGTCTCCTCAAGCACCTCGCGCAGCGCAGTATCCTTGTAATCCTCGCCGGCTTCTACAGTTCCCTTCGGCAAAACCCATCCTTCGTATTTGTTCTTATAGCTCTTGAACAAAAGGAGTATCTTGCCCCGAAAAATGACCACACCGCCACAGCTCGTTGCCTCAATCATTGCAATGCCTCCTGTTGTGCGTTGTGTTTTATGAAACCAGTATACCGCCTTTTGCAAAAAACCGCAACTTAAATCTGAAAAATATGGATATTCCTCATATTATCCATAGTAGTATGCGTCAAAAATCTGTCCGGCGATCGGGACTGCCGCAGAGCTTCCGGTTCCGCCATCCTCCGCAATTACGCACACCACGATATCCGGATTCTCAACATTTGAAAATCCTACAAACCATGAATGCGTCGAGAAATTTGCCTCATCTCCCGTATTCCCGTTCACCTCATATTCCGCAGATCCGGTCTTACCCGCCACGGTATAGCCTCTGCCATACAGTGATGTTGCCGTCCCGGATTCCACCACGCTCTGCATGAAGGATTTCAGAATCGAAGCCTCCTGACTCGTCATCAGACGCTTATACTGCATCGGCTTCGTCTCCGTAACCGTCACACCGTCCACATTTTCGATGTGATCTACCAGATACGGATACATCAGTATACCGTGATTGGCAATTGCCGATGTGATCAGCGCCATATGGAAGGGAGATACCAGCGTATCGCCCTGACCGATGGATGTCGTCATAATATCCCCGACCGAAGTTTTGCCGTTTAATACAAAACGACTCTCACTGTAAGGAAGTATCGTTGGAAGATCTCCGTTAAACAGTAGCTCCTTCGCTGTAGCATTAAATTTGTCTCCATCCAGTGACAGACCGATGTTGGCAAACGAGGTATTGCAGGAGTTTCGGAAGGATGCCTGCAGATCCTCAAACCCATGCACCTGATAATCATAGCACTTGATCGTCACGTCATCCTTCGACAGCGTGCCTTCGCAATTATATGCATAATCCGTATAATCCTGCGGGTGCTCCTTTAGATATTCCAACGCCGTAACGATCTTAAAGGTCGATCCCGGCGGATACAGTCCCTGCGTCACCCTATTCAACAGGGGGCTTCTGGAACCCTCCGCGATCAGGAACTCCCACTCGTTTTCCATATCATTCGGATTGAAATCCGGCTTGGATACCATAGCCAGAATCTTCCCCGTAGACGGCTCCATCACAATCACCGCTCCCCGATAGGCTCCCAGCGCACTGCTGGCTGCCCGCTGCAGACCGGAATTCAGTGTCACCGCCAGACTGTCTCCCTTGACCTTCTGATTGCTGGCCTCGTTACCGACCCGCTCGATAATCGATGCGTTGGAGGTCATCAGATCATTATTATAAATAGCCTCAAGTCCGGATTTTCCGTTCGTCGTATAGCCAACCACATGCGCGAACAGATTTCCGTCCGGATAGACCCTCGTCTCATTCCCCTCGTCATCAATATTCGTTCCGGCAATGATCTCACCGTCCGCAGACACGATGCTGCCGCGAACCACATATTTTTCCTGTGCATCTTTTTTGGTATTATATTGGTTGCGGTTCAGGTCGTCTATCTTCGTCACATTGAAATAGATCATATATCCCACCAACGCAAGAAACATGGCAGAAAACAGATATGCAACTCTTCCATAGACACGATTTCTCTGCTTTTTTGTCACCGGCTTCGGCTGTTCCTCAAAACGGGGAATTTCCTGCTCCGGACCTGCAGCTGTATCGAAGCTCTGACCGTTTCCGTTTACAAATTCCGGAATATCGATCTTTTTTTCACGATCCGTAGTATCTCTGCCGCTCCATCTGCCGTTCTCTCTCTCTGTATCTCTCAATTTGATCCTCCTCATCCTCACGAAGAATATATAATCCCTGAATGATTGCAAACATCATCTGCGTGCTCAGCATGGAGCTTCCGCCGTGACTGACCAGCGGAATGGTCACGCCGGTCATCGGAATAAACTTCAGCGCACCGCCGATCGTCAAGAACACCTGTACTGCATACATCGTTCCCAGTCCAAGCGCCACCAGTCGGTAAAAACGATTGGACAGACGCATCGCAATATTGACAAACATAATGTAACAGCTCATGCATACCAGAATAAAACAGATGGAAAAAATCCCGCCAAACTCCTCCGTGATTGCAGCAAACATGAAATCCTGCTCCACGATCGGTATCAGATCCGGCGATCCCTGAAAGACACCGGTTCCAAACCAGCCTCCCGCCGCAATGGCAAACAAGGACTGCGCCACCTGATAGCCGCTTCCCGAATAATCCGCGAAGGGATCCATCCAGATATCCACTCTCTGCTGTACGTGAGAAAAGAGAAAATATGCGCCGACACCCGCCGCCGCTCCTGCCAGCAGTCCCGCAAGGAGATACAGTGATTTTCTCGTAGAGACATACAGCATGATCAGGTATGTCATAAAGAAGATCAGCGCGCTTCCCAGATCTCTGGAAGCCACCAGAATCAGCACATGCATCGCCGCAAGTGCCGTCGTGATCACAATATCTTTAAAGTTCTTTGCCTTCCCCAGCATACCCGCGATGCAAAACACAAAGATGATCTTCACGAATTCCGAAGGCTGAATGCTGATTCCCGCGATAGTAAATCCCAGCTTTGCACCGTATGTCTGCTTTGCGGCCACCGCCACCAGTCCCAGCGCTCCGATGCCTGCCGCCGCGTACAGCCATGTCCAGCGGGTCAGTATCCGCATACGGCGCACGATCAGCGGAATGATCATAGCCACGATTGTAGCTGCCACCGTGATCTCAAAATGCTTCACCGGATCGATCCGGTCAATATCATAGGACAATCTGGTCATCATCACAAAGCCGATCATGATCAGCATACACATATGGTTCAACACCAGCTTGGAACCACGCGGGTACAGGTTATGAAAAAATACCAGTACCGCGGCCAGATAGATAAACTGCGCTCCGTACAGGAAATACAGCATGGTATCTCCCTGTCTCAGATAGATATCCAGATACGCAATAAAATGGATCATAAAGATCATCAGATCCTGACGAAGAAAGATAAAATCCTTGTCATCATCATCTTTTTTGCTGAATACCAGATAACTCTGCAGCGTATAGATCGCCATCATAAACAGAATAGCATATTTGGAAATCTGAATTACTAAATTAATCACACGCTCACCTATTCCACTCCTCGTTTAAAGTGGCCCCTTGTAAATACTCCCGTCACCTCCGGGATATCCTGTCCTTTACAAAATGTACGGATATACATCTGCAAAATCTCACGAATCCTTTCACAGCTCTCATCTGTAAACATCAGACGGATCCCCGCAGGGTGCAGCTCCCCGATCCGTCTCCACTCGTCCGCCAGTATCAGCGGCGCACTGTTACGGATCGTATTATAACAAAAGCTGCAATGACTTCTGACAGAAAACTGCTTCTGCATACGGTCCTGAAGCTGATAAGTCTCCGAATGATGATTGCAGCCCAGCAGATTTTTTTTCGGGCACTGCGCAGACACCATCAGCGGAAGATATCCATACACGATCAGCTCGCTGTCACTGCATCCGCACTTTTTCAGCTCCTGTTGATTCAGCTCCAACGGCGCCGTCAGCGGCGAGATCCCATGTTCCCTGCAAAATGCCGCCGCATATTGATTCCATGTATAGAGATTATGTTCTGCCATAATCCGCTTTGTATACCCATGCTTTTTTAAAAATACGTATTCCTCAAGACTGCGCACCCGGATACCGTCATACTGCCACAGCGCCTCTATCGCTTCCTCGTCCTCGTAATAGCGCTGTGCATGTCCGCGGTAAATCCATGGCATAATATAAAAGCACTGTTTTCCATGCTCGTGACACTGTCTCACATATATGCTGCTTTTTCTCAGAAATGTATCTCTATCTTCAAACATCGATGCGTCCAGATCGATCCGATGGATCTCTTCATAGGAAAGTAACAGCGCAAAGCCCTCCGGTCTCTCCAGCGAGACCGCCAGCTGTGTTTTCTGTGACACTGTATCGGTCAGCTGCTCTTTGGAATCCTGCGTCGTCATCGATACCGCTTCCCCCGCGCACTGTACATCCGCAGACCTACTCCCGACATAAGCTCGCAGAAACTGAGAAAGATATGCTCTCTCCAGCTCCTCCAAACCTCTTCTGCGCAGATCGTTCAATGCCTGCATAGGCAAAAACAGGTCTGCTCCCATGATGATCTCCAGCTTCTCAAACGCATAATGTGTAGCGCCGGTCTTCCCTAGCTGCTTTCGCACCTCTTCTTCCGTAATCGGACGCTTCTGCGCCATTTGCGGCGTTTCTCCCGTAACTGATACGCTGACACGTCCCATACGTAAGGATAGTATAGCAGGTTTTCCCTCAGAGAGTATTAATTTTCCCTTTATTTTTTCCTGCCATTTTTCTGAAACATACTCTTTGGACAGATGATCCAGCAGCGCCTGATGCTTTGTACGGTACAGCACCGTCCCCCTCGGGACGCTGCCCACCGGAAGGCTGAAAAGCTTTCCTTTTTTTACCGCTTCTTTTAAAGTGAAGGTCATGGGTCTGCTTCCCTGACGATACTCGAGTATATCCAGACGATCCAGATCCTCAAGCGCGCAAAACGACTGTTCGGACACATCCTTTTTCTTTTTAGCCAAACGCTCCACTGCCTTGGCCGCCTCGGTCCCCCAGTGATTGGGCTGCTCCATAGACATCATATCCGGACCGTTGTGCTGTCGGTAATAGCTCTGTGAGAATCCGCCGCGATTATACAGATCCATAAGCTCCTGCAGATCCTCCGTGCGCACGCGATACCCGTCCTTTCCCTGTCGCAGATACTGATCCATATAGGTTCGATAGACCCGTACCACACCGGCCGTGTACTCCGGTCGCTTCATGCGCCCCTCAATCTTAAAGGAATAAATACCACACTTTGCCAGCTCGGGAATGAGCTCCACCGTACAGATATCCTTCGGACTGAGCAGATAGCTTCCCGCCTTCGTCCTCAGGGGTCTTCCATCCTTTAAAAATGTATAGGGAAGACGACAGGGCTGCGCACATCGACCGCGATTGCCGCTGCGGCCTCCGATCATACTACTCATGAGGCACTGTCCCGAATAACAGTAGCACAGCGCCCCGTGAACGAAGCTTTCAATCTCAATATCCACCTGATCATGGATCGCACGGATTTCTCCCAGAGACATCTCTCTCGCCGTGACCACTCTGGTTGCACCGAGCTCCTTCAGCAAAGAAGCACCCTGAACTCCTGTCACGGTCATCTGCGTGCTGGCATGCAGATCCATCCCGGGAAACTCCTCCAGAATCAGCTTCATAGCGCCAAGATCCTGTACGATCACCGCATCCAGCCCCTCCTCATAATAAGGTATCAAATAGCTGCGCAGCTCCTCCAGCTCCGCATCCTTAAACAGCGTATTCACTGTCAGATATAGCTTTTTTCCTCTCAAATGCGCTTCACGGATCGCCTGAATCAGACGTTCCTGCGAAAAATTATCCGCATAGGCTCTTGCTCCAAAACGGCTTCCCCCAAGATATACCGCATCTGCCCCCGCCGCAAAAGCTGCCGTCATGCTCTCATAGGAGCCCGCCGGCGCAAGCAATTCTAATTCCATTGCATTTCCTCCAAACAAGCAGTTTGTCATGATATACAAAAAAGCTGCAACGAAATCTTCTTAGATTTTGAAGCAGCCTATATCTCTCCTCGAATCCTTCGATTCTATTTCTTCTTTAGTTCTTCATTCTGTCTCTGCAGATCCATAAGCTGATGCTTCAGTTCAAAGATCTCCTTGTCACGGTACGTCACATTGTCTTCCAGCGTCTCCACCTGCTTCTTTGCTTTAAAATAGTCATCTGCAATATTCAACAGCGCGACCATATTCTGCTTTTCCTTTGTGAGACGACGATAGCTGTCCGCTCTCTGAAGCTCTGACAGCTTACCGCTTAGATAACTCGCTACTCTCTGAATATATTCCTCGCTCTCATAACCGCTGATCATAAAAATCTGACCATTGATCAATACCTGCGTCTGATTCTTTGCTGACATGTCAGTTCCTCCCTGAAGCTCCTTGCCCTAATCATGGCTGATCTACTGCCGCAGGAAATCTCATATTTCGACATTTACCGGGCAATTACGGAAATAGTATAACCGAGATTCCTTATAATTGCAACCCCAGATGATGGTAAGCTTTCTCGGTCGCAACACGTCCGCGGGGCGTCCTGTTCAAAAAACCGTTTTTCAGAAGATATGGTTCATATACGTCCTCGATCGTTCCCGCATCCTCACCGATGGTGGCTGCCAGCGTATCCAGACCAACCGGTCCTCCGGCAAACTTCTCAATCAGAGTCAGCAGCAGATTGCGGTCGGTGATATCCAGACCGTAGCGATCCACCTCCAACAGATCCAACGCGAAGGTCGCCACATCTCCCGTGATCCTGCCATCATACTTTACCTGTGCGAAATCACGCACGCGCTTCAACAGTCGATTTGCCAGACGGGGCGTGCCTCTTGACCTGCGTGCCAGCTCCAGAGCTCCCTGAGGATCGATCTCCACCTCCAGAACCTTTGCCGAATGTGTAATAATCGTAGCCAGCTCCGCTTCTGTATAAAACTCCAGATGGTGGATCACTCCGAAGCGGTCTCTTAGCGGCGCAGTCAGCAGCCCCGCTCTGGTGGTCGCTCCCACCAGCGTAAAGTGAGGGAGATCCAGTCGAATGGAGCGGGCAGCTGCCCCCTTACCGATCATAATATCGATTGCAAAATCCTCCATAGCCGGATACAGCACCTCTTCCACCTGTCGATTCAGGCGATGTATTTCATCCACAAACAGTACATCCCCCTCCTGCAGGTTATTCAGTACCGCCGCCATCTCTCCCGGTTTTTCGATCGCCGGTCCGGAGGTGATCTTCAGATTCGTTCCCATCTCGTTTGCAATGATTCCGGACAGCGTTGTCTTTCCAAGACCCGGGGGGCCGTAAAATAATACATGATCCAGAGCATCTCCACGCTGCTTAGCCGCGTCAATATATATTTTCAAATTCTGTTTTGCCTTTTCCTGTCCGATGTACTCGGACAGTCTCTGTGGGCGAAGACTTGGCTCGATCCGACTGTCCTCCGGCGTCACCTCTGTCTCAATCATTCGTTTTGCCATTTGCTGTGTTTTTCTCCTACTCTATTGCTCAATTTATGATGTTTACAGATTTTTCAGGGATGCACGCAGAATATCCTCCGTTGTCATACCGTCTTTCAAGTCCACCGCACGCACAGCCCGCAGGGCATCGCTCCCCGAATATCCCAGCGCTACCAGTGCCTGCACAGCTTCCGCACGATTTTCATCCACCTCACCTGCGTCACCGGTCTGTGGCGACTGCTCCAGCTTTTCTTCAAAAGCTTCTTCCAGACTGAACTTGTCTTTCAGCTCCAGAATCAGCTTCTGCGCTGTCTTGCCTCCGATTCCCGGTGCTTTGGAGATCGTCTTTGCGTCTCCGGCCAGTACCGCAAATCGAAGATCATTGGCGGAAAACACGGATAATATCCCCAGCGCGGCCTTGGGACCGATACCATTTACGCAAAGCACCAGCTTAAATACCTCAAGATCCTCTCGGTTCAGAAAGCCGAACAGCTGCATGGCATCCTCCCGCACCTGCAGATAGGTATGCACAAGTGCTGATTCTGTGCCTCTTCGCAGAAGCTGCGCATCTCTTGAGGAAATCAACACATTGTATCCCATTCCATTTACTTCCAGTACCGCACGGCTTTCGTTTACCTCCACCACCGTGCCTCTAAGAAAAGCTATCATTCTGTCTTATTACTCCTCTCCATATAATCAAGTGTTTTTTTCAATAAATTCAATACTTTTTGATACCT
>JAUNCG010000013.1:0-9397 GCA_030526715.1 Eubacteriales bacterium
CTCTCCTGCTCGCTTTTTGTTTCAAAAAAGAAGCTGCCGCTATGTATCTCTTATCTGTTGACACAGTCTCATTTTCTCACATCATGTCTAATCTTCAAATTCTGTAACCGTATACATATAGCTTCCGATATAATTCACGATCACATACGCTCCGGTATACAGATCTCCGTTGATCGTCACATAATCCAGATCTCCTGACAGTGTCGTACCGTTGTCAAGCGCAACGATGATCTGATTGAGATCGTACGCGATCACGGTTCCATAAGCCACCATATCACGATATCCGCTCAGTACCATTTTATTTCTCTGCGCGGTATCATAAGGCAGATCCTCTATCTCTGACGCCTTATATTTTCCACTGCGATATCTGTAGGTTACGCCGACCCAGTCACCGATCACAATACCATCCTCAGTACTCTCTTCGGCATTGGATGTATCAAACCGGTAAGTCGTACCGTCTACCGTCTGAAGCTGAAGCTTGCCTGTATCCGTACCGATCACGCTGCCCTCCAGATAACCGGTATATGCGTCTGCCTCATCCTCCTCCACCGGAACATTCCATGTCAGATAAGACTGATTCACATATGCCGTCTTCCCGCCATAGCTGACGCGGATCCAGCCATTGTCCGTATATCCCGTAGTCGTCACTGCCTCGTTCAGCGATAACGTCCCTATGATCGCGCTGTCTGTAGAGTAGGATGCCCGCACGTTTACAGAAGCTGTTGCATACATGTCTCCGCTCATATCCTTAATGATGACTGGCTTCGTCTCACTGATATATTCCGCCGATACGTAGGCCACCGCGTCATTGTAGCTGATCTGGATCCAGCCATCACTGGTATAGCCCGTCTGATGTACGGTCTGTCCCGCAGCCACACCGCCGATGATCGCGGAGGTTACACTGTTCTGCGCTCTGACATTCAAATCATCCGTCACATAGAGCGTCTTTTCCTCCTTGGTGATATTGATCGCCGGCTGATTCTGTTTTTTCTCATCATAGGAATTCAGATCCTTCGGCTGCTCCACCTTCACATTTCGTGTCGTGCTGTGGAAGCTCTCCGTAGAATTCAGCACGCAAAGCTGGGACTGCTCTCCACTGTTCACAGTGTAGACCATCTCAAGCTCTCTCTTTGCGATGTTGCCCTGCGCATCAGTGTCTACCGTTCCTTCGATAGAAACAATGCTGATCTGATGCTGCTCCTGAATGCCCTGAAGCAGCTTATCCTCATAGCCCTTGATGGTCTCCGGGGACGCTTCAAATGCATAGGTCATGGTTCCATCCTTATTCTCCGTAGCCTTGAGGCTCGACAGATACTCCGCAGTCAGATCCAGATAAACATAACGATCCAGCAACCCTTTCATAATATCCTGCGTCATGGAAAACTTCATCTGCGTCCCATTCTGATCTGAGTACAGATAACCATCCTCATAATACTGTGTCTCATCTCCATCGCCTGTCTGCACATCAATGGAAGCCTTCATATTATCCTCAGAGGACATCTGCGTCGTCTGGATATTGATGGTCTTCTCTGCATTCAACGGCTGACCGGCAACACTCACGACCTCCTCCACCGTAACATCCAGATTATCCAAATGGTCTTTGAGATCCACCGCCTGATTATAGGCGTCCGCCGTCGCCTGATCCGCTGGCGCGGTGCTTTCCTGTGCAGACACTCCTAAGCCAAACATCAGAGACAGTCCGAGCACCAGAAAAAATGATTTTCTTTTCATATAGACCTTCCTTTCCTCAAAGCTTATTTATTACTGACCGATAGCCTTATTTCAGCATATTCGCAAATTTAGTATACTGTGGCAGCCATGCCAGCTCTATCGTACCGATGGCACCATTTCTCTGCTTGGCAATGTTGATCTCCGCAACATTGGGTTTTGCAGTATCTTTATTGTAATAATCATCTCGATATATAAACATTACCATATCTGCATCCTGCTCAATCGCTCCGGATTCACGCAGATCGGACAGCATGGGGCGATGATCCGGCCGCTGTTCCACCGCACGGCTGAGCTGTGACAGCGCCACCACCGGGACATTCAATTCACGCGCAACCTCCTTCAAAGATCGCGATATCTCCGATATCTCCTGCTGACGGGATTCGCTCCGCTTGCTTCCGGTCATAAGCTGCAGATAGTCAATAATGATGATGCCAAGATTATGCTCCAGTTTAAATTTCCGACATTTGCTGCGCAGCTCCGAAACAGAGATACCGGGAGTATCCTCAATAATCAGATTCGAATTGCCAATGATCCCTGCTCCCTCAATCAGCTTGCTCCAATCCTCATCCGTCAGATTACCGGTACGGATCGCCTGTGAATCCACTCGCGACTCCAGTGCAAACAAACGATTCACCAGCTGCTCCTTGGACATCTCCAAGCTGAAGATCGCTACCGTGACATTCTCATGAAATGCCATATACTGCGCAATATTCAGCACAAAAGCCGTCTTACCCATAGACGGACGAGCCGCCACAAGGATCAGATCGGAATTCTGAAAACCGGCCGTTTTATAATCAAGATCTGTAAATCCCGTAGAAATACCAGTGACGTTTCCCTTCATGCGCGACGCTTTCTCAATACGGTCCAGAGCTGCCAGAACCACCTTCTCAATAGGAACAAATTCTCCCGAGCTGTTCGTCTGAACAATGTCAAAAATCTTCTTTTCCGTATCTGCCAGCAATTCCTGTGTGCTCTCTTTTCCCGCATAGCAGTTGTTGGCGATCTCCTCCGCCGCCCGGATCAGTCTTCGAAGCAATGCCTTATCCCTGACAATCTCCGCATATTCATTTGCCCGACTGGAATAAGAGACCGCATTCAACAGCTCCGCCACGTACTCCAGACTGGCCACCTCCGGCGGCACATCCTTCTGTTTCAGACGGGACTGAAGCATGATGAGATCCACATTCTTGCCCTCGTTGTAGAGCTCCACCATGGTATCAAACACGACGCCATATGGTTTCTGATAAAAATCCTCCCCGCTGACAATACCGGACGCCTCTATGATCTTGTCGTTCGCCATCAGCATAGATCCGAGCAACGCCTTCTCTGCATCCGGATCATTCGGCATAACACGTTTGATGAGTGCTTCTTCCATAAAGTATCCTTTCTGCCGGGTATCTTACGCTTCTTTAAGCGTTACCTTCAGCTGTGCGGTCACCTTCGGATGCAGCTTGATCGGCACCTCAGTCGTTCCAAGTGCGCGCATGGGAGAAGTCAGCTGAATCTTCTTCTTATCGATCTCCAGACCATGCTGTGTCTTTGCAGCATCCGCGATCTCCTTAGAGGATACGGAGCCGAAGGTCTTGCCGCCCTCACCCACCTTGATGGAGATAACTACTTCCTTGGTTCCAAGGAGCTCGGCATAGGCCTTCGCCGCATCCAGCTGCTCTTGAGCCACCTTATCCTGATTTGCCTTCTGAAGCTTGAGATCGTTCATATTCTTTGCATTTGCTTCCACACCCAGCTTCTTCGGAAACAGCATATTTCTCGCATATCCGTCGCTGACATTCACGGTGTCTCCCTTTTTTCCCAGACTTTTCACATCTTCTAATAAAATTACCTTCATTTTCTTCTCCTCTTTTCTTTCATTTAACCTATTTGAAATCGATTCTAAGGAAACCTTGATTAATTCAGTGTTTCCTAACTAAGCGCGCCCTCCTGCATCATCGCATCGATCGTATCCTTCAGCTGCCGGATAGCCTCCTCCATGGTGACTCCCTTTAACTGTGCGCCGGCGATATTCAGATGACCGCCGCCACCCAGACGCTCCATAATGATCTGCACATTGATCTCATCAATAGAACGTGCGCTAATATATATCTGCTCATGATAATCCACCAGCACAAAGGACGCCTTCACGCCGATCATATTCAGCAGCTCGTTAGCTGCCTGTGCGCCAACGATCGTCGGACTCTCCAGATGTCCGGAGGGCAATGACGAAATGGCAAAGCAATCATGAAACAGCTCCGCTCCACGCACGGCTTCCGCTCTCGCCTTGTAGGATTCAATATCATTTCTCATGATCTTGCGCACCCGAGTCACATCCGCACCACAGCGACGCAGATAAGCCGCCGCCTCAAAGGTACGCACTCCGGTCTTTGCGACAAAATTATTCGTATCTACGATGATACCCGCATATACACAATCTGCTTCAATGCTCGTGAGCTTGATCCCGTCATTAAAATACTGCAGGATCTCCGCCACCATCTCGCAGGCAGAAGACGCATAGGGCTCAATATAGGACAGAGACGCATTCGCAATGATCTCACTCGACTGCCGGTGATGATCCAGCACCACGATCGTCTTCGCCATCTCCAGCAATTCCGGACATTCCGTATTACCCGGTCGGTTCGTATCCACCACCACCAGCGCCGAATTCGCTCGCAAAAGACTCTTCGCCTCCTGCTCATTCACAAACATATCCGGCTCGTAATCCTTATTCTCACGGAACATATTGAGATAGGGCTTGATAGAATTGCTGCTCGTATCCACCAGAATATATGCCCGTCTGCCAATACTGCGAGCCGCCCGGTAAATACCGATCGCCGCACCGAAGGTATCAATATCCGTCACCTTATGCCCCATGACGATCACCTCGTCACGAGCCACCATAAACTCCTTCAGCGCCTGCGCCTTCACTCTTGCTTTCACTCTGGTGCTCTTCTCCATCTGCAGGGACTTGCCGCCAAAATAGGAAATCGTGCTGTTCTCCTTAACCACGGCCTGATCACCTCCCCGCCCCAGCGCAAGCTCGATCGCTGCATGAGCGAACTCGTGAGTCTGCGGATAGCTTGTACCGCCGGATCCGATACCGATACTCAGAGTCACCTTCATATCGTTGCCGATATTCACGGTCTTGACCTCTTCCAGCAGGGAAAAACGGCTCGTCATCATGGCGTTCAGGTACTTCTGCTTGATCACGATAAAATACTTATCCTTCTCCAGCTTCTTCATGATTCCGTGATGATTGGAGACGTACTTATCTATCTTTCGATCTACCAGCGCCAGCAACAGTGAACATCGTACATCATCAATGCTCTCCAGTACCTCTTCATAGTTATCAATATAAATCAGACCGATCGCCAGCTTCTGTTCTTCATTTTCACGGATATACTGATTCAGCTCGGTGGTATCAAACATGTAGATCGCATACAGATAGCTCTGTTCCACCGGCACCGTGATCAGATCTGTAGTCGCCTGCCACTCATCGATAGGGATCCTCGTGATCTCCACACGGTAATCCTTCTCCTTATAGGAAATCATATAGTTGGCCGGTACCTCGTCTACCGGCAGCTTTCCTTCCGTAAGCTCCGGCAGCAGCTCCGATACATGCTTCTGGAAACGTTGATTCTTATCAAACACGGAACGCATTTCATGATTCATCCACACGACCCGACCGTCCACATCCAGCAGGCCGTAAGGAATCGCAAAATTCTCCAGCATCCTGCGCTGCACCTGTCCATACTCCGAGGCAAAGGAGATCATCTCCTTCATCACCAGCGGACGATACAACAGTGATAAAAGCATGATCAACAGCAGATAGGCTCCTACAAATGCAGAAACGACGAGTCCCGCTCTCACATCTATAAAATATACCGCAACATTCATAATAACCAGCAGAATCGCCAGAAAAATCGGCCATTCCATATAAGAACGGAGCCTTCCGCCAAATTTTGCTTTCGATCTCATAAGGTATCTTCCTTTCTTGGAGTGGCCGTCATCCACCGGCGGCGCCCTGATCGGTTACATTTACTCTGTAAGTATTTAGTATACCACAGATCCGCAAAAGAAAAAAGCCCTCAGATACTGGATTTCTCAGTACCCAAGGGCTTCTCATAAATTCATTGATTACGGTCTGGATAATTAGTCCTGAACGTACGGCATAAGAGCAACGTGTCTTGCTCTCTTGATCGCTACAGTCAGAGCTCTCTGATGCTTAGCGCAAGTACCGGTAATTCTTCTCGGAAGAATCTTACCTCTCTCGGAAACATACTTCTTCAGCTTCGCTGTATCTTTGTAATCGATCTCATTGTTCTCTTTACCGCAGAATACACAAACTTTTTTTCTTCTGCGTCCGCCTCTTCTCTTCATCGGAGAATCGCCTCTATCACTTCTATTGTAAGCCATGATTATTACCTCCTATTATTCTTCGTTAAAACGGCAGTCCCTCGTCGATCCCGTCCGGGATGTTCATGAATCCGTCTCCCGCTGCCGCGCTCGGCGCCGGTCTTCCGGATGTCGGTGCTGCGCCATAGGTGTCACCACTGAATCCGCCTTCACTGGAAGCATTCTTACTCTCAGCAAATTCCTGATCTTCCACAACAACATCTGTTGTATAGACTCTTACGCCGTCCTTGTTCGTATAGCTGCCGGTCTGGATACGTCCGGTCACCACGATCTTAAGTCCTTTGCGAAAATACTTCTCAGCAAACTCTGCGCTTCTTCCGAAAGCTACGCAACCGATAAAATCTGCGGTCTGCTCTCCGTTAGAGCCATCACGTCTGCTAAATCTGCGGTCTACTGCCAAGGTATATCTTGCTACTGCCGTAGCACTCTCACCTGCGGAATATCTAACCTCCGGATCTCTGGTTAAACGACCCATTAAAATGACTTTATTCATTCTGATCTCCTCTTTCTACTTATGCGTCCTGTCTTACGCACAAATATCTGAGAACGTTTTCCATGATACGAATACGTCTTTCCAGCTCTGCGTGGCAATCTGCCTCTGCATCGAACTGAATAAAGTAGTAATAACCTTCGCTCATCTTCTGAATCTCGTAAGCTAACTTCTTCTTACCCCATTCGTCAACGTTGGTAATGACACCACCGAAACGGGCAATGTACTCTTTTACCTTCTCAATGGTAGCATTTCTGTCGTCGTCCTCGATCTTTGCGCTGACAACAACTGCCAATTCATACTTGTTCATTCTTTTGCACCTCCTTATGGTCTCTGGCTTCTCTTATTCAACCCGCCTAGCGGATCTGCGTCTACCGCACTCTCGTGCAAGAGAAGCAAGGAAAATAAAACATATCACAAGGCTGTATTCTAACACAGGTTTTTCCGTTACGCAAGCGGTTTTTCTAAATTCCCTCATTTTATTTGTCAACCCACGGCCATCTCAACCTTTTTACCACTGAATACAACACCGTAACGATAAAATTTTCTTACTCTCATTTAACTTATGCTTTTATACTGTCTCTTATTTGGTTACTGTAACCTTGATCTTACAGGATTTGGAACCTGACTTCACAGTAACTGTTGCCTTGCCGGTGCCCTTTGCTGTAATCTTTCCCTTACTATCGACTGTTACAATCTTCTTATCAGAAGAAGTAAAGGTCACCTTCTCCTTGCTGCTGATCGGAGATACGGTTGCTTTCACTTTCTGAGATTTGCCCTTTTTCAGTTTCAGAGACTTGCCGCAGTCTACGGTCACCTTCTTTGTCTTGACCGCTTCCTTCTGTGTCTTCACCGTAAATGTCTTCGTCGTGCCGCTGGCAAACGTCACGGTAATGGTCGCCTTTCCTGCTTTCTTACCTGCCGTAAGCTTACCGCTGTTGGAGGCCTTGACCACCTTCGCATTGGAAGACTTCACAGACACGATGCTGTCACCGGAATCCGGATTTGTCAGCTGAAGCTTCACGCCCTGCTTCAGTGACATCAGAAGCGTACCGGAGGTCGTATTCAGCACCGGAGCCGCCTTGTACGGACTGGGTGCTGGTGCCGGAGCTGGAGCAGGTGCTGGTGCCGTAATTGGCTGTAGATTCGTCGATTCTACCGGCTTCTCAGCTACCTGTGCATTCTTCTTTTTAATATGCACGGGATAGGATTTGCATGTATTATACTTATCCAAAGAATACCCCATTAGATACTCGCCTTCCGGTATCCTATCCCAGTCAATTTCTTGTTCTTCCCCTTCTTCATCTATATAAAAAATATAATATCGCAATTCATGACCATATTCATCCACGCTAGTGAAATTCTGATTCTCATCAATTTTTACGGTATCTTCCACCCCGTTTTTATACAAAATGTTTAAAACGGCACCTTTCATCAGATCCGACATGTTGATTCCGGATTCTGCATCTGTTATTGCATTCGTGATTGAATAATCCTGAATCGGCTCCGCTTTTTCTATAACGATCGGATAGCTCACACGCTCCCTAGCATCCGGATCACCTACATTTTCATCATCAACCTCTTCATACTCATTATTGTAGTATAATGCATCTGTTGCCGCAAAATAATAGGTTTCTCCCTCTGTGAGCTCCATGTTGGCTCTGACATTCCACATATGGTTTCTATCTTCAAAATCATTCCAAAACACATAGTCCCACTCTGCCAAATATCCATCGGAGTATACAAGTACTATCGGAGTATTCCAATTCACATCCTCAGTCTTTAATACATATTCTCCGGTTTCCGGTACCGTAAACTTAAAATATTGTGTTTTTTCTTCTCCGGTAAATTCAGCCGTCTCTCTCTGTCCGAGGGTCAACTCAGTTGCCCCTGCCCTCTGATTTGCATCGATCTCATCCCAGAAATATGTCACATCACCAACTTTGTTAATATAAAGCGTACCGATATCCGTTTGTGATGAAGGCATCCATGTATACGTCTGTTCATCATATTCCTCCGGCAAAAAATATTCGATCGTCAAATAATAGGTCTGTCCTTCTTTTAATTGAGGCTCAAAATCCCCTTCATTCAAAGCTCTAATCAAACCGCCATCTGCATCATACAGAGCTTCTACATACGTATAATTTACTTTATCATTTGCCACTTTCGCATCAAATTTATATTTGCCATTCACAGGTGCCGTAAACTTTACCAAATATTGATCATCGGAAAGCGCTGCTGTATGTGATGTCTTCATTTCATATTCTACCGAATCATTGCCTGCAAAGGATACCTCTGCTGCTCTTTCTTTCAAAACATCTGCAAACCTACTGACGCAAACAGAATACTCTTTGTCAGATTCTAAATCTCCATATATATTAATTTCCGTACACTCATCTTTGTTCAAAGAAACAATAGCAGCATTGTATCCGCCAGTCCACTCATCCTCTCCAATCATCACATCTACCCGACACTCTTTCGCTTCTATCACATACGTGTCTGATTGCATCGGTGTAAATGTAAAATACATATCTCCAATATCATTACAAGTAAATGGAACCTTCTCATTTAAGTTTGGAATCTCTATCGGATTCTCGCTGCTTCCCAGTATCGAATCCAAATCTTGCGGTTCCTGCCTTTCGCTTTTATTCACAATCACAGAGCCGACAATATCGTCAATTTCACCATCTTGTTCATCATCTTTAGCCATTGATATTGCTATATAATATACGTTTCCACCTTCCAGATTCCACACTTCAATGTCATCAT
>JAUNCG010000013.1:9497-46944 GCA_030526715.1 Eubacteriales bacterium
TCAGGACTTATAAATACATAATCCCCGTCCTGCGTCACTGTTATTTTATACCAACATTCCTCGCTTTCATTCAAGATATAGCTTGTACTTTGATTCGCATTTATTGTCAGCTCAATGGCTGTTTCCTTACTGCTTCCCTGAGCGGCATTCAGAACGCTATCCATGTCATCTGCCGTCACTTCCAGCTCCGCCGATTCATCAAAGATATACTCTCCGTCTTCTCCGAGCAACGCATCCATATCCATGGATTCGTCCGCAGTAACTATCTCCTCCATATTCTCCGACGGCTCTTCCTCTGCCATAAAAATTTCTTCCGGAGCTTCCGCATCAGCTATTTCCTGCGGTACCCCCCCCCACCCATTTTGGGCGTCCGTTGTCTCCTCAGCCTCTTCTACGGTGTTCTCCTCCACAGCTACATTCTCCACAGCAGCCTCTTCTGCTTCTGCCAGCACCATGCCGTTCATTCCCGAGAACACCATAGCCAGCGATAAAGCAATTGCCAAACCTCTTTTTTTCATCTTTTCCCTTTCCCCAATTCCCACAATTTCATCTGGTAATCAGTGCCTTTATTTAGTGCTTTTATCATAATCCTATAATTTAAGTCAGTCAATCATTTTTCCTACATATTACATTAGATATTCTTTTGTGACTGCTATATTTTTTTCGTCAACCCCCGCGTGTTTTTCTCCACGAGTCTGCGCGCTACCATCACCTGATGGCCGCAGCCCAGACATTTCAAGCGAAAGTCTGCGCCTATGCGCAGGATCTCCCATTCACTGCTGCCGCAGGGGTGAGGCTTTTTTAATTTTACGATGTCGCCCACTTCATAGTTTAATCGTTCCATCTTATATTTTGTCCCTTCTACCAGTGCTTTCTCAGTCAACGACACTTTCACGGTGCTGTACAGATACTTCCATAGGATTATCATCACCTGCACGTGTCTTCATACAAATCATATTTATCGAATTCCACCATACTGCGCAGATCTTCCGGCAGCGGCGCGGTCACTTCTATATGTTCCCCTGTAAAAGGATGGACTATTTTCATTTTCCGGCAATGGAGCATCGCCCTATCTGCTCTGCGATCTCTGCCGCGCCGCTCCTCTCTTTTGGAGGTCATTGTATCCCGCTGCTGTGTAAAATCGTCCACTTCTTCCACACTGTAAATCCGATCCCCCAGCAACGGATGTCCGATCGAAGCCATGTGTACTCGAATCTGATGTGTTCGTCCGGTCTCCAGCCAGCACTTCACCAGCGAAACCGGCAAACTGCCATTGCACACTTTTAATATCTGATAATGTGTCACTGCATGTTTTGCAGACTCTACAGAACTATACGGAGACTCCGCTCCCATAACTGGATCTGTGTGCTGCACCGACTCCGATTCCCGAACAATATCTGATGCCGTTTCATCCACCACACACATACGATTTAAATGCCCAGACTTACGCATGATCGGCTTTGTGATCGTGCCGTCTTTTTTTTCAAATCTCCCATGCACCAATGCAAGGTATTCCTTTTTCACACATTCCGGTTGTGACAATCTTGCCGCTGCAACTTTATTTTTCGCAAAAAGCACTGCTCCGGAAGTCTCCTTGTCCAGACGTCCAATGGCACGTATTACCACATTCACGCTCTGACTTCGATAATACTCTGCAAGCTGATTCGCCAGTGTATCCGCATAATGACCATGCGCCGGATGCACAATAAGACCGGAAGGTTTATTCACAACTGCCAGATCCTCATCCTCGTATATGATTTCAGGAACATCTATATAAGACTCTGCTGCATTTGACTTCCATGAAAGCAGCTGCACAGATCCTTCTTTTGCGCTCTCCAGCAATACCTCCAGTCGGTCGCCCGTCTGCACGCGGGTGTTGATGCGACTGCGTTCACCGTTCAGGCGAATACCGTCCGGGCGGAACTTTGCACTTCTGATCTGAGACTTCGTCAGTTCCAGACGCTTCTGCAGAATCTTCTCTATCGTGAGATACTCATCATCGGATGTCACGATATAGCTTATTTTTCTTTCCATTATATCTCAATTTCTTTGAATACCTTTCCAATGCTGTCATCGATCACCAGATCTGCCTGCTTGTCTCTCGCGGTCACACTCTTATTGATCACCACCAGATGGTCGCCACGGAAATAATCGATCAATCCCGCCGCCGGATATACTACCAGAGAGGTTCCGCCGATGATCAACACGTCCGCATTGGCGATATAGCGTACGGACTTGCTGATAGTCTCATCATTCAGTCCCTCTTCATAGAGCACCACATCCGGCTTGATGATGCCGCCGCATTCACAGACAGGCACTCCTTCGGCCTGCTTCATATATGCGGCATCGTAAAACTTATGACAGTTCATACAATAATTGCGATGTACGCTTCCGTGAAGCTCCATCACCTCACGGCTTCCTGCCAGCTGGTGGAGACCGTCGATGTTCTGTGTGATCACTGCCTGCAGGTGTCCTGCCTTTTCCCACTCTGCCAGACGCTTATGTGCCATGTTCGGCTGTGCATCCAGCGCGAGCATTTTCTTCTTATAAAAACGATAAAACTCCTCCGGATGGCTCATAAAAAAGCTGTGGCTCAGGATCGTCTCCGGAGGATATGCATATTCCTGATGGTACAGTCCGTCCACACTTCGAAAATCCGGAATCCCGCTCTCTGTAGAAACTCCGGCTCCGCCAAAGAATACTACACGTTTGCTGTCCTGAATCCATGTCTGTAATGTGTTGATCTTGTCTCCCATAATACATCCCCCTCTCTACTCATTATATGTGTGTTATCTTCCTGCTTCCGGCACCGATCAATGTAAGATCGCTATTTCAACACCGACCGACAGATGTGAGATTACCTCTACTGCGTTTCTGTCTCATAACCTCCTGCTTTCGGTACCGATCTATAGGTACGGACACGCTTCCCCTGCACGATGAATCTTGTCGCCTCATTTCCGGTACAGGTGGACAGCGTCACCACCGTATCGCCCGGATCTACGGAAATCCCCGTATCCAGCTGCGACTGCTTTTTCGCATTCATCAGAAATTCTTCAAAGGAATCCTTTGATAAAAATGAGATCTGGTAGTTCTTGCTGAACTGATCTACCTCCGCGCAGGCAAAAATCTCATATTTATAGATGTAATCCGGCGTATAGATCCAGAAATACGGATCCTTGTCGAAGACCTCCCGTTCCCGGTACTTCTTCAGCATACCAAACATAGATCCGTTTTTCATATTGTGTCCGTAGACGATCGTATTGCGGTCTCCGAAGCTGCTGCTGTTCATACAGTCGACGAAGATCGAGCCCGCAAAATTGTATGTCTTCTGTATAGTCTGATGGAGATAAAAGTCGTTATCCTCCGCCTGTGCGATGGGATAGCTCACATCGATGGCTCCCATCTCCAACCAGCCGATCACCTCATCATTGACAGACTTCAGACCGGCGAAATCAATGGGATTCTCCATATTTTCCAGACGAACATGCGTCTCCAGCTCATGAACCGAGACGTCTCCCCACTGATCTCCCAGCGTAACGTTCTCCTCCATATCCGGCTCCAGCCCCTCGGTTACCCTCTCCGTATCCGCATATACTTCCAGCCCCTTATATTCGTCTACACCCACCTGATACTCTCTCCAGATGTTGAATAGCTGATAGCCCGCGTACGCTGCCACCGCAAGGGCAAGTACGATAATTATCGTACTTAAAGCATCTCCAAAGCTTTTTTTTCTTTTTTCTTCCCGTTTTATGCTCATCATCTCCTCCTCGCTCTTCTTTGCTCTGTCCGCTTCTTTCTTCCGGAGTCCGATGCTCCTATATGCACATTCCGATACTCCACATCCCATCCCTTCGCATATTTCTGTAGATTCTGCGTGTATCCATATGTCCTGTCTGCGTTCTCCGAAGAATTTTTTTCTACATGCTCCGAAGAAGGCTTCTTATTCTGCACTCGTGCATGTCTGCGGATTCTGACCTGCGATTTTTCCTGAGGCATCGGCTCCTTTCGCTTCTCCACTTTTTTTGAAGCTACCGGCTGCAATAGCTGCTCACCATCTACTCCCGGAAGCCATACGGTAAACGTTGTGTGCGTCCGGTCACTAAATGCCTCAATGCGCCCATTGTGCAGTTCCACGATCTGTTTTGCGATCGCCAAGCCTAATCCCGCTCCGCCGGTCTGACTGGATCTTGCATTATCCACCCGGTAAAATTTTTCAAAAATCGTCTTCAGCTTCTGTTCCGGGATCTGATGTCCCTGATTGGCAAAGGAGATCCGAATTGCTCCATTCTCCTGACGTGCTTCGATCCGGATCGTCGTATCCCGATAGCTGTACGCAATCGCGTTGCGCAGCAGATTGTCAAACACTCTGGCAAGCTTGTCCGGATCTCCGTCTACCATCAGATGATCATCCGCCTCTATGTGACAGGAGAGAAACTTATCCTGCAGCATACCATAGCTTTCATCTGCCAGCTGCT
The DNA here is from genome assembly GCA_030526715.1 of Eubacteriales bacterium. Lineage (GTDB taxonomy): Bacteria > Bacillota > Clostridia > Lachnospirales > Lachnospiraceae > Marvinbryantia. Next base: position 13,973 of record JAUNCG010000013.1, read on the forward strand.
CCAGCATCACGGACAGATTCAGGCGCTCCTTCTCCAGCACAATGTCCTGAAGGTTAAAACGTGTGATCTCAAAGAATTCATTGATCAGCTCGCCAAGGCGGGTCGCTTTCTCAAGCGCCACATGCGTATACTTCTCACGCTCCTGCGCATCCATCTGCTTCTGTCCGTCCAGCATGGTCAGATATGCAATGATCGACGTCAGCGGCGTCTTGAGATCATGTGCCAGATAGACAACCAGATCGTTCTTGCGCTGTTCGCTCTGCATTCCCGCCGCTTCTTTTCTGCGCAGAGTCATCTTCAATGCCGTCAGTTTATCCGAGATCGGCTTCAGCTCCGGTGCCAGCTTCACAGGCTCCGTATCGCTGCCCTGCAAAGAATCGATCGCCTGCTCCACCGTCACGAGATAATGCATCAGTCTCTTGATCTGAAGGTTATACAGGAAAAAAAACAACAGAAAAATACCGATCACCAAAAACACGTATTTGTTATCCATAAAGATCCTGCCATACAGCTCATCTGCCTGAGCATGATCCAGATTCATGCTGGTCAGGATCCACATCATGACATTGGTGAACAGATCCTGAAATATCCCATCTATGAAAAAACGGACAATCCCGAAGCCCACTGCCAGCGCTATCAAAGCTGCCAGTGCAGTTCGAATCAGAATTGTCCTTTTTAGTCTCTTATACTTATTTTTCAACCTTGTATCCTACTCCCCAGACGGTCTTGATGAATTCTGTCTTCCCCATAGGGCCGCCCATCTTCTCACGAAGATGGCGGATATGCACCATGACCGTATTGTTGCTCTGTTTGTAGTATGTCTCATGCCAGACCTGTTCGAAAAGCTGTTCCGAGCTGATCACCTGACCACGATTCTCACAGAGGATCCAGAGAATATCAAACTCGATAGGCGTCAGATTCAGCTCCCTCTCATTGAAGGTACATTCGTGTGTACTGCGGTTCATCACCAGACCGCCGAAATCGATCACATCCTCCTGCGGTCGGCTTCCTTCGTTGTACTTCGTGGAGCGTCGGATCTGTGCCTTGACCCGCGCCATCAGCTCCAGCGGATTGAATGGCTTCTCGATATAATCGTCCGCCCCCAGCGTTAATCCGTTGATCTTATCCATATACTCAGTCTTTGCCGTCAGCATGATCACGGGAAAATGGTGTGTCTCCCTGACCTTCTGCAAAATCGTAAAACCGTCGATGTCCGGAAGCATAACGTCGAGGATCGCCAGATCCGGCGTTTCCCGCTCCACAGCCTCCAGCGCATCGCGGCCATTGTAGCATTTTATTACTTCGAAATTCTCATTTTTCAGATACAGACCGATGACATCTGCGATCTCGCGTTCATCGTCCACGATCAAAATCCTGTTCGCCATGTTCTTCTCCTCCATATCAGTCTGCATTCTGACGCTTCCTGCTCTGTGTCCATCTTCTTCCGGTAGACTACAGGCAGGAAACCGCTCCAGTTTGTTTCTTCTTACACACCCATGTTGCCAACCGTTCTCGGGAACGGGATCGCGTCACGGATATTGGAAACGCCGGTCAGATACATCACGCAGCGCTCAAATCCCAGACCGAAGCCTGCATGACGGGTAGAACCGTACTTGCGCAGATCCAGATAGAATCCATAATCCTCTTCCTTCAGACCCAGCTCCTTCATGCGGTTCAGCAGCTTCTCATAATCATCCTCTCTCTGACTTCCGCCGATGATCTCACCGATGCCCGGTACGAGACAGTCCATAGCCGCTACGGTGCGGTTATCCTCGTTCATCTTCATATAGAAGGCCTTGATCTCCTTCGGATAATCTGTTACGAATACCGGACGCTTAAAGATCTCCTCTGTCAGATAACGCTCATGCTCTGTCTGCAGATCGCATCCCCAGCTTACCTTATACTCGAACTTATCATTGTGCTTCTCCAGTAGCTCGATGGCCTCCGTGTAGGTCACGTGACCAAACTCGGAGGATACCACGCCCTCCAGACGCTCGATCAGCCCTTTATCCACAAAGTTATTAAAGAATGCCATCTCCTCCGGCGCATTCTCCATCACATAGCGGATGATGTACTTGATCATCTCCTCTGCGAGGATCATGTCGTCCTTCAGATCCGCAAACGCGATCTCCGGCTCGATCATCCAGAACTCAGCCGCATGGCGTGTGGTGTTGGAATTCTCCGCACGGAAGGTCGGTCCAAAGGTATAGATATTGCGGAAGGCCTGCGCAAAGGTCTCACCGTTGAGCTGTCCGCTTACGGTAAGGTTCGTCTGCTTCCCGAAAAAGTCCTTGCTGTAATCAATGCTGCCGTCCGCAAGACGCGGCGGATTATTCAGATCCAGCGTCGTCACCTGAAACATCTCGCCAGCACCCTCACAGTCGCTTCCCGTAATGATGGGTGTGTGTACATAGACGAAATCTCTCTCTTGGAAAAACTTGTGGATCGCATACGCGCAAAGAGAACGTACGCGGAAGGTTGCTTGGAAAATATTCGTGCGCGGACGAAGATGAGAGATCGTGCGCAGAAACTCTACTCCGTGGCGCTTCTTCTGCAACGGGTAATCCGGCGCACTCACGCCCTCAACTGCGATTTCCTTCGCCTGAATCTCAAACGGCTGTTTCGCCTGCGGCGTCGCCACCAGTGTTCCCTTTACGATCACGGCTGCGCCGACATTCAGTTTACAGATCTCCTGAAAATTCTCCATTTCATCATGAAATACAATCTGCAGGGTCTCAAAAAAAGTACCGTCATGCAGTACCAAAAATCCGAAGGTCTTAGAATCACGAATGCTTCGCACCCATCCTCCTACGGAAATCTCTTTGTCAAGATATGCATCTTTGTTTCTGTATATCTCTCTGACAGTAATCAGGTCCATATTCCCTCTATCCTTTCCTATATAAAATCTATTGACACCACTTTACCGCATTTTAAAAGTTTCGTCAAGAAAGGATGCCGCAGAATCGTCAATCCTCGATTCTGCGGCATCCCGTTTCTTATTTTACAGTTACCCTTACCTTGTTCTTCACACCGTTGAGTGCCATCATGTAAATGTAGCATGTGCCTGTCTTCCGAGCTTTGATCTTGCCCTTTGCATTCACATCACTGCCCATGATATCTCCCGCTGTGGTCAGATCAAGCTCTTTCAGATTGGTTCTGATCGGATCATCTGTCATTCCGAAGTCTCCTGAGGCAGTTCCGTCTCTTTTTGCCGTTCCTGCTCTGCTGCCCGCTCCTGTTGATCGATCGCCTGCAGGATATCTTCCGCTGCCTTTTGCAGCTCCTCTTCATCACCTCTGCGAAGCACCATCTTCATACTTCGCTTTGCCTCATCCGTCTTCCCAAGTCCAAGCGCCGCGACTCCCAGATTATAATCCAGTACCGTAGTCTCTTCTCCGAGTTCTATTGCTTTTTTAAAATCATCATATGCCTTCTGATATTCATCCTTTGTGAGCCATGATACGCCGCGATAGTAATACAATTCGCTGTCCTTCGCATATTGCTCATCCTCCATCAGTTTGCTCGCATAGGTAATACAGTCGTCAAACCGTTCCAGCTTTAGGCTCGCTACCGTGATCAGATAATTCAATGTCTGCTGATAGCTCTCCTCAGCCCCAAGCTCTTGCGCCTTCTGCGCATATTCCATAACCTTTTCATAATCCTCCAGATAATTCTCACAGAAGGACAGATGTACATAACACAGCGCCTGATTCTCATACCCCTCTGCTAACGCCGCCAGCAGATCCTCCCTTGCGGCTTTGTAATCCTCTTCCTGTAAAAAACATACAGATCTCATGAAGCTGTAATATCCCTGTGTATCATATCCGTCCTCTATAAACTCTGTGCAGCTCTGCTTTGCTTCTTCAAACATGCCGCTTGAAAAATACAGCGCTGCCCGTGTCTGCTTCAGCTGCTGTCTCTCCTCTTCACTCAGATCCGCACTGTCGATCAGCTTACCGATCGGCTCGATCGCCTTTTCGTATTCTCCGGAAGCGATGTACTTCTCTGCCTCTTCCCCGGCCTTTGCCAGATCCTGCTGCAGCTTCTCTGCCTCCCGTATCTGCCCGACATACTTCATCGGATCCTTAAATATCTCCTGCACCTGTGCATCCACCAGTCTCTGCGGCGAGAGAACATCCACTGCCGGAACACTCGGCATAAGATGCAGTATAATCTCTGTCGTGATCACCGAAACTGCCACCACCAGCGCCAGCGCTCTAATCCACGGGTTGTGATGCCACCATTTCTTCACCTCTGCCTCCGTATTGTTTTGACCATCCTGTGTAGCTAACTGTATTCTTTTTTTCATGAACTCCGTCTCCTGTTATCTATAGCGCTATTTTACCGCAGTGTCCTCATCGTTATTCCGGCATTTTGGCCTAATAATCCTAAGCCGTCACGCTATTACAGATTTATTATACATAAATTTTCGCATAACATCTCAATTACCTTTACATAATGCTTTGTCTCCATATTCGTCAGTTTGGAGACTTCTTTTATACTTTAAATCGATATCCAACTCCCCATATGGTCTCAATGTACTGTGGTCTTGCGGTATCGAGCTCTATCTTCTCACGGATTTTTTTGATGTGTACCGTTACGGTTGCGATATCCCCCACGGATTCCATGTCCCAGATTTCGCGGAACAGCTCTTCTTTGGTGAATACGTGGTTCGGATTTTCCGCAAGAAAGGTCAGCAGATCGAATTCCTTGGTCGTGAAGTTACGTTCTTCTCCGTTCACCCATACGCGGCGAGCCGTCTTATCGATCTTGATACCCCGGATCTCGACGATCTCATTTTCTTTCACATTAGAGTGAATCAGACGCTCGTATCTGGCCAAATGCGCCTTCACACGCGCCACCAGCTCACTGGGGCTGAAGGGCTTCGTCATATAATCATCTGCTCCCAGCCCCAGTCCGCGTATCTTGTCGATGTCATCTTTTTTAGCGGACACCATGAGCACCGGAATATTCTTCTGCTCACGCACCTTATGACAGATCTCGAATCCATCCACCTCCGGCAGCATCAGATCCAGAATGATCAGATCGAAATCCTCTTCCAATGCCCGGCGCAGTCCTTCGTCTCCTCGTCTCTCTGTCTCTACCTCAAATCCGCTGAGCTCCAGATAATCCTTCTCCAGCTCTGCGATACTCTCTTCATCTTCTACGATCAAAATCTTACTCACCGATTGGTACCTCCTGATATTTTCTAAGCACAAAATACATCACCGTTCCCTCACCCAGTCTGCTGCTCGCCCAGATCTTACCGCCGTGATCCTCAATGATCTTCTTCACGATGGAAAGACCGATCCCTCTGCCTCCTGCAGAGTTACGCGATGCATCCGCGCGGTAAAACCGATCAAAGATACAAGGCAGCTCTTTTGGTCCGATGCCCTTTCCGTTGTCCTCGATCTCCACCTGAACAAAATCGCCCACATCCTTTACCCGAATATCGATGCGCCCCGGACGACTACCCATGTATTTTACGGAATTACTGATAATATTACTGATCACCCGTTTGATCTGCTCTGCATCCGCGATGATCTGGACATCCTCCGCCACATAATTGCAGTAGCAGAACTCTATGCCCTTGGATTCCAGCTCGATACCCACTTCCTCAAAGCAGTCCTCAAAATATTCGCCGACATTCACTTTATGAAATTCATAGGGAATCCTGTTCGTATCGATCTTCGAATAAAATGTCAGCTCATTGATCAGACGATCCATATCATTTGCCTTATTATAGATCGTTCGGATATAGCGATCCATCTTCTCCGGCGTATCTGCTACCCCGTCCATGATGCCCTCCACATATCCCTTAATGGCAGTGATCGGAGTCTTCAGATCATGGGAAATGTTGCTGATCAGCTCCTTACTCTCCTGATCGTACTCCAGCTTCTCCTGCGTGGACTCCAGCAGCCGCTGACGCATCTGCTCAAAGTCCCGGCAAAGATCGCTGATCTCGTCATCCCCTATGACCTCCACCGTAAAATCCAGATTGCCCTCCGCGATATTGTGCGTAGCCTTGCGAAGCTTATGGATCGGTACATTTACACTCGTATAGATCCAGCCAAGCAGCAGCATTGCCGTGAATACCAAAATGAGCACACTGGCGATCCCTATATGATTCAGAAAATCCCGGATCTCCGGAACCATCTGCACTGCCGAGGGCAGCTGCGTCGTGAATTCCGACTGCTTCTCCAGATCGATTCCATGCTCCTTCTCATACTGCTGCAGCTGTCCTGCATACTCCTGCAGCACCTTCAGCTGGCTGCTCCCCATGGTCATCATGGCCACGCCTGCCAGAAACAGAGGCACAAAAATAATGATGCAAAATGAAATGATCAGCTTTGTCTTTAATTTCATAGCAAAAACTCCTTTATGCTATCAGTATAGCACAAAGGAGTCTTTATTTCATCTACGCAAAACTATGCTTTTGTGAATTTTTTATAAATATTTCTTCAGATCCTCTACCTTATCCAGCTTTTCCCACGGAAGATTCAGATCATTTCTTCCAAAATGTCCATAGGAAGCTGTCTGACGATAGATCGGTCTTCTCAGATCCAGCATCTTGATGATACCTGCCGGACGGAGATCAAAATTCTCACGAACAATGTCCGTAATCTTCTCATCGGAGAGCTTACCGGTACCGAAGGTATCTACCATAATAGAGGTCGGCTTCGCCACACCGATCGCATAGGAGAGCTGAATCTCACACTTATCTGCCAATCCTGCCGCAACGATATTCTTTGCTGCGTAGCGGGCTGCATATGCCGCGGAACGATCTACCTTCGTGCAATCCTTACCCGAGAAAGCACCGCCGCCGTGTCTCGCATATCCGCCGTAGGTATCTACGATGATCTTACGTCCCGTCAGACCGCTGTCCCCGTGAGGTCCGCCGATCACGAAACGTCCCGTCGGATTCACAAAGAACTTGGTGTTCTCATCCACCAGCTCTGCCGGAAGGATCACATCGAATACGTATTTTTTGATATCCTGATGGATCTGCTCCTGCGTCACCTCCGGATCATGCTGTGTGGATAATACCACAGCATCCAGACGTACCGGCTTGTCATTCTCATCATACTCTACGGTAACCTGCGTCTTGCCGTCCGGACGAAGATAGGTCAGCGTACCATCCTTACGTACCTTGGTCAGCTGAAGAGCCAGCTTATGTGCCAGTGAAATCGGGTACGGCATATATTCCTCCGTCTCGTTGGTAGCATAACCAAACATCATACCCTGATCTCCGGCACCGATAGCCTCGATCTCATCATCACTCATGGTATGCTCCTTCGCCTCCAGCGCCTTATCCACGCCCAATGCGATATCTGCTGACTGTTCATCGATCGCTGTGATCACACCGCAGGTATCCGCATCGAAGCCATACTTGCCTCTGGTATAACCGATCTCACGAACAGTATCGCGAACGATACTCTGAATGTCCACATATGCGTGGCTGGTGATCTCACCCATAACCAGCACCATACCGGTGGTGGTAGCTGTCTCACATGCTACACGGCTCATGGGATCCTGCTCCAGCAATGCGTCCAGCACTGCGTCAGAAATCGCATCGCACATTTTATCCGGATGTCCCTCTGTTACAGACTCAGAGGTAAATAAACGTCTCTCCTTAGCCATCTCTAGCTCCTTTCCTTTGCCTCTCCTGCCTGACAGCAGAAGCTATGTTCCCAAATTCTCAACCTACACGTAGCTTAAACTTTTGAATCTCCTTCTCGCTGGACACACGCTCGATCTCTGCACCGAGTCCGCGAAGCTTCTCCTCAAAGCACTCATAGCCACGCTGAATATATACAATATCATCCACAATGGTGATCCCCTCTGCCGCAAGTCCTGCAATCACAAGGGCAGCTCCTGCACGAAGATCCGGCGCGCTCACTCTCGCACCCGTCAGCTTCTCACAGCCATAGATCACCGCGGTATTGCCTTCTACCTTAATATTCGCTCCCATACGTACGAGCTCATCTACATACTTAAAGCGATTCTCAAAAATACTCTCTGTCACCAGACTCGTACCATTCGCCAGAGCCAGAGCCACACCGATCTGCGGCTGCATATCTGTAGGATAGCCCGGATACGGCAGCGTCTTCACATTCGTATTATTCAGACGACCGGTAGCCACAACACGTACCACATCGTCAAATTCCTCCACCTGACAGCCGATCTCCATCAGCTTCACGGAGGTAGCCTCCAGATGCTTCGGAATGACATTCTTCACGATCACATCGCCCCGGGTAGCTGCCGCAGCAAACATAAAGGTACCCGCCTCGATCTGATCCGGAATGATCGAATACTCTGTCGCATGCAGACGCTCTACGCCGCGGATACGGATCACATCCGTACCTGCTCCCTTGATGTTCGCTCCCATACTGTTCAGGAAATTCGCCACATCGACTACGTGAGGCTCCTTCGCCGCGTTCTCGATCACCGTGCGTCCCTCAGCCATGGAAGCCGCCATCATGATATTGATGGTAGCGCCAACGGACACCGTATCCAGATAAATATGATTGCCGCGAAGCTGAGCCGCTTCTGCTATAATAGAGCCGTTCGCGATCCTTGTGGTCGCGCCCAGCGCCTTGAAGCCCTTCAGGTGCAGGTCAATCGGTCTGCTGCCGATGTTGCATCCACCCGGAAGCGGCACCTCTGCCTTCTTATACTTGCCGAGCAGTGCGCCAAGCAAATAATAGGAAGCTCTGATCTTCTTAATATATTCATAATCCACACTGACCTGACCGATATTTGAACCGTTGATCAATGCAGATGTCCTGCTAATTCTATCTACCTTTGCGCCGATCTTGCTGATTGCCTCCAGAAGTACATTCACGTCCTGAACATCCGGAAGATTATCGATACGTACCGTATCATCTGTCATGATCGCTGCCGCCAGAATACCCAGTGCCGCATTCTTCGCGCCTCCGATCTCGACCTCCCCAACCAGCGGATTTCCGCCCTTGATGATATACTGTTCCATTAGACACCTCGAAACTTTTATTTATACTCTCTCAACTCAAATTCCCCTAATCTGAACTGCAAAAAAACGCATGCCGATACACAGTACGCGTGCATACAGTATAGCACATTTTTCGATTTTGTAAATATCCTTTAAAGTTTTCGGCATATTTCCCTAAAAAAGACGTAAAAATCTCACTTTTTCCTTCTCTGCCGTTCGTCCTTTTTGCTCTTCTTTTTCACGGAATATCCGAAAGTACCAAGCAGCCCTCCAAGTTCACGATATTCTCCATGCGAATACGCCATCAGACCGGTATCGTTTAGGTGGAACTTCCCTTTCTTATCAATATATGCCTCATCCACATGAACTGCCAATACTTTTGCCACAAACATATGGTGAGACCCCAGCTCCAGCACCTGCTCCACACGGCACTCTATATTCACCGGACTCTGCGCGATGCATGGCGCCTGTACGTATTCCGAAGGTTCCTCTGTCAGATGCAGCTCCCGAAACTTGTCCATCTCTCTTCCGGAACGGACACCGCAGATATCCGTCACGCCGGCCAGCTGCTTCGTTGTCAGATTCACCACAAATTCTCCCGTATCCCGGATGATCTGATACGAATGACGTTCCGGACGCACGGAAATATACAGCATGGCCGGATTCGTACAGATCGTCCCCGTCCAAGCCACTGTCACGATATTTGCTTTTTCCCCGGGTCTTTGGCAGCTCACCATCACCGCCGGGAGGGGGTATACCATATTCCCCGCTTTCCAGATCTGTTTTGCCATAATTACCTCTCTGTTATCTCTGAAGCACATGCAGCAGCCGCGGAATGAGCTGTTTTTTGCGCGAGACGATCCCCGGGAGCTTTGCGGAGCCATTGATCACCTCCGCGCCGAAGCTCTCCTCCACCAGCTTTTCCGCGCCGTTTCCGATGCACAGCAGCTCCGTGGATTCTTTCATGATATCCGTCAGCATGAAAAACAGCATATTCAGCTTCTGATGCTCCAGCGCCTTTTCCATATATGCGATGAGCTTTTCCTTCGCATTTTCCAGCTCTCCCTCCGTCATGGAGCTGATCTGCGCAACGCCGAAATTGATCTTTCCCTGTGTAAACTTCTTGAAATCCTGATAAAAGATCTGCTCCGCCGTCTTGGAATTCAGGTCGCTGCCGGCCGCGAACATCTCAGCCGCCAGTGTCTCGCACTCCACCCCTGCCAGCTTCGCCAGATCTCTCGCCGCAGTGCGGTCAGACTCTGTACATGTGGGCGAACGGAACATCAGGGTATCCGACAGGATCGCCGCACAGAGCAGACCCGCGATCTCCTTCGGGATCTCGATCCCCTGCTCCCCATACATCTGATAGATGATCGTTGCCGTGCAGCCCACCGGCTGATTGCGAAAAAATACCGGCATCACGGTCTCAAGAGAGCCTAGTCTGTGATGGTCGATGATCTCCAGAATCTCCGCGCTCTCGATATTGTCTACCGTCTGGGAGGTCTCATTATGATCTACCAGAATCAGGCGCCGCTTCTTGATTCCCAGCAAATTTCGTCTGGAAATCGTCCCAACGTAATGTCCTCTGCTGTCAAGCACCGGGAAATCACGATGACGCAGGCTCGCCATGATATCCTTGATATCATCTGTAAAATCTTCCTCTGAAAATACAACCAGATCTTTATCCTTCATAAAATAGCGAACCGGCATACTCTGATTGATCAGATGTGCCACCGTATAGGTGTCGTGCGGTGTGCCGATGATGGTACACCCCTTCTCCCGCGCCAAGATCTGAATCGTCTTGGTCACGGCAGCGTCTCCGCAGATGACGAGACAGCTCGCTCCCATCTCGATCGCACAAAGCTGTGTCTCATAGCGGTTGCCCAGAATCACCATATCCTTCGGCGCAATCAGAGACTCGATGACCTCCGGGCTGGATGCCGCCACGATCACCTTACCCTCCGTAAAATAATCGTTGGCATCACCCACATAGAGCGTGCCATCCAGCGTCTCCAGAATGTTGCAGTACTGCGTCTTCGCTTTTGACAGGATCGCATTATCGACGACCGCCATATAAGAACGCGCGATATCGCCGATACTGATCAGTCCCTCCAGCACGTTATCATCCTTAATGATCGGAAGCGTGGTTCCCTTTGTTTCATTGAGCAGCGTCCATGCATTCTTCAGTGAGATGCTGCTTGACACTCCCTGTGTACGCCGGATCTCCATATCCCGTACCTTTGTCTTTACATTCGGTACATATTCCGGAGCCTCCACATCAAAGTAGTCCAAAACATATTGTGTCTCTGTACTGATTCCTCCCGCGCGCTTCGGCACATACTCTTCCTTTGATATCTGATTCTTGAGATGCGCATATGCAATTGCCGAACAGATCGAATCCGTATCCGGATTCTTATGTCCGATGACAAAAATCTTGTGCTTTACATTCTCTGCCATAGCTCTCCCCCCCCCATATACTCCGCTTTCCTAAAGCGTCACTGCACGATCAATGTGTTCTTCATCAGCATCTCATGAATATCATAGTGCTGATATAGCATTTTCTTGTGGATATACATCATTTTATCTGCTTCTTTAATAAACTCATCCTCCGAGCTGTCCGCACGCTCCTTCCACACTGCCCCCACAGCTATCGGCGCGTTATTCTTCAGCGATAATTCTTTCAGTCTCGCACTATACCGGAAAAACATATTCTTCTCTATACCCTGAACCAGTATCAGCATTTCATCCCCGCCCCAGCGGAATATATTGCAGCCCGGGAATGTCTCCACGATCATATCTCTTGCGAAGGTCACCAAGGCATCCCCCGAGAGATGTCCGAGATTATCATTCACGTATTTCAGACCACAGACATCACAAAATACGACCCCGATGCTCTCTTCACTATCAAGTTCATCAAAAAAACGATCTACCGCATGGCGGTTTCCGAGACCGGTCATGCCGTCCTTGAAAATGATCTCATCCAGTTTTTCCTTTAATATACGTCTTTCCAGTATCGACGCCAGAACGTGTGATACCAGCTGGATCTTATCACTCAAAATATCCAGCATCTCTTTCGGCGGATTATCAAAGCCCACAAAGCCATACAGCTGCTTTGCCTGATAGATCGGAGAGACAATCAGCGAGCGGATATTTTGCGGGATCAGATACTCATATACCGTGGGATCGCTTTCTTTGATCATTTCCACGTCACGTATCTTAATATAATTCCCTTTTTCAAATTCCCGATTCCATAAAGCGGTGTCCTCCTGCGGCACATACGCCAGAAAATCCTTTTCTGCCGTGACCCCGGATGCGCACCACTCATACGTATTGGTCCAGGCCTCTCCGTCCGACGTAGCTTCAAACAGATACGTTCTCTCCGCATGCAGCACTTCTCCCAGATATTCTATCAGTTTTTCAATTCCCCTGTCCGGGTCCTGCTCCTCAAGGGACATACGGATACTTTCATTGATGACCGCCAGTACATGATCTGACTTTTTCTTTTCCGCAGTGCCCGTTCCCCCATCCAGCTCCACGGCATGCTCGATACGGATATTTTTTTTGCCATGGACGATTCTCTGATCGCGGATGTGCATGATCACGTCGTGCTTTGGATTGAAGAAATCATATTCTACCACCTGCTCACTCATCAGCTGTCTGTTCGTACAAAATTCGCACGGAGATGTTTTTCCCTGAATCACCTCATAGCACTTCTTCCCTATAATATCCTCCGTGGAATGCACGCCTATGATCTCTCTTCCCTTTCGGTTCATGTAGAGTAATTCATGCGTATCCATATCTGCCGCATAGAAGATATCTCCCAATTCCTCGTAGGTACTCCAGATATCCTCCAGTTTGAATTCCGAGGATCTGCGCTGCTTTTTCTCCCATCGCGCTTCCTTAGCAGCTTCCGTACCGTAATGTCCGGATAACGTTTCTTCCGCCTGTCCTTTCTCCAAGAACACACCACCGGTCGCAAGGGACATGAGCTGATGCTCGTTTGCCGTCTCTGCCGCATATTCCACATATATCTCCGGGTTTACCGTGGCAGAATATCCTGCAAGCTGTCTGACGCTCTTCATGTCCGCCCGGATCGTCTCCGCCAGCTGCACGATCTCACTCTTGTCACGATACTTTTTCAGTATGGAAAACTTGCCCGCATATAATCTTGCAATGCAGCACTGGTCTCCGCACAGCTTCACAAGGATGCTTCCGATTTCCGCAACCATCTGCTTCGTAATATCTTCTCCATAGGTTCGGTATGCCCTCTCAGATTCACGAAATACGATTCCGATAAGCGCAAAATGCTCTCTTCTCGAGTTCCATCCCTCCATATATCTTGCGACGGCATCCGTCATTCCCTGCACAGACAGCAGACCCGTAACACTGTCCACGATGCCTTTGGTCTTGATATCTTCTGCTTCGTCAAGATCAATAAAATACCCCATGATCCCCACGATCCTTCCGTCCTGATACATCGGCTCCCTTGTGGTAAGGAGGGTATGCAGCGTCCCCTTTATAATACATTTTTCGATACGGTTCCTGATCGCCGTTCCGTTTTCCAGCACATCCGTCTCATCCTTGAAAAAAGAAGCATCGTTTATATGCCATTTCATCTCTTCATCTGTTTTACCGATCAGTGTCTCATCCGACGCCAATCCGTAGGTATCCAGAAATTTCTTATTCACACCAAGAAATCTCCGGTTGCTGTCCTTCCAGAAAAGACTGATCGCATCGGAGCTAAAGAATCCTGCGCACAGCAGCCCTTTCCTTCCCATCTGATATTCTTCCATGTATGCCGGGGCAAGACGTTCCATAAGCCCCTTTTGATAGAAATATGCCGGTCTCGTAGAATAGAGCAGCATATCATTCTCCGGAATACACTGAACCGTATGCTCCTTCCACACATAGGCACCCTTCTGTGTTTTGGTTCTGAAATACCGCGTCTCGTATCCCCGCTCCGTCTCCTTCAATCGGTTCTTGAGCCTGTGGGGATCCGTAAATTCCATAAATTCCCTCTGATCCTCCCAGAAGATCTGTTGTTCTCCGACCTTCTCGCGGTTAAACCTCAATGTATTTTTTTGTCCTGTATCTGATTTCTCTCTTCCGGGTGTCTGTTTGAGCATTACATTTGAAAAAACGCCATCCTCGCTCAGAAAGCATACGCTATCATACATGGAATACATCATGCGGAACAACTGATCCATGGACTCGCCTTTTCGCTCCAGCTCATCCACCGTGATATTCTGGATCTCCAACTGGTTCGCTGTGTATTGTCCGCATCTGGTAATGCATTTCGAACGCACCCGAAAATATTTTCCGTTAAAGTAGAAATCCATATGCGCGAACTCTTCACTGTCATATGTTGACATCTGAAGCTCCCAAAACTTCCGATGAAGCGTGGAACTCGGTGAATTCAGGATATAATCTGTCACAAAATTTTGACCATCACCGATTTCCGTACATATTTTTTTGAATTCCGGATTCATATAAACTATACGGAAGCTTTTCGTGTCCGATTCCACAATCGCCAGCGTCCGATCGGTAATATAATCTATCTGTCCAATTTTATCGTAATACCTCCACATGACGCGCTGCTCGACCTTCGTACCGCATTCCTGCCGGTATTGCGCCAACTCCCGGATCGGTCTCGGTCTGCTGAAATAATATCCCTGCACCTTTTCACAGCCGATTCCCCTGAGATACTCGTATTGCTCCTTCGTCTCCACTCCTTCCGCAAGCGTCTGGATCCCCAGCCTTTTTGCCATCTGTACTACCGAACGGATCAGCTCCTTCGACCGGTCGTCAAACGATTTCAAAAACATAATATCCAGCTTGATCTCGTCAAAATTATATTCATTCAGCAGATTCAACGAGGACAGCTGACTTCCGAAATCATCCATCCAGACCTGATATCCGGTCTCATGGAACTGTGCGATCACCCGCTTCATATGTCTCGGATCGGTAACGACAACAGATTCCGTGATCTCGATTCGGATCAGATCACGCGGAACCTTATATCCCAGTACGATTTGATCTATCGTCTCAAAAATATCTCCTTTTACAAAATCCGCCTTCGACAGATTCAGCGAAACAGGCACCGGAAAATCCCTGTTGCGTATCCCCTCCCTGATATCTCTGCAGATCTGCCGCAATATATACAGGTCAAATCTGGTAATCAGCTGCTTCTGCTCCAATACCGGAATAAAGTCTCCCGGGGACAGCAGCCCCAGTTCCGGATCGCTCCAGCGTGCCAGCGCCTCTGCTCCGCAGAACTGTCCGTTCAAGGTCCGGATCACCGGCTGATAATAGACCTTAATATGACCATTTCTCAGCGCCTCTTCAAAATTCTTTTCAATATGATTGTTCCGTTCCAGCTGCTTCTCGAGCTTTTCATCATACAACGCGACTGAATCCGACGTTTCCATGATAGAATCACATGCAAACTTTGCCAGCTCCCCGGCCGTTTCCACACTCGCGTCTCCCGTTCTCAGCTGATAGATACCGGTCTTTAATTTGATTCCGAACGGCTCAAATTCCTCGTCAAACATATGGTTTCCGTTCCTGACCGTCTCCACAACCATGGGATCCTTGGAGATAGAGATAAAATGATCATCGCCAAATCTCGCCACCATCAGGTCGCTTCCAACCGATTCGATCGATTTTGCCACATGCTGAAGCAGCATATCGCCTGCCTGATGACCATACTTCATATTATAATACTTAAAATTTTTTATATTATTAAACAGCACCGAATACTCTGAGACCTGACCTTTCTCCTCTGCCTTGTAAAGGAGTCTGTTTGTGTATTCATAAAAATACTGCTTATTAAAGATCCCGGTAAGCTCATCATAAACCGTATTCTTCTCGTTCTCTATGTTCTGGAAGCCGAGGATATAGGTATCCTCCTGCTCACTCTTTATGATCTTTGCCTGAAATTCCAGCAGTCCTTCGTCCGCTGTCACGCGATAACAAATACTGATCTCATCCTTGCTTGCCATGGATCTCTCAACATTTTCAATCGCAAGGAATTCCTCCACTCTTTCCCGGTCTTTTTCATACACGCGGCTCTCTACATAAAGCTTGGCGGACGCTTCATAGGGTATGGTATTATCCTTTGAAATCCGGAGGCTCTCCGGCAAATACCCCTCTTTTTTCACGAACTGCGCCGTATTCTTACTGAGTGTGACTAAAAATACGATCATATAATTACGGGCAAATGCCGTCGTAGCGCCGAGATAAATGCTGTTCTTTTCCAGCTCTGTCAACGTTTCCTCCTGCATCCTTTTCTCATTTACCGATGCGGACGTCGCGCCCATGTTTTCTTTTTTAATCATGCGTATACCTCAAAGTCCGTGACTCCTCGTCCTCTCCTTTGATAATACGCAGCGTCCGGTAATAATCCCTCTTGACGGTCTCGTAGAGCTCCTCCGTCTCCGGCGTGCGCCCATACCGCAAGGACTCCGTTAACGCCGACACCGAATGTGCAAAGAATCCGAATTCCATGTTGGCGGTAATGCCCTTCAACGCATGCGCCGCCTGAAAGGCCGCGGCATCATCCTGCATTTCCATCGCTTTTTCCAACTTGCAGAATTCCTCATCCTCCAAAAAATCTTCCAAAAATTCCCGGATCACGGTCTCCCTGCGCAATCTTTTGAGCATCTTCTCATAATGCCCCTCCAGCTGTATATAAATTTCTTTCAAACTTGTGTTTCCCATGGAAATACCTGTCCTCCCCATTCCTGTTTTCTCTGTTTCCCCTATACTTCCGGCTTTATTTATCGTAACACACTACCCGATTCTTCCCGAGCCTTTTGGCGCGGTACATCGCCTTGTCGGCCAGATCGATCATCTTCTCATACCGGGTGTTCTGCAATGTATAGCCGATGCTTGCCGTGATCTGCGCGATCCCTTGGTTATCCATCGTAATAGAAAGCGTGTTGATGAGCGTAAGGATCTCGGCAGCAATGACCGCGGCAGACGCCTCCGTATCAAATCCGAGCCCGAGAAATTCCTCCCCGCCGTACCGGCAGAATACCATATCATGCTCCTGTTCATACTTCTTCAGAACCGCGCCGATCTGCCTCAGGCACTCGTCGCCGACCAGATGACCATAGGTATCGTTCAATTCCTTAAAATTGTCAATATCGATCATATACATTGCCCGGATCTCGGGCAGTTTCCCGGAAAGGGCGTCTTTGAGCATATCAAAGAGATCCAGTCTGTTGTGCAGACCGGTGAGGAAATCGATTCTCTTTTCATGCTCCGCCTTTGTAAGCTGCTCTTCGACCCTCTGAACCGCCTTTTCCCGCTCCTTTTCCTTCGAAATATCGATACCGTAAATGACGCTCTCCAGATGCCTTGACTCCGGATTGAAGATCAGCTTCGCCGTAATACGGCTCCACCGGATCGATCCGTCGTCATAGTAGGACAGCGTATCCAGCCGGATCTCCCGGTGTCCCTGATCGTACGCCTGCAGCATCGCAGCTCTGCAGAAGGTCTTAAAGAACCGTTCCTTCCCTTCCTGATCCGGAACAAAGGAACTGATCCTTCGGATGAGCGTATCCACATCCCGGATATCCTGAAGCATTCTCGCATTCTGAGCGTTTCCTCCCGAGCTGAACCACAGATCCGCAGTGACATCCACATGAAAAACGCCCTGTTCTTCCGGTATTGATTTCAGGATAGAGCTGATCTGAGAATCGTATCTTTTTTGCGCACGTTTGATTTCGGTGATATCGCGGCCGTATTCCATAAAGATCCGTCTGCCCTGCCAGTCCATATATCTGGCCTTCAACGCAAAGCAGTGTTCCCCATCGTCCACCTCGATCTCCTTCTCCTGCGCATCTCCCATCTGCTGCATCGGGCAATGGCCGCACGGCGTGTCCAGCCCCAGCATATACTGATAACACTTTTCTCCAAAATACGACTTTTCCGGATCAACAGAAATCATGCGGGTCACCTGATTGGCATAAACCATGGTGTAATCCTCCGGATGGCAGATCTGGATAAACTGTCCGGAATGATCCAGAATCTCCGCGAGGAGCTTTTCATTCACGACCTGTGTTTCCTGCTGCTGCGCAGACGAATGCGGTAAACGCACCGTATCTCCGCCATGCGCCTGTGCAGACGCCAAGTCATCCTTTTTCTTTGTATTTTCTTTTTGCGTATTCAGAAATTCTGTAAATTCACCTTCCGGCAGCGGTCTGGAGTAGAAATATCCCTGAATATAATCACAGCCATATTTCCGGAGGATATCCACCTCCCGCTGAAGCTCCACGCCCTCCGCCACCACCTTCATACCGATCTTATGGCTCATCTCGATGATCGTAGCCACGATGTCCTGTACCTTAGGATTCTCAGGAATCTGGCAGATAAATCCTCTGTCGATCTTCAGAAGGTCGAATTCATAGTTTCGTATCATTCCAAAAGAAGAGTATCCGCTTCCGAAATCATCCAGCAGGATCCTTGCCCCACATTTCCGAAACTGTTCAAGAAGATAGATGCAATTCTGCTCCATAAGCGCTATGGAGGTCTCGGTGAGCTCACAGAGTATACTGCCCTGCGGACAGTTGTCGCTGCTCAGACACACGAGCATCTCGTTCATCATGCTGTCGTCATAAAAATCCTGCCATGAAAGATTGACGGATATCGGCAGCTCCTCCTTGGCCTCCTGTCTTCTTCTTTTCGCAAATTCATTAACCGTCTCAAAAACGTAGCGGTCAAGCTGTGTGATGAACCCGTTTTTCTCCAGTATCGGAATAAATTTCTCAGGTGAAAGGAAGCCGAATACCGGATGATTCCATCGCACAAGCGCTTCCGCCGAAACAACGTCTCCGTTTTCCACAGATACCACCGGCTGGTAGTACACCTCAAACTGCTTTTCTCTGAGACTTTCCTGAAAATCCGAGACGATCTCCGCCTCACTCAGGTAATCGTTCTGCATTGCGTTATCAAACACAGCATACGCCAGCGAATGATCTGCGTTGGAAAACTGTTTCGCAATCCTTGACCGATCCAGCATAATAGAGACCGGAGTTTCATCAAAGGAATCGACCAGATAGATACCGCACCGCAAATGAATCCGCACCATCTGATTGTTAAATTCCCATTCTACAAACAGCAGCTTTTCCAGCTCCTCCAGAGAAAGCGCGCTTCTCGGGATCAGGCAGGCAATGTGATCCGCTTCGATTCTTGCGGAGAGCAGCGGCTGAAGCTCACTGTTCTTGATATGCAGGAACAGCCATTTCAGGAACATATCCCCGATCTCCGTGCCGAAACGCGCGTTCACCGCCTTAAATTTCTGCGGATCAAAAAACAGCACCGCATATTCTTCCGTTTTTCCGGACTCCTTCAGGATCTTCTCCGCTTCCCGAATAAAGCCTTCCCTATTGTAGCCCTCTGTCAGAGTATCCCAGTACAGCTTATCGAACAGGGAATTTAACTCCTCCTCATTTTGCGGAAGTCGTTTGGATATCTGCTCCCGCTCGCCAACGGTGGAGAAGACCAGCGCGTGTCCTGTCGTTCCATCCTCCAGAAGCAGTTCTACAGAATCCACGGTTTCATATATCTTTCGAATCGGATCAAAGTATGTTTTTGGTCCCTGTACATGATTTAATACCGGACACACCTCGCAGGGCGCCTCCCGATCCATCAGACATTTGTAGCATTTTTCTCCTTTGGCGAGCTGCGGATACAACTCCATCGCCGTGGCATTATAGGTTATAATATTATATTCCGAATCAATTACATACGTACCGGACGACTTATCGATCATTTAGGACTCTCCTCCCTTTCAACAGTTCTCCATCTCCTGCGCATTCTCCCTGATATATCTTGCGATCATTCCCATTGCCCTTTCAATATCCAGCGGCTTTGCGATATGCTCGTTCATTCCCGCCTCCTTACATCTCAGGACATCCTCCTGAAACGCATTGGCCGTCATGGCCAGAATCGGTATCGTCTGTGCATCCGGGCGTTCCATACCGCGGATTGTCTGCGTGGCCTCCAGCCCATTCATCACGGGCATCTGCACATCCATAAGGATCAGATGGTAGGTTCCCGGCTGTCCGGCTGTGAATCTTTCCACCGCCTCGCGGCCATTTTGCGCCGTATCCACCAGCGCATGCTCTTCCTCCAGAAGATATTTTGCGATCTTGAGATTCATCTTATTATCCTCAACCAGCAAAATGCGTTTGCCCGCCAAGCTCTCCATCGTCTGCGCCTCATCCTCCTGCGGGAGCTCTTTGGCGATCTCAAGCGGAAGCTGCACGGTAACGGTCGTGCCCACGTCCGGCTCACTCTCAATATGGATGGTTCCGCCCATCATATGTACCAGTTCCCCCGTGATCGCCATACCAAGCCCGGTTCCCGAGTATGTAGTATCCGGTGTCTCACGTTCTCTGCTGAAGGGTTCAAATATATGTGCGAGGAATTCCTGCGACATGCCGATCCCCGTATCCCGGATCTTCAGCTCGTAGCTGCTGTGTCCGTCATCGACCGGACGCTCCGAGACCCGGCATTCCACCGTACCGCCGGAACGGTTATATTTGACGGCATTCGTCAGGATATTGCTGATGACCCGCTGCATATGAATGGGAGAGCTCACGACCACGCTGTGTGTAAGCTCATACTGTGTTTCCTCTAAATACACGCCTCTGCCATCCGCCAGAACCTGAATTGCAGGGCGGAGCACTTCGATCCTTGCACACAGATCGAAGGCCTCATGACTCAGATGCATCCTGCCGCTTTCGATCCGGCTCATCTCCAACACGTCATTGATGAGCATCTCCAGCTGTCCGGTCAGAATCTTTATATTATTCAGGCTGTCCCTGACTTTTTCCTCATTCTTCATTTCCTTTTCCATAATATGGGTCATACCCACAATGCCGTTGATAGGAGTACGGATATCATGTGACATACGGGAAAGGAAGTCTGTTTTCGCAATATTGGCCCGTTTTGCTTCCGCATAGGCCTGCTCCATGGCCTCGGAATAGCTCATGGCCTGAAGACTTTTATTTTTAAGTTCAAATGTAATGACCACGCCAACACAAACGACAAGCTGGAAAAAGTTCGTCGTCTTATATTGCGGTATGATCAAATCCACAAAAATAGTAGCAACGGTAAGCACCTGCGAGATCACTGCGGCATGGAAGCCTCTCCTTCCAATCTCCTTCCGATAAGCAAAAATAAAATAAATACAGCTGACCATGTAAAAAAACGTCTGTACAAACAGATAGATGTACAACCACCCGGTCGTATAAACTCCGTCCGGTTCGATCCGGTAGATCAACTGTCTGGTCGGCGGGATCAGCAGGAGCGCTATGGCCGCCGCCATGGGCGCGGCAAACAGTCGGTGTTTTTTCTCAGAATAACGTCGGTATGCGCCGACAAAATACGCTATATACACTGCGAGAAGATATGGCACCACATTGTGACAGCCCAGAGCCAGCATCCTTGCGAAGCTGGCGACCGGTTGGATGAACGCAATGCGGTTCTTGTTCAGCATTCCGATAAAAACCGCTTCTGCCGCAGCCGTCACACCCAGCATACTCATCAGCCAGAGAATGACTCGCTCCTTTTTCTCAAAGGAGCTTCCCTGCATCGTATAAAAAAATATAAATATGACTGTCAGGATCACAGCACAGATATCAAAATAAATATTATAATGTCCTTCTGCAACCACAGTTTTAACCTCCGTTTACTCCTGAATCTGTCTCTGCTCTTCTTCTAAGTTCTTCTCTGCCGTCACATCCGTATAGACCGCATAAAAGTTGCAGCCGCCATCCGGCTGCGGCTCCGCGGTGGAGATATGACGAACCCATGAAATCTTTCCCTGCTCGCTGACCACACGATAGACCTCATCCATCCCCTCATTGGCGCGCATGGTTTCCGCAACCCGCTTGGACACCCATGGCAGGTCGTCTTTATGTACGATATGCATGATCTCGGATTCATCCGCGTCATGCCGATCATTCTTTCCCGTGAATACCTTTGCGTATTCGCTGATATACTGGCGTGTCAGTGTTCCGTCCGGACTGCGGTGGAACACCGCAATCGAGCAGGGCAGCCGATCCAGAATATTCCTGATCATCTCCTGATTGCGGTATTTTTCTAACAGCTCCTCCGGGTTACAGAACGCCGACATCATCATCGTATACTGGATGAGCTCATCCACATTCTTCGCATCATCGGAGAAGAACAAATTCGTCTCCGGAAGAATGGTAACCGGAAAACCGTTCACCTCGCGAATATCGGCGATCTCCTCCTGAATGCGTGCACGCAGCTCTTCGACCTCGGATCTGTCACTATATTTCAGATAAATGACAAACATGCCTCCATATATACTTCCGCAGACTCCGCGCACGGAAATATACTTTCTGATCACATCCGCCATCCGGGCAAGCACATGGTTGATCACCTTCTGTCCATAGGTGGCAACCCCCTTTTTGTACCGTGGAGAGCGCAGTGTCAGGATCGCAAAATTTTCTCCCCGGAAATGGTAGCCCTCCACATAGTCCAACGCCGCCGGAATGATCGCTTTTGCCGAGAGCATACCCGTACTGGGATCCTTCACGCTGAGAGACACCGTCTGTCCGATTTCATCGACGATATCCTCCAGTACCGTAAAGCATCCCCAGAGGCCGACGATTTCCCCGTCCTGATAAATCGGTTCCTTGGACGCCATGATATCATGCTGTACTCCGCGGATAATGCACTTACCGAGACGGTTCATCATCCTGCCACCTCTGCTGATCACCTCTTCCTCATCACTGTAAAACGGCTCGTTATCCGTATGCCATCCCATATCCTCGTCTGTTTTGCCAAGAATCTCATCAAGTGACGCAAAGCCATAGGTGTCCAGAAAGCTCTGATTTGCACCTGTAAAACGGCGATTCCGGTCTTTCCAGAATATATTAATATTTTTCGAATGTACCAGACTGCTCCAGACCAGAGCCTCCATACTCTGAGTGTCTGTTCTGTGGACAGCATGCGACAAATCCTGTGTAAAGCCCTGCTGGCTGAGCGGAGCCCATTTGTCGAGATAAAAATATTGCTCCGTTCCCGGATTATTGATGATATAATGCGACTTCCAGATATACGCCCCCGTGCTGATCCTCGTGCGAAGATAGCAGGAAATAAAGCCGCGATGGGAATCTCTCACACGCTGGGACAGCGTAGACGGATCCCAAAAATCACGGAACGCATTTCTGTCATCCTTATAAATATAATTCTGTGCTGCAAAGCTGATATGCTCCTTCAACGAAAGCCGGTTAAGCTCGCTGTCCTCCTTGTAGTGGCTGAACGGACTTCTGTAGATCTCCGTACATTCATTTCTGGTAAGATCCGCCTTAAATACCGCATCGAACATATTCAGCATAAGATTGTACAGTACGTCATACCACGATCCGTTTCCAATGCTTTCATACCGTGTGATGTTCATGATCTCCAGTTCGCAGATCACACGCTCATCACAAATACTGAGACAACGGCTTCGCAGACGCATGGTATCTCCCCGGTAATTATATTCCATTTCATAGAATTTCTCACTGATGGTCTGGTTCCGAAGCAACGAACTCAACTTCTGCCAAAACGGGGTTTGTCCCTCCTGTTCGGTCTGAAAGAAGCGCTCGATATCTCCTAACGCAAAGCTGTCCCACTCCTTTTGGAACAGATCGTTGGAATACAGGATCCGGTACTGTTCTCCATCATACTCGGTCAGCGCCATTGTCCGGTTTGTCTCAAAATTCAGCATACCGATCCTGTCAAAGTAGCCCCGCTCCTTCCGGTTTTCCAACGTCCACTTATGGGTACCGATCAGCGCGTCAATCTCATGGATCGGACGGGGCGGGCTGAACAGAAAGCCTTGGATACGCTCGCAGCCAATGCTCTTGAGGAACTCCATCTGCTCCTGCGTCTCTACGCCTTCGGCCAGCGTCGCCATTCCCATTTTCTTCGCCATCGCTACGATCGAGCTGACGACCTTCCGGGAATTCTCATTGAAATTCCGCATAAATCCCATATCCAGCTTGATCTCATCAAAACGCAGCTCCTTGAGGATATTCAGCGATGAATATCCGCTGCCGAAATCATCCATCCATACCTGATATCCCAGCTGGTGCAGCCGGTCAACACTTCTGTTTACCAGCTGCTGTTCCGCGATCGTCGCGGATTCCGTAATCTCGATATTCAGCATATCACGGGCCACCGCATGTCTCTGCGTGGTCTTCTCTATATAATCCACGATATCAAGCTTTAAAAAGTCCATGCGCGAGAGGTTCACAGAAACAGGAACCGCGCCGCTCCCTTCGTTGGACGCGAGCATTTCGCAAACCCGGTCGATCACATACTGGTCGATCTTGTAGATCTGTCCGGCCTCCTCCAGCGCCGAGACAAAATCCGCCGGCGACAAAAAGCCATAGATTGGATCGATCCATCGCGCCAATGCCTCCATGCCGCAGACTGCTCCCGTGAGCGTGCGGATGACAGGCTGGTAGTAGACGCAGATCCAGCCGTTCCTGATCGCTTCATCTACGTTCTGCAACACATACTGCTTGATCGTCAGGCGTCGGTCAAGCGCATCGTCATATTCGCAGCAGCACTGGAATGTGCCCTGAATGGAATTGCATGCCTCCATCGCCAGCTCACAGGCAAGATAGGCGTTTTTCCCGGACTTTTGCACCGGACAGATACCGACCTTCAGCTTCATCCCCAGCGCGTCATATTCACGTTCAAAGTCCGCATTGGCAGCCTCCACCGTCGCCCGATAATTCCGGCCTTTGGAAAGTACGACCAGATGATCCTGTCCGAAACGTGCGCTAAGTATATTCTGCGGATTATCCCGGCAGACATCTGCTAGCCTTTGAAGCAGGCTATCTCCCTGCTCCTTGCCGAAACGAGAATTATAGTATTTGAAATTGGTAATATTGCCATAGCTGAAGCTGTATTCAGCACACTCCTCCTCCGTCAGGCTCTGCAGCACCTCATCTGCTGTATTCAGAAAGCTCTGCATATTCATCAACCCCGTCAGAGGATCATATTTTTTGGAAATGTCCAGCTGTGCCGTGCGTTCCCCCAGCTCATAGCTCAACTGTTTTCTACTTGCGTACAGCTCCATAAGGTTCTGCGCTTTTCGCAGTACGATCTCCGGCACGAACGGCTTGTGCAGGATATCGTCCGCTCCCGCCCGATACATCTGCAACTCATCCTCCAGATCCTCAGAACCTGTGACAACGATCACGGGAACCTGCGGCTTCCAGCTGTGCGTCACCATCTCCTCAAGCACCTGAAATCCGTTCATCTTTGGCATATGCAGATCGAGGAGCACCAGCGCCAGCTCCTCGCAATATTCTCCGAGAAGCGCCAGTGCTTCTTCACCGTCCTTCGCTTCCAATATATCATACTCAGAACCGAAGATAACGCTCAGCATTCTCCGGTTCATCCGTACATCATCTACAATCAATATTTTTGGCAAGTTCATCTTCTGTTTTACCCCCCCCCCTAAAAATTCTTTTAAGACCTCAAGGCTTTCTTCTATTTTATATCTATCTTCCATATATACAGGACATCAAAAAACCACCTGTAGTCACTAAGTCCGGACTGACACGTAGTTTTTGATATAATTTTATCAATTCGAGTGCAAAAAATCAACCCTGAACAACGTTATTCAGCAGTTGGCGTATGACAGTGCATACCTCTGTATATTCCTTTTCCAGCTGTTCAAAAAGTGTCGGCGTCTGGGCGTTGATGGAACTATCCCGAAGATTCTCTGTCAGACTGATACAGATTTTTTCCAGATTCACCAGCCCCAGATTCATGGAAATCCCTTTGAGCGTATGTATCGCCCGGAAGGCCGTACGGTCGTCCCCGTTCTCCAGCGCCTTTTTCAATTTATCAAACTCCTCATCCTCCAGAAAATCTCCCAAGTATTCCATGATACGCTCATCCTTTTTGAGTCTCTGGTGAACAACCGTGTATCTGCCGCCGAAGCGTTCATATGCTTTTTCTAATGTCAATGTTGTATCCTCCTCGTGCTTCGCTTTACATTACTGCAGATTTCTTGCAATTTTTTCTTTCATAATCCCGATATCCAGCGGCTTTGCAATGTGAGCGTTCATACCGGCATCCATACACCTCTGTACATCCTCGACAAAGGCATTGGCCGACATGGCCAGAATCGGAACCGTTTTGGCATCGGCGCGATGCAGACCGCGGATAATTTCAGTAGCCTCGATCCCATCCATCACCGGCATCATCACATCCATCAGGATCAGGTCATAGCTGCCCTCCGGGCTGGCTGCAAAGATGTCCACTGCCTCCTGTCCGTCTCCGGCGACGTCCACCGTCGCCTGCTCTTCCTCCAGCAGGAAGCGGGCAAACCTCAGATTCATCCTGTTGTCCTCCACCAGAAGCACCCGTTTTCCCTTCAGAGATACCGCTGTATATTTCTCACCCGTGATCGCTTCTCCGAGTTCCAGCGGCAATGTATATCTCACCGTGGTACCCACACCCTGTCGGCTCTCGATCTCGATGGTCCCGCCCAGCATCTCCACAAATTCTCTGGTAATCGCCATTCCAAGACCGGTACCGCTATAGTCCGTTTCCGGATTCTCATGTTCCCTTGCGAAAGGCTCAAAAATATGACGCTGAAATTCCTCCGACATACCGATGCCGGTATCCGTCACCTTAAACGCATAGCTGCTGTGCTTTTCGTCCAACGGATGCTCTATGAGCTCACAGAAAACGCTTCCCCCTTCACGGTTATATTTAATCGCATTGGAAATCACGTTCATGCAAATGCGCTGGATATGAGACGGCGATCCGATCACATATTTGTTGCGAATATCTACATGCATCTCCTCTATAACAACGCCATTCGCTGCCGCCAGCGCGTAGATCGAAGGAAGCACGCCTCTCAGCGATTCTCTCAGATCGAAATTCTCACGGGATAACTCGATCTTGCCGCTCTCGATGCGGCTCATATCCAGCACGTCATTGATCAGCAGCTCCAGCTGGTGGGAGAGCTGCTCGATCTGCCCGATTCCCTCCGCCAGCCTTTCCGGATTCTCCATCTCTGTCTTCATAATATGCGTCATACCGACAATGCCATTGATCGGCATACGGATATCATGGGACATTCGGGCGAGAAAGTCTCTCTTGGCACGGTTGGCTCTTTCTGCGTCCGCCAGAGCCTCCTCATACAATTTCTGTCTCTTTCTTTCTTCTACTAACAGAGCGTCAATATTTTTGAATGCGAAAATATAGACGCCGGGCATCTCTGTCCGAATGATCTTCACCTGATAATCCCGGACGACGCCATCCTCCACGATACGATACGGAAAAACATGCTCCTCCCGTTCTTTCAGCGCTTTCTCGATTCCCGCCGGAGACAGGGAAGTAAAAAAGCGTTCCCGATCCTCCTCAAAAACTCTGGCCTGCGCGTAGGCCTCCACCAGCGCCCAGTAAGGAGAGACGGATCCTAGCGTTCTGTCCAGCCCCTCTACCGCATAGCCCTTGAGCACTACCGGCGTGATCTGATCCTTCCGCGGATTGAGCAGATACACATTCGTATAATCTCTGGACAGAGCCACGGTGATCTGGCTGGAGATCGCTTCCTTCTGTCGCTCCTCGTCGATCACTCTGGAGAGTGAGATCCCAAGCACATCCCCGTTTTCGGGATTGGCAGTATATACGACGCGCTCCTGTATCCAATGCAGCTCTCCTGACGCGTCAAACAGCTGGTGCTGCTCCTCCCAATAGCCCTTGCCGCTGCGATACAGCTCCAGCTGCCGGTCAATGCGGCGCATTTCTCCCTTTGACCCTCGGCTCTCTGCCGGGAAAGACGCGAGCCGCACCTCGAGCAGCTCTGAATAACGACCGGATTCCGGCTGATCCCACCCCATAACATTGTGGTTGATCGGGATCGTGTAGGTATCCTGCGTCAGGTTATAGATCACCATATAATTGTAGGAGCTGCTGATGGCGTCCAGATAGATCTTAGATTTCTGCATCCCCTCCATCGCCTGCCGGTAGATCTCCTTTTGACGTTTTTCCTCTACCATCAGCGCATCGATGTTCGCAAAACCGAGAACGATCTTGCCCTCCCGTTCCGTCCGGATAATGCGGCACTCATAATCGTGAATCTCCCCGTTTTCCATGATATGATAGGGAAAGCTGTATTCCGCTCTTTCTGCAAGGCTTTGCTTTATATTTTCTGGGCTGACAAACAGCCGCATCCGGTCGCGATCCTCTTCTGCCACACGCGATCGGATATATCCCTCAATAGAACTATCATAAATTATGGAAGTATCGCTCAAATAGACGTGATGCATCGGAAGATAGCCATCCTGCTTGACGATGCTCGCCTCATTTCTTGCCAGATCCACAATATATACATTCGCATAGCTTTCCGCAAAGGCCATCAGCGCCATGCGTGTGAGGCTTTGTTTCTCCCTGATCTCGCTGAGCGTATTCCTCGCCTCCTCTTCTCTGCGGTATTCCTCCGTAATATCGGTGCGGACGACCATGGCGATGATGTGTTCATTCTCTTCGTTTTTCGATAAATAAAACTCACTGCTATAATATCGGTCAAGCGTCTGGGCATAGTATTCTGTTCGGAAGCGCATGGTTCCCTTATCATACATATCCAGAATCTCATTTCTGGTATAGATCCTGTCATGATCCCTGACCGACTGCCAGCCAATAGCCGCAAAATACCGTTCGACAAATTGATCGTACTGCATAGGCAGCGTGACGTCGGACGGCACCGGGATCAGCTTCTGTTCAAGACGCGAAGACTCTCTGCCAACGCTCCCGTCCGTCAAATCAAAATAATAAATCAGCTCCGCATTGCTCTCCAGCGTCTTCTGATAGATCTGCGCAGGCATCTTCCTGTCATTGATATGCTCCACAGTGTAAAGGACGTCCTTCAGTTCTCCATTTTCATCATAGGAAACCGGCCTGAAACTGGCACAGCACCAACCGCTCAGGCTTCCCTGATAATCCATCGTCACACTTCTTCTGTCCTTCAGCCGCCGCGGTAATGTCTTCAGGTCTACGAAAGCATGCATGTCTTCCAGATACTTCGGACGAACCACCTGATCCACCACCTTATCCATAGCTGCCTGTGCATTTTGAAAACGGCTCACCACATGATCCACCTTCTCAATACTGGATATTGACGCAAAGCTGTTGTCCTCCAGACGGATAACATATACCACCACATAATTATCGGAAAGACAGTGCAATACGGCAGTCTGCAGATCGTCCACATGTCTCTGCTCCGTAATTTTCTGATTCCACTCGATATCATTCATAAACTGACGTCCTCTTTCTGACATAAATTACACAACCTATGCTATCATGAATTTTCAAACTCAACAACTATATTTTTACATTTTCCCATCAACTCTGCGCCAAAGATGACAACTTATAAGGGAGACAGAAGCTGAAACGCCTGTCTCCCTCAAATGGATCGATACTTTACCGATTAAGCTACTATTTTGACTGACTCGCCAACTGGATACTGGTGCTGCGGTAGACCTCCGGAGCCTTCACCGGACTGTTGGCACGGAAATACGGCTCTAACAGAGAGGTGATCTTGATCTCCGTGTCCGTGATCTCGTGAGCTTCCGCGAAGGAATCCGGATAATTTCTAACGATCATCGCTACCTTGTAGACCGCGTCATCCTTCAGCTCTTCCCCATTCAGCTTCGCGCTCTCTACCTTTCCGTCCTTCGTCAGCGTCACATCCAGACCGGACCAGCCGTAGGGCAGCGCCATCTCCACATTGTCAACCTCTGAACTAAATACCAGACCATCGTTCAGAATATCCTTTACCTCTGCTCCCGTAAGGGAAACAACGCCAATGCTGCTGCTCAGCTCGCCCATAGGGATATTTAAATTCGAAGCATTGACAGCCCCCTTATAAAGCTTGCCGCCGAAGCCAAATACCGTAAAGAAATTGCCCCGTGCATCGGTGGCATTGTGAGTGGTCAGTGTGAAATCTGCCAGATTCCGGGCAGCCACAGCGTCCTGCATAATGTTCCGGTAGAGCTGTGCGGTCTGGTCGGTATCCAGATCCTCGGAAAGCTCTCCGACAGAATCAGTACTGGTATCATTGTTAAGCGCCTCCTGATGGAGCCTGTCTGCTGTCTCTACAAACCGCTCTACCAGACCATCGGCATTGCCGGCATCGATAGCATCCACAATCAATTTTCCGGATTCCGTGAATATATCCTCATAACCGGAATAAATATAGATAGCCTTTGTGACATTCGCCTTAGGATCCCACCATTTCTTCAGATAGTCGGGCGCATTCTTCGCCCCATCCTTAGACATCACAATCTGGGCATCCGAGAGCTTAGCGGATGCCTGACCCTCGCTGCTGGTGAGATAATCCATGATTTTCAGTGCGCTTTCCAGCTTCTTCTCGTTGCCCTTCTCTTTCAGACGCTTGTTCAGACCGAAAGTCATTCCTAGCCCCAAGGTAAGCGCCTTGTTGCCGTCCTTCGATCCGAAGAAAGGGAGCACCTGAAAATCGTCCGTTCTGTATTCGCCGTAGCCATCGCTTAAAGAAGGATCGTGGCGCAGGAAACGATCCGCACCGTCATAGTCGCCGGTAATGATGCCCATCGCCATTTTGCGGTTGCCAAGGTACTCCCAACCCGGTCCCCACAGTCCTTCATATCCTCCTTCATGCTGGAAAGCACCGACATCTATCAGGCGGGCAAACTGCTCCATACCCTCAGCAAAGCCTTCCCGGATGGAGGCATTGCCTGCGAGGTACTGCTCCTCCCAGCGCATACCGTCCAGCGTGCCCATAAATCCCGCCTGCGCAAAACTGGTCATGACCAAAAAGGGAAGCGCATCCGTAGCATAGCCCATACCGATAGGAACGATATCCGGCTGTTCCTCGCGGATCTGACGACACACATCCACCAACTCGCCAAAATTCTCCGGCACCTTCCAGCCATTCATATCAAATAAGGTTTTGTTATAAATAATCATTCTGCTGTTTACGGCGGACGACATCTGATAGATTTCTCCGTCCACATCAAACATATTCAGCATACTGCTTTCAATATTACCCATAAAGCTATAGCCGGACAAGTCCAACAGCCATTCCCTTGCCAGATTATTTTCGATTTTGCTGGCGAACAGGAAGATATCGGAGCCATTGCCATGAACCAGCTCATTTTTCAGAAAGTTCGTGGTGTCGCCACCGGCATAATACCGGATATCCAGCTTCATATCAGGGAACTGATCCTGAATGACCCGGGCGATTATGGCCGCGTTTTTGCTGCCGGACCAGATCGTCACGACATCATCCTCTTTTTTTAAAGATCCGCAGCCGGCTAAGCAACCGGCAAGAAGCGCCGCTGCCACCAGAAATGACAGGAGCCGCCAAAGTGCATTACGTTTTTTGCTTGTACTCATGTAAATAATTTCCTCCAAGTGTTATTTTTTTATTCTTTCCCTGATGAGCGCCAGCTTTTTCAGTAGCGTCTCGATATCAATGGGCTTAGAAACATGATCATTCATGCCCGCGTCCAGACAGGACTTCACATCCTCGGCAAAGGCATTAGCCGTAGTGGCAAAAATCGGAATATCGCGAATCCATGGAACCTGAGAGGCTCGGATATGCTCAGTGGCCTCTTTTCCGTTCATCACGGGCATTTCCACGTCCATGAGGATGGCGTCAAAGTGATTTTCCTCCGCCTTCTCCAGCAGGTTCAGGCACTCCTGACCATTCTCCGCTCTCTCTGCCGTGATCTCTTCATCCTCTAGGAGGTCTCTGACGATCCGCCAGTTCACATTATTGTCCTCTGCCACCAGTAAATGCATTCCCTTTAAGATGGAAGTATCCACCTCTGTGAACTCTGTTTCCGTCACTTCTGCATCCGGCAACGCCGTGATAGGTAACATTACCGTAAAGGTAGTTCCCTTCCCCTCCTGACTGTCGCAAAGGATCTCACCGCCCATCAGCTCCACGATCTGCTTACAGATCGCAAGCCCCAGTCCGGATCCCTGAATCTTGTTAGTACGGCTATCTGTTTCCCGCGAAAAGGACTGATACATCCGTTTCTGGAAGTCCTCCGTCATACCCACACCGTTATCCCGTACCGACAGAACAAGGCAGGTCTGATCCGGATGTCCGGACACCGACTGCTCATAGACCTCCGCATGGATTTCTCCCTGTGAATCGGTATATTTCACTGCATTGGACAGCAGATTCAGATATATCTGGCTCAGTCGCAAGCGGTCTCCATTCAGCCGATCGTGTGCAATGTCGTGAACCTCCACCGTAAAGGTGTGATGCTTTTCCTCCATGCTCGGGGTGACAATGGACATAATGCGGTTCACAAATTCCCTGACGGAGAAAGGTTCCGGATTCAGCTGCACCTCGCCGGATTCAATTTTGGAAATATCCAGAATATCGTTAATGAGGGTCAATAGCTGATTCGCAGCCGTCCCGATCTTATTCATTGATTCCCTGAGATAGGCATTATCCTCCGGACGTCGCTTCGCCAGGGTGAGAATACCCACGATGGCGTTCAAGGGAGTACGAATGTCATGGGACATGGAGGAGAGGAAGTTGGTCTTGGCAAGATTCGCCGCCTTTTCCGCCTCTGCTGCCTTTTTCAGCTGTTCATTGATTTTCCGCTGCGTCCTCCGGTTTCGCATGAAAAACCACATGAGCAGACACAATATAAACGCGAGCATCCCAAGGAAGATGCAAACAAGATTTGTGGTCAGAACCCTTGCCAGACTTTTCGAACCCAGTCCCAGACTGTCGTCCGGAATCATGAGAATCGTCGTCCAGTCGTCGATCCCCAGATAATAATAGGCAAGGAAATAATTCCCACCGTTTAGGGACATGCTGATGGTATCGCTCTCTCCATTCTGTATCGATTGTCTGAGCGCTTCATAGCTGGCTCCACGGTGATAGTCTGCCTCCTTCAGAGCGGAGAGCAGATTGTAGACGCCGGGCAGTATGATA
>JAUNCG010000013.1:46954-48807 GCA_030526715.1 Eubacteriales bacterium
TTATTATTATTATTATGTCGATATACCTGCGAGCCATTGGAACGGATGATGAAGGCGATACCCTCCTCGGCAAAGTTGCTGATGTCAAAGTAATCATCCAAGGTGCTCATGGCATTGACCAACACCAGATGGGTAAAGCGGATGTTCTCCTCCACCTGAATAGGCTGGGGCAGGGGCGTCAGATAAAAGGCTCGTGACTCCATACTTACCATCTGCATATCCTCAGATAGGAACTCGTCATTGCCTGAGATCAACAGCTGCTTGGCCAGCCAGTCATTCCCCTTCCCTGTAGCGGTATAACACTGACTGGTTTCGTCTACCAGCCAGAAGGTCTTTCCAAACTCGGTGTCGAGGCTATTCAGGGCATCCTGTACCTGCTGCAAATCTGCATACTGGGAGCGTGTCAGAATATTTCGTGCAGTATGTATGTTCTCCCAACTGAAATTGGCAGCAGTCTTGACGTGGTGAGAGATTTTCTCCATGAGGATATTCGATGTCTCTACCCGCTCCTCAAACTGTGCCTGCTGAATATTCCTTAACGCCTGCACACTGAACAGAATAAGTAGCGCTGCCATGATCATCAAAAACGACGGGAAGCCCTGATAGGACATGAGTCTCTTTTTTTTCTTTATGTTATCCATACGTATCTTCACCCTTCAGGAAGTCTTCCAAATACCTTCCTCCTTACCTTTCGCTGCAAATGCGCGTTTTTAACTAATAAGCAAGAACATTCTACAACTAATTTTCTGTTCTGTTGTAACTGAAAAGTGACCAGTCATTTGGACACAAATCAACGCATAAAGTCTACAACATAATTCGACATTTTTCAATACATATCTGCGTTTTTTGCCCGTAAATGGGCTTAGACAAAATATTAGGCGGCTGCTTCTATGATTATATACAGCCAAGACGGTATTTATTTTATTTTTGAAAGAATGGAGCAGCTTTTTTGGCGATTTTTTCATAAGAAGCTGTCACATTTTACAACAGAACAGAAATTATGTGATGACAAGTCCCATTCTGCCGATCAGCTCTGCATGATCCCGTCCGCTTTCCGCGGTGTAGATCCGGGTGGTATTGATACTGGAATGCCCCAGCAGATCTGCCAGACGGCTCAGATCCTTCTCCATCCGGTAAAAGCAGCGCGCAAACAAATGCCGCAGATTATGTGGGAAGACCTTTTCCGGTTCCACATTCGCCGCTTCACACAGACCTTTCATTTCTCTCCAGATATTGGAACGATCCATCGGATTTCCTGTTTTTGTTACGAACACTGCTCCGGCAGTGATTTTTTGTATGCGGATATAATTTCCCAGCTTTTTGCGGAGCTGCTTTGGCAAAAATATGACCCGGAGCTTTCCCTTATTATGGATCTCAGCCCGCCCCTTCAAAACAGCATCACAGGTAATGAACCGTAGTTCCGACACACGGATCCCAGTAGCGCAGATCGTCTGAAGCACCATGGCGATCCGTTTCTTTCCGATCCGCTCCGCAGTCCGCACCAGACGAATATATTCTTCTCTGGTCAACTCCTTCTGCTCATCATAAAACAGTGTTCTCTGAAGCTTCAGCGGACGAAGCCGCAACTCCCACCAACCCATAAAACGAAAAAAGCTGTTGATCGCAGCCAACATTGCGTTCACGGTCGTCGGCGCATACTGCTCCACCAGCGCTTCCTTCCATCTGATCAGCTCCCGCTTGCAAAGCGTCCTTTCCTCCAGCCATGATAGCAGCGTATACAGATCGTGCCTGTATTTTTCCTGTGTCGCTTTTGTTTTTTCCGCTTCTTCTAAATATAACCACACTTTTGCAGTTGATTTTTAAACTGGCTTAGCTCGAATGCTTTATTTTCA
>JAUNCG010000124.1 GCA_030526715.1 Eubacteriales bacterium
ATAAAAATTACCACAAAATCATTTTACCGCGACATGTTCCATCCAAATCCATATCCAGTAATTCCTCATAATCACAAATGTGGTAATCTGCCTGTCGTACTTTTTCATCCCACGCATCTTTGGAGTAGTCATCTTCTATACAGCACACCGTCATACCGGCTGACTTTCCTGCCATGATGCCGGCAACAAGATCTTCAAATACCAGACATTTTGCAGGATCTACCCCAAGTCTCTCAGCTTCCGCCAGATACACATCCGGCGCCGGTTTTCCACGCTTCACCTCGCATGCTGTAATAATATCATCCATGTATTCTTTTATAGGAAGCGCTTCCGCCACACTGTTTACCAGTTCTCTGGAATTGCTGGTCGCCACACCGAGCTTTATCCCATTACTTTTACAGAATTTCAGGAACTCAAGTGCGCCTTTTTTGAACGGTACCTCATGACGATACTTGTCCTTCGCCATAGCGTTCCACTCTGCCTTGATCTCTTCCAGACTGTCCGGGATCGAAAAACGTTCTTTAAAATATGCCGCGGTCTCAGAAAAGCTCATCCCTTCGATGCAATCCTGTACATCCTCCGGCGGTTCAAGTCCGAAACGTCCCAGATACTGCACGTCGATCTCATACCACATCCACATGGAATCCACCAGCGTTCCGTCCAGATCAAAAATCACCGCTTCAAATTCCTTCAGACGGTCACGCAGACGCACACTCACCGTCTGTTCTGCAGAACTGTCATTCTCAGAGTCTTTTTTTATCTCCCGCTCACTTTTCCTCTTCTGAGCCATCATCGCATGCTCTTTCACCAACTCCGCATACAACATGAACGGCGTCCAGAAAACATTGTGCATCGTGACTGCTGCCTTATGCGGAATCGGTACAATGCCTGCTTCCCGATAACCCGCCAGAAATTGATCCATTAGATGACCGTCCAGACCCGAGAATACCAGCATCTCTCCGACCCGAGAATTTTGGACTCCCATCGTCTGACCGGCTTCTGGCATCGCTCCATTCTTGGGAGGAATCGCCGGAATCCCCTGTATATGCGCCAGCGCTCCGATGGTCTTGCCGTATTCCCCCGGAAAAACCTCTCGAAATGTAATTCCGAGTTTTTTACATAATTCTCCGATTGCTTTTTTCTTAGATGTTTCTATCTGAAATCCCAGTATTCTTCTTGTTTCCATATGATTTGATCCCGCCTTTTTTATACTTCTTATATCTTACCACAATTATTTTATAGAATGTAGCTTTATTTCTATTTGATTGGATCTGCCGTCTTTATGCTGGATACCTTTAGCTAGCTGCTTTTTGATTTCATGGAAATCTGCGCTCAGGCTTGGGAAACTTTCTGAAAATTTTCAGTTGAAAAAAGATTAAGACTCCTTGTATTTTTGGCATTTTTGAAAGTTGTGCATATCTAAAAATTGCTAAAACACAAGAATTATGATAAGCTTTTATAGAATCAGAATAAAGGTATTAGTATGGATACATTAGCTAAGATCTGCGATCCTCTTCATTGTGAGATCATAGATGTGATTGAACTAACAGATGAAGAACTAGAAGATAACGAATAACTGGAGGTGATTTCCTTGGATTTTAATTTGGCTGAGTTTGATCAGTATAAAGAAGATAATCGCCGAGAAGTTAAGAAAGCAAAAGGCGGTCTTCCTTATAGCTTATGGGAAACTTACTCTTCTTTTGCAAATTGCTATGGTGGAGTAATTATTCTCGGTGTCTCTGAAAGAAAAGATGGTTCTTGGCACAGAACTGGACTGACAAATGAACGAAAACTCTTGAAAGAGTTTTGGGATACAATCAATAATAAGCAGAAAGTGAGCCTAAATATTCTGACAGATCGGAACGTAAAAATCTATACGGCCGATGAATCAGGAGAAGTGATCATGGTTATTGAAATACCAGCAGCAAAGCGCGAGCAGAAACCTATTTATATCAATAATGATATTATGAATGGATCATTCCGTAGAAACTGGGAAGGCGATTATCGCTGTTCGACGAGTGAAGTTCGTGCAATGTTGCGAGATGAACCTGAAGCGACTATGGATATGAAAGTTCTCGATAACGTTCCACTGAGTTATATCAGTAGAGAAAGTGTTGAGGGATATAGGAATCGTCACACTGCATATCGTCCGGGACATCCGTGGATAAAGCTTCCTTACGAGGAGTACCTTGATCAAGTTGGTGCAGCTGCGATCTCTGAAAAAGATGGTCAGCTTCATCCAACAGCAGCCGGTCTTCTGATGTTTGGCGAAGAATATCATATTGTCA
>JAUNCG010000059.1 GCA_030526715.1 Eubacteriales bacterium
GTATCACCATTTGCCCGGGAGTAAAAGCTTCCGGGTTTTTTCGTGTATAGAAATAAGCTCAGATCATAATATCTATACAGAGAGCCGGAGGAGATGCGTCGCGGACGAGACTTTACAAAAATATCATTAGAAGAGGAGAACAGGAATATGAGTGATTACAGATTTGAGACATTGCAGCTT
Source organism: Eubacteriales bacterium (assembly GCA_030526715.1). Taxonomy (GTDB): domain Bacteria; phylum Bacillota; class Clostridia; order Lachnospirales; family Lachnospiraceae; genus Marvinbryantia. The sequence continues at coordinate 181 of JAUNCG010000059.1, forward strand.
CATGTAGGACAGGAAGAGCCGGATCCGGCCAGTGACGCAAGAGCCGTTCCGATTTATCAGACGACCTCTTATGTATTTAAAAATTCCGCACACGCGGCAGCTCGCTTTGGTCTTGCGGATGCAGGCAATATTTACGGACGTCTGACCAACTCGACGCAGGATGTGCTTGAGAAGAGAATTGCGGCTCTTGAGGGTGGTGTGGCAGCGCTGGCTACGGCATCCGGAGCAGCAGCAATCACTTATACGATCGAAGCGCTGGCGGCAGACGGCGGACATATCGTAGCGCAGAAGACGATCTATGGCGGAAGCTACAATCTGCTGGAGCATACGCTGACACACTTTGGCGTGAAGACCACATTTGTGGATGCACATAATCTGAAAGAGGTCGAGGATGCCATTCAGGAGGACACCAGAGCGATCTATCTTGAGACGCTCGGCAATCCGAACAGCGATATCCCGGATATTGATGCGATTGCAGAGATCGCGCACAAGCATGGTCTCCCGCTGGTGATCGACAATACCTTCGGTACACCGTATCTGATCCGTCCGATCGAGCACGGCGCTGACATCGTGGTTCATTCCGCGACCAAGTTCATCGGCGGACACGGAACAACGCTCGGAGGAATTATCGTAGATTCCGGCAAGTTCGACTGGAAGGCGAGCGGAAAGTACCCGGCGATCGCAGAGGCGAATCCGAGCTATCATGGAGTTTCCTTTGTGGCTGCGGCCGGTCCGGCAGCATTTGTGACATATGTACGTGCGATCCTGCTTCGTGATATGGGAGCTGCCATCTCTCCGTTTAATGCATTTTTGCTTCTTCAGGGTGTGGAGACGCTGTCTCTTCGTCTGGAACGTCATGTGGAGAATACCAAGAAGGTGGTAGAGTTCCTGACAAATCATCCGAAGGTAGAGCATGTGAATCATCCGTCTCTGCCGAATCATCCGGATCATGCGCTGTATGAGAAGTATTTCCCGAACGGTGGTGCTTCGATCTTTACCTTTGAGATCAAGGGTGGTCAGGCTGAGGCTCATAAGTTTATCGACAATCTGAAGATTTTCTCCTTGCTGGCAAATGTAGCGGATGTGAAGAGTCTGGTGATCCATCCGGCCACCACGACCCACTCTCAGCTGACGGATGCCGAACTCGAGGATCAGGGAATCCATCAGAATACGATCCGTCTGTCGATCGGTACGGAGCATATTGATGATATCATCGCGGATCTTGAACGGGGATTTGCAGCGATCTGATGCTCCGACCACGAGGCCGGTTGATGAAACTCCGTGGTTTTTACATGCGAATGTGACAAATCGCGGCATCTGTCGGAGGCTTCGTGAACAGTGATTTATATTCGAGCGGAACAGGGAGACGTCCTTGACACGTTCTGATATAATAAAAAGTAATAACTAACAGGAAAGGAGGCGGCTGTTCTGAACTGGGAAGTAATTGCTAGCTATCTTCCAATGTATCGGGAAGCCGCATGGCTCACAGTGCGACTGGGAGCTGCGGGAATCGTCCTCTCAATATTGATTGGACTGGTGTGTGCCGTTATACAATATGAGAAAGTACCTGTGGCGAAGAGGATTGTCAGCGCGTACATTGAATTGAGCCGTAACACACCGCTTTTGGTACAACTATTTTTTATCTATTATGGTCTGCCGAAGATCGGTATCCGGACTACTCCGGCAGGCTGCGGTATCGCGGGACTTGCATTTCTGGGCGGAAGCTACATGGCGGAGGCGTTTCGAAGCGGTCTGGAGTCGGTGGCGACGATCCAGAGTGAGAGTGCATACAGTCTTGGGATGAACCGTTATCAGGTATTGCGCTATGTGATTCTGCCTCAGGCAGTGTCCGTGAGTGTACCGGCCTTCGTGGCCAATGTGATCTTTCTCCTGAAGGAGACCAGTGTATTCAGTGCCGTGAGTCTGATGGATCTGATGTTTACGGCGAAGGATCTGATCGGTCTGTATTATAAGACGACGGAAGCACTGTTCCTTCTGGTGGTATTTTATCTGATCATTCTGCTTCCGGTGTCAATTCTGGGCAGTCTGCTGGAGAGGAGGCTGCGTTATGCCGGATTTGGGGCTTGAGGTACTGTTAAAAGGAAAGAATATGATCCGTCTGCTGGGAGGTCTCTGGGTGGCGCTCAGGATCAGTCTGATCGCGGTGGCTATCAGCATTCCGCTGGGGATTTTGCTTGGCGCTCTGATGACTTGGAAAAATCCGGTAGTGAAGACGATACTGCGTATTTATCTGGAGTTTATCCGCATCATGCCGCAGATGGTGCTGCTGTTTCTGGTTTATTTCGGAACGACCAGAGCCTTTGGCTGGGATCTCTCCGGTGAGATGGCATCCATCATCGTATTTACCCTGTGGGGAACGGCCGAGATGAGTGATCTGGTGAGAGGGGCGCTGCTCTCCATACCGAAGCATCAGTATGAGAGCGCCGAGGCACTGGCGCTGAATAAGGTGCAGACCTACTGGTATATCATTATACCGCAGACGGTGCGGCAGCTGATTCCGCTGTCCATCAATCTGATCACCCGTATGATCAAGACCACGACGTTGATTCTCATGATCGGCGTGGTTGAGGTGCTCAAGGTGGCGCAGCAGATCATAGAGGCGAACCGTATGGCCAGCCCGAATGCTGCATTTGGAATCTATCTTGTGATTTTTATGATGTATTTTATTGCCTGCTGGCCGATCAGTCTGCTGGCAAAATATCTGGAAAAGAAGTGGAGGTGATCTTGCATGGCTGAGGAACTGCTTTTTATAGAACATTTGAAAAAGGGGTATAACGATGAACAGGATGTCCTGAAGGATATCAGCTTCACGGTTCATAAGGGTGAGGTGATCGTGGTCATCGGTCCGAGTGGCTGCGGCAAGAGTACGCTGCTTCGATGTATTAATGCGCTGGAGCCGATTCAGGGAGGAGAGATCCGTCTCGGAGATCAGAGAATCGAGCGGAGCAGCAGGAATCTGACACAGCTGCGTCAGAGGATCGGTATGGTATTCCAGAGCTATGAGCTGTTTCCGCACTTGACGGTATTGGACAATATCCTTCTTGCTCCCTGCAAGGTACAGGGAAGAAAGAAGAACGAAGTGCGGGAAGAGGCATTGGCCTTACTTGAACGTGTAGGGCTGAAGGACCGCGCGGAAAGTTATCCGAGAGAGCTCTCGGGTGGACAGAAGCAGCGTGTGGCGATCGTAAGGGCATTGTGTATGCACCCGGAGATTTTGCTGTTTGATGAGGTGACGGCGGCGCTGGATCCCGAGATGGTACGTGAGGTACTGGATGTAGTTTTGGATCTGGCGAAACAGGGAAGGACCATGCTGATCGTTACCCACGAGATGCAGTTCGCGAGAGCGATCGCCGACCGTATCCTGTTTCTGGATCAGGGTGAGATCGTGGAGGACACGACTCCGGAGGAGTTCTTTGAGCATCCGAAGACGGAGCGTGCAAAACAGTTTTTGAATATTTTTGAATTTGATGATATCAAGAAATAACAGGAGGAAAAGGACATGAAAAAATTAACGATTGCAGGCGTGACACTGGCATTGGCATTGACCGCATTTGGTGCGGCAGCATCTGCAGAGGATGTAGTTTATCGTACTCTGGATGAGATCAAAGAGGATGGCACGATCCATATCGGCGTTTTCTCTGACAAGAACCCGTTTGGTTATGTAGATGAGAACGGCGAGTATGCGGGTTATGATATTTACTTCGGTAATCGTCTGGCGGAGGATCTCGGCGTGGAGATCGACTATGTGTCTACAGAGGCGGCTAATCGTATCGAATATCTGCAGACCGGTAAGGTAGATCTGATTCTGGCGAACTTCACCGTAACGCCGGAGCGCGCAGAGGAAGTGGATTTTGCCCTTCCGTATATGAATGTATCTCTTGGCGTCATCTCTCCGGCGGATAATGTAGTGACCAGTCTGGAGGATTGGAATGCGGATGACAGCATGATCGTGATCTCTGGCACTACCGCGGAGACATATCTGACCGCAAACTATCCGGATATCAAGCTGCAGAAGTATGATACCTATGCAAATGCCAAGAATGCGCTGGAGAATGGCAACGGTGTAGCATGGGCGAACGATAATACGGAGGTCATCGCGTTTGCAAACCAGTATGAGGGATATACCGTAGGTATTCCGGAGCTGGGAAGCAAGGACACCATTGCTCCGGCAGTTTCCAAGGGCAATACGACTTTACTCGACTGGATCAATGATGAGATCGTGGCGCTTGGTGAGGAAGAATTTTTCCACAAGGATTATGACGAGACTTTGACAGAGACCTATGGTGAGGAGTTTAAAGATGCTCTGGTTGTCGAGGGCGGCGTAACAGAGGCTGCTGAATAATTCTGCTTCTGAAATGCTGTGTGAGTAAAAGGATGTAAATGTGTTCTGGCGGTTATCCGGTATGTTGATAGCCGCCATTTTACTATGCATAAATAATACACTGATATTCTTGGGGCAAAGGAGAGAACATGGACGGAGATAGAAGAAGAAGAGAAATAGTAAAAATCCTTGGATCTGATAAGAAGCCGATATCCGGTACAGTATTAGCCGGACGGTTCGGAGTGAGCAGACAGGTGATCGTTCAGGATATTGCGCTGCTTCGGGCGACAGACAAGAATATTTTGTCTACGAATAAAGGATATATGCTCTATGAGGCGCAGGAATCGGGAAGGTACAAACGGACATTTGCGGTGTGCCATAAGGATGATGAGACAAAAGAGGAGCTGTACCTGATCGTAGATTGCGGCGCGCAGCTGAGGGACGTCGTGATCGAGCATGACGTCTACGGTCAGATATCGGTAGATCTGATCATCACATCCCGTAAAGATGCGGATGAATTTTTGAAAAAAATGGATTCCGGTAAGGATAAACCGTTAAAGGAACTGTCAGACGGCATCCATTATCATACGGTGGAGGCGTCGGATGAAGCAATTTTGGACGCAGTGGAGCAAAAACTGAAGGAGCACGGATTCCTTCTTGATTTTCATGAATAATTGTAGTATGATGTGACCAGTGCTTGGGTGACAAGACACATGAATAGACAGCGAGGCGTGGGGATGAAGAAATTAAAGTATTTGTTGGATCGGATTTTTATTGACGGATTGAGCGGCATGGCGCAGGGATTGTTTGCCACCCTGATTATCGGAACGATCATACAACAGATTGGTGCTTTTGTCGGCGGGACATTGGGAGATCAGATCGTGCTGATCGGTCGTGTGGCCTCCGCGCTGACCGGTGCCGGTATTGGTGTGGGTGTTGCGAGCAAGTTTCAGGAGCGACAGCTGGTGACAGTATCTGCAGCGACGGCGGGTATGGTCGGTGCTTTTGCCAGTCAGCTCATGGCGGGGACGGTATTTGTAGATGGTGTGATGCATTTTAAGGGTCCCGGAGAGCCGCTGGGTGCATTTTTGGCGGCATATATCGGTATTGAAGCGGGACATCTGGTCGCGGGAAGAACGAAGATCGATATTCTGATGACGCCGGTGGTGAGTATCGGCGCCGGATCGGCAGTGGGGCTGCTGGTAGGTCCCGGAGTGTCCCGTATTATGACGAGCCTCGGCGCGATGATTAACTGGGGCGTGGAGCAGCAGCCTTTTGTGATGGGAATCGTGGTATCGGTGCTGATGGGAATGATCCTGACATTGCCGATCAGCTCTGCGGCGCTTGGAATCATCCTGAATCTTTCGGGGTTAGCGGCAGGTGCGGCTACGGTTGGATGCTGCTGCAACATGGTAGGCTTCGCAGTGGCGAGTTATCGTGAGAATAAGATCGGCGGTTTGGTGGCACAGGGAATCGGTACCTCCATGCTGCAGGTTCCGAATATTGTGAGAAAGCCCGTCATCTGGCTTCCGGCGATTTTGTCCAGCGCAATTCTGGGGCCGGTGGGAACTATGGCGCTGAAGATGACCAGCAACGCAACGGGATCCGGTATGGGTACGGCAGGACTTGTAGGACAGATCATGACGTGGCAGACTATGACTGCGACAGAGCCGGGGATGATCGTCATGATCAAGATTCTGGCGATTCAAATCGTGCTTCCGGCTATCGTAACGCTGGCTATTTCGGAATATATGCGTAAGCGCGGCTGGATCCGTAAGGGTGATATGAAGCTGGATATATAAAATAAATGAAGAGGACATTCGGCGGAGACGTTGGGTGTTCTTTTTTTGTGCGATCTGATCTTTGAGTGAATGGATGCTTGAGATGTATACAAGAGAAGGAAAAGCGTGAAATGTGTGAAAAATTTTAAAAATTATGCATGCCATATGAGTTTGATAAGTGTTTGAAGCGGTTGAGAAGGTGGCAACATAAATAAAAAATAAGATAAAAAACTGTGTAAAATATAGAAAAAACAAATATTAGAAAAGAATAAAACCAAAGTGATTGACAAAGAAAACAAAAAGCGCTATGTTGTATACAACACAAAACCAGTGCGAAGGATATACACTGTTAAGGAGGCAAAGAAAATGAAAACAATTCGGATCCCGGAACCGGGGAAAGTTGAAATTATTGAGAGCCAGATGCCGGAAGTGAAAGAGGGCGAAGCATTATTGAAGCTGCTATATGGCGGAATTTGCGGCAGCGATCTCGGCACCTATCGCGGTACTTTTGCATACGCAAGCTACCCGCGTATTCCGGGTCATGAGTTTTCCGCACAGATCGTGGAGATCGGCGAGAACGATAAGGGATTGAAGAAAGGCGATATCGTAACATGTAATCCGTACTTCAACTGCAAGCACTGCTATTCCTGCGAAAGAGGATTGGTAAATTGCTGCGAGTCCAACGAGACCATGGGCGCACAGAGGGACGGTGCATTTTCTGAGTACATTGCTATGCCGATCGAGAGAATTTATGACGGCAAGGGCTTGTCTGCGAAGCAGCTTGCGCTGATCGAGCCGTTCTGCATCAGCTATCACGGCGTATCCAGAGCAGAGGTGAAGCCGGGTGAGAAGGTGCTGGTAGTCGGCGCGGGAACGATCGGCGTTCTTGCAGCGATCGCAGCAAAGGCAAAGGGCGGCGAGGTTTATATCGCTGACGTAGCTGAGGCGAAGCTGAAATATGCCTATGAGACATTCGGTCTGGCTGGTATGATTCTGAATGATAATCCGGATACCTTTATGGATAAGGTAAATGCCATTACCGGGGAGCATCATGGATTTGATGTGACCATTGAGGCGGTTGGTCTTCCGTCCACCTTCCAGAACTGCATTGATGCGGCAACCTTCGGCGCTCGTGTGATTCAGGTAGGTGTAGGCAAGTCTAATCATGATTTCAATTTCACGCTGATCCAGAAGAAGGAGCTGAATATCTTCGGTTCCAGAAATGCGCTGAAGAAGGACTTCCTTGAGCTGATCGATCTGGTGAAGGCCGGTGGTGTAGATCTGGAGAAGATCGTAATGAACCCGGATTCTCAGGATCCGCAGCTTCGTTCTGAGTATTCTATGGAGGAGGCAGCGGCAGCATTTGAGGAGTTCAGCAAATTCGGCGGCAGCAAATTAAAGGTGGTTATCCACTTTGCCGATCCGGAATAATTTGTTATCATTTAAAGTATCAAAGCTTTGCAATGGCAAAGTCTGATAATAAACGTAAAGGAGAAAAAAGATGAAGAAAACAGTATTGGTAGGAGTAACACTTGCAGCGGCAGTTATGATGTCCGCAAGCGCAATGGCAGCAGATGAGGTAGTTCTTCAGATTGGATTTGAGAATTCCATCTCCGAGCCGATCGGACAGGCTCTTGAGAAATGGCAGCAGCTGGTAGAGGAAAAGGGAGACGGAAGCCTGAAGCTTGAGCTTTTCCCGGACAGCCAGCTTGGTTCTAAGAATGAGCTGATCGACGGTATGACCTTCGGTGAGAATTATATCACTCTGGCAGACGGTGCATTTTATGCTGATTATGGTGTTAAGGATTTTGGTATCGTATTTGGACCGTTCCTGTTTGATAACTGGGATCAGTGCTGGACGCTGACCAAGAGCGACTGGTATGCAGATCAGTGCGCACAGCTGGAGGAGAAGGGTCTGAAGCTGGTAGCTTCCAACTGGAAATACGGCGAGCGTCATACTCTGACCACAAAGCCGGTTGAGAAGGTAGAAGATCTCGCAGGTATGAAGATCCGTGTTCCGGGTAACCAGATCCAGTCTATCGGTTTTGATGTACTGGGCGCTACTTCTACAGGTATGGCTCTGGATGAGGTTTATCAGGCTCTGCAGACCGGTACGATCGACGGCGCTGAGAATCCGCTGGCAACTCTGTACGGAAGAAAGCTTCAGGAGGTTGCGAAGTATCTCATCCTTGACGGACATGTAAAGAACTTCACGACATGGGTAATGAGCGCAGATGTATTCAACAGCCTGACACCGGAGCAGCAGGAGCTTCTGGTTTCTACCGGTGAGGAAGCTGGTCTGTACAACAACGAGCTGGTAGATGCATCTGAGGAGGATTATCTGCAGAAGATGAAGGATGAGGGTGTTACCGTTACAGATCCGAGCGAGGAAGTACTGGCAGGATTCAAGGAGAAGGCACAGGCATTCTACGAGCAGGGAGATACCTTCGGATGGTCGGATGGTCTGTATGACACTGTTCGTGCAGCAATGGGCGCTGAATAAGTAATCGGTTTTGCTTGAGGGCAATTACATAGTGTAAGCAGGGCGATTGGAGGACGCTTGGCATGCAAAAGCCACCGCCGATCGCCCTGTTCTACCGTGAAAGGAGAACAACATGAAGAAAAACAGCCTGCTCAAGACTGTGCTCTGCAATCTGGACATTATAGTGGCAAGTATCGCGCTGGCCGTACTGATCGTGCTCACATTCTCGGGCGTTATTATGCGTTATATTGTGGGGAAGCCGTATACATGGCTGGAAGAGGTGCAGATTTTCTGTATGGTGTGGATCGTATTTGCGGGCAGCGGCGCTGCATTCCGTACAGGCAGCCATGTGGCTATTGAGATGGTGGTGGAGGCTCTGCCGAAGAGCGTTCAGAAAATCATCGGTTTTGTGATCGACATTGTGGTATTTGCGGTGATCGCATATCTCTTCTGGAACAGTATCGGATTTATCGAGGTATTCGTGAAAAACGGAAGAACGACGTCTATGCTGGGAATTCCGCTGACGGTGCAGTATATTATTGCTCCGATTTCCTACGTTGTGATGATCTTCAGCTACTTCTACGACAAATACTTTGTAAAACATAAGGAGGGAGAAGAGGCATGACAAATGTGATTATTGCGGCAGCAATCGTAATGCTTGTGCTGCTGTTCATGAAGGTTCCGGTTTTTGTTGCTGTACTCGGCGGCTCGGCGGTGTATTTTGTGTTTAATCCGAGCGCAAATCCGATCGTTTTCGCGCAGCAGGCGATCACCGGTGTAGAGAGTATTTCTCTTCTGGCTATCCCGTTCTTTGTATGTGCCGGTATTGTAATGAACTATACGGGTGTTACAAGACGTATCATGGATTTCTGCTCGGTACTGACAGGACGTATGTCCGGCGGTCTGGCACAGGTGAATATTCTTCTATCTACCCTGATGGGAGGTTTGTCCGGCTCTAACATCGCGGACGCGGCGATGGAGGCAAAGATGATGGTTCCGGAAATGGAGAAGAAGGGGTTCTCCAAGGCGTTTTCCACAGTAGTTACTGCGGCGTCCTCCATGATCACTCCGCTGATCCCGCCCGGAATCGCAATGATCCTGTACGGATGTATTGCGAATGTTTCTATCGGTAAACTCTTTATCTCCGGTATCGGCGTAGGTACGATCCTGTGCGCGTCGGAGATGATTCTTGCAAGCCGTATTTCCAAGAGAAGAGGCTATGTACCTCTTCGCACGGAGAAGATTTCCGGAAAAGAGTTCGTGACGGCGGCAAAACCGGCGATCCTGCCGCTTCTTCTGCCGATTATCATCATCGGCGGTATCCGTCTCGGTATTTTTACCGCTACGGAGGCCGGTGCGGTTGCGATTATTTATGCGGCGCTGCTGGGACTTGGCTACAGAGAACTGAAGCTGAAGGATCTTGCTACGACATTTAAAGAGACGATTACCACTACCGCATCGATCATGCTGATCGTGGCTGCAGCGGCGGTGTTCTCATGGATTCTGACGAAAGAACGTATCCCGCAGCAGCTGACAGAGTGGATGATGACGACGATCCACAGCAAATATGTTTTCCTGATCGTAGTAAACATCTTCCTGCTGATCGTAGGTATGTTCATCGAGGGTAATGCGTCTATGATCATTTTGGTTCCGCTGCTGGCGCCGATCGCCAAGAGCTACGGAATCGATGAGATCCAGTTTGCGATGGTCTATATCTTTAACAATGCGATCGGAGCATTCTCCCCGCCAATGGGAACTCTGATGTTTGTTACCTGCGGTATTACCAAGTGCAAGACTAAGGACTTTATTAAGGAAGCTCTTCCGTTCTATATTCTGTTGTTTGTTGATCTGATGCTGTTGACCTATGTACCGTTCTGTACAACAGCGTTAGTAAATCTCTTCTATTAATATAGGAAGGAGATAGGGAGATATTATGAAAGATTTTATCAAAATTCATCCGGACGATATGGTGGCGGTGGCATTAAAGCCCCTCGCCGCCGGAAGCGTGTTAGATGTAGATGGAATAGAAGTGACATTGATCGAGGATATCCCGCAGGGTCACAAGTTTGCTCTGCAGGATATCGCGGCTGCGAGTCCGGTGATTAAGTATGGCTGCTCCATCGGGGTAGCCAAGGAAGATATTAAAAAAGGCACATGGGTACATGTACATAATGTGAAGACGGGACTGGGAGATCTGCTGACCTATACCTATGATAAGCAGGATACGGAGCTGGCTCCGACAGAGATGGCTTATTTTCAGGGCTACCGCAGACCGGACGGACGTGTGGGCGTGCGTAATGAGATCTGGATTATTCCGACCGTAGGCTGTGTAAACAATGTGGTAGAGGCTGTTGAGAAGCGTGCACAGAAGTATGTAGGCGGAAGCGTAGAGGAGATCGTTTCCTTCTCTCATCCCTACGGTTGTTCCCAGATGGGAGACGATCAGGACAATACCCGTCAGATTCTGGCAGATTTTGTGAATCATCCCAATGCGGGAGGCGTGCTGGTAATGGGACTGGGCTGTGAGAACAGCAACATTGATGAGCTCAAGAAATTTATCGGTGAGTATGACGAGAAGCGTGTGAAGTTTCTGGTAGCGCAGGAATGCGAGGATGAGATCGAGGATGCCCTCAAGGTGATCGAAGAACTGGCAGCCTATGTGGGAACCTTTAAGAGAGAGCCGATTCCGGCGAGCGAGCTGATCATCGGTATGAAGTGCGGCGGCTCCGACGGGCTTTCCGGCATCACGGCAAATCCGACAGTGGGACGTTTTTCCGATATCCTGATCTCCAAGGGCGGTACAACGATTCTGACAGAGGTGCCGGAGATGTTCGGCGCGGAGACGCTGTTGATGAACCGCTGTGAGACTCCGGAGCTTTTCGAGAAGACGGTAGATCTGATCAATGACTTTAAAAATTACTTTACTGCTCATAATCAGACCATTTATGAGAATCCGTCTCCGGGAAATAAAAAGGGCGGCATCACCACTCTGGAAGACAAGTCGCTGGGTTGTACCCAGAAGTCCGGCAGCGCGGCAGTGCGCGGCGTATTGAAATACGGCGAGCCGGTATGCGAGAAGGGATTGAATCTGCTGAGTGCGCCGGGCAACGATCTGGTGGCATCTACTGCACTGGCAGCCAGCGGAGCACATATTGTTCTGTTTACCACGGGACGCGGTACCCCCTTTGCGTGTCCGGTGCCGACGGTAAAGATCTCCACAAATACGGGGCTCTCAGAACACAAGAATAACTGGATCGACTTCAACTGCGGCGTGATGGTAGAAGATACTACGTTGGAGGATATGGCAGCACAGATGTTTGAGTATGTGCTGGCGGTGGCATCCGGGCAGAAGGTGAAGGCGGAAGAGAAGGGCTTTCATGATATGGCGATTTTCAAACAGGGTGTAACGCTCTAAGTGGAGAAGGGAGGAAAATAGATTGAAAAAATTAAGCTATGCAACATTGGAAGAAATGGGTTATGAAGGGTATCTGCT
>JAUNCG010000060.1 GCA_030526715.1 Eubacteriales bacterium
ATGAAGTTCGTGATACTTACTATTATGAAGCTTATGCGATTCTGCTGCTTACTGGTATGAGAATCGGAGAATTTTCTGGGCTGCAGTGGCAGGATGTTGATTTTGTAAATAAGCAGATTTATATTAAGCGTTCAATGTCAACCGCATACTATGACGGTAAAAAGGTAGAGGAATTAACAACGCCTAAGACAACCAACTCATATAGGACTATTCCATTTTTTGGTGAAACGGAAGAATTGTTTAAAAGTTGGAAAGTCAAGCAGAATAGAATAAAAGAAAAAATGGGTGATAGATGGAGGGGCAATCCAGAACACGGTGATTTAGTATTCACAAGTACAGTTGGATCACCTGTAACAAGGTATGTAATTGTTCACGACTTAAAAAAAGTGGTGCAGAATATTAATCTTAAAGAGATTTACAAAGCATCTGCAGAAGGTAGAGTACCGAAAAAGTTTGAGCATATGCATCCTCACGCTTTTCGTCACACATTTGCAACTAGATGTTTTGAAAAAGGTCTTGATCCTCTGTTTGTTCAGAGTGTGATGGGTCATGCTAATTATAGTACAACGGTTTCTTATACTCATGTTTTAGACGATACAAGAAAAAATGCAGTTGAGAAAGCAGGAAACTTTCTCGATTGATAATAAAATATAAAAGGATTTTGCGTACCGCTTTAAAATGCGTAGTAATCGAATCGAAGACTATGCAAAGAACCTTCGCAAACTTGCGTAAAATTTGCGTAATTTTAGAAATTGAAGTGCGAGAAAGCCTATAAAATAAGGACTTTTGAAAAAACTTCGCATTTCAGATGGGAAACTAATCCCCCTTTTATAAAGCACTGATAAATAGCGGAATTGCTTGAGAAATCGAGTGGTTCCGCTATTTTTGCGTGTGTCGTAAATTACCGTAAAATACCATGCTTTTTCAGCCGAAGTTTCGTCAAAATCTTCGTCAACGAATTTGACGAAAGTTCTAAGGTAAACGAAAAAGTGCGTAAATTATAGAGAGATTGATATCGCGAAGTAAAGTACAAGCGCAGAGGAACGGTTTGAAATCACATGGAGGGTATGAGAGTATGGATACACAGGGGGATAGTTTACATAAGGGCAACAGAATTTCTGCTGAAGACGATTCTAAACCGTGATGATATTACGATCGTGAGCGCAGAAGAACAAAAGGAGCTGAGAAATCCGGAGCTGGCAAAGTGCATGGAGTACTTAAAAAAGAAGGGGGTCGAAAAATTATGTGTGAAAGTGTTGAAAGATATGCGGATCAGCGAGGAAAACAGGAAGCAATGAAAGCTATCGAGAAAACAGGGTACACGAAAAGGAGAGGCAGAATCTGCCAACCACAGAAAACAACGTCTCAGGGTTGCAAAAATAGCCCGCCATACCGCAAACCAGAGAAAAGATTTCCAGCACAAAAAATCAGCAGAGAATGTTTGTTACCATGCTGGAATACAAGCAAAAAAGGAAAAATAAGTAAGAATTTGTATTTTTCTTTACGAAGCCACGATAGGATGTTATAATTACCCTATGATTTTGTCCACGGGGACAGAGCTGAAATTATGAAATTCATTAGTATATGGAGGGAAAAACGTGAGAAAAAAATTACTGGCAGCATTACTGACAGCAACGATGACCGCAGCACTTTGTGTTCCGGCATCCGCAGAGGGGATGATCCCGGGAGCGTATCGGGTAAGTGAGCAGGGATTCGGCGGCGACGTTACGGTTCTTATGACGGTGAATGAGTCTGAGATTCTGGATGTTCAGATCACAGGAGAAAATGAGACACCGAATCTTGGTGCAGTTGCCGTTGAGGAGATGGATGATCAGATCCTGAAGGCTCAGAGCCCGACCGTTGACGGAGTGAGCGGAGCGACCGTGACAAGTACCGCGATCATCACAGCGGCAACCGCGGCACTGGAGATGGCAGGCGCAGATATTTCCGCAATGGAGAGCGCAGCAGCTGATGCGCAGGCGAATACAAAGCGCACGGAGGAAGCTCTTTCTACAGACATCGTGATCATCGGCGCAGGCGGCGCAGGTATGTCTGCAGCAATCGAGGCAACGCAGGCAGGCAAGGAGGTCATCCTTCTTGAAAAAATGCCGTATGCAGGCGGCAATACTACCAAGGCTACCGGCGGCATGAATGCAGCAGAGACACATTATCAGGAAGAACAGGGCATTGAGGACAGCGTGGAGCAGTTTATCGAGGACACCATGAAGGGTGGTCATGAGATGAATGATAAGGAGCTTGTCACGACTATGGCAGCGAATTCTGCAGACAGCATTGACTGGCTGGACTCTATCGGAGCGCCGCTTCCGAAGGTATCTTTTTCCGGCGGAGCAACCAATGCGAGAATCCACGCTCCGGAGGATGGCTCCGGCGTGGGCGAGTATCTGGTAGATGCATTCCTGAGAAATCTGGATGAGCTTGGCATTGAGGTAATGTACAATACAAAGGCGGAGGAGCTGATCGTGACAGACGGTGCCGTTACCGGCGTAAAGGCGGCTTCTGACGAGACGGATTACACCATTGAGGCAAAGGCAGTGATCCTTGCTACCGGTGGCTTCGGTGCAAATGAAGAGATGTACACGAAGTATCGCCCGGATCTGAAGGGTACGGTTACCACCAATGCTCCGGGAGCAACCGGTGACGGTATCGTGATGGCAGAGGAGGTCGGAGCAGATCTGGTAGATATCGACCAGATTCAGCTGCACCCGACGGTTGAGCAGAGCACCAGCATCCTGATCACCGAGAGTGTTCGCGGTGACGGAGCGATTCTGGTAAATCAGTCCGGTAAGCGTTTCACAAACGAGCTGCTGACCAGAGACGTAGTTTCCGCAGCAGAGCTTGAGCAGGAAGGACAGTATGCATACATCATCTTTGATCAGAAGCTCCGCGACAATCTGAAAGCGATCGAGAAGTATGTAAAGAATAATATCACCGTTCAGGGTGATACGATTGAGGAACTGGCGGAGCAGATCGATGTTGATCCGGCTACTCTGGCAGAGACTCTTGATACTTGGAATGAGGCAGTAGCCGATCAGGAGGATAAAGAGTTTGGCAGAGATACCGGTATGGAGAATGATCTGACAACAGCGCCGTATTATGCGATCAAGGTTGCGCCGGGGATTCATCATACCATGGGTGGTGTGAAGATTGATACCGAGGCGGAAGTGATCAATACCGAGGGTGAGACGATTCCGGGTCTGTTTGCGGCAGGTGAGGTGACCGGCGGCGTACACGGCGGTAATCGTATCGGTGGTAATGCAGTGGCAGATATCGTAGTATTCGGAAGAATCGCAGCGGCAAGCGCGGTAGCGTTCTGTGATGCACAGTAAAATAGAATATTTGTTCGACAAGCATATGCGAGTTATGTTACAATGGGGAGAAGCAGGAGAAATCTTGTTTCTCCCTTTTTGCAATTAGATGGAAATATACGGAGGCGACAATGGACTATCAGGAATTGATCATTTTAATTATAGAGATTATCGGAACCGTGGCATTTTCTATTTCCGGAGCTATGGTGGGTACCAGAAGAGGCATGGATATTTTTGGCGTATGTGTGCTCGGCGTGGTGACCGCAGTGGGTGGAGGTATGATTCGGGATATCATTCTGGGCATTACACCGCCGAATGTTTTTCGGGAACCGGTCTATGCATTGGTGGCAGTGCTGACGGCCTGTGTGGTATTTATCGCTATTTACCTGAATAAAACTCCGTTTTCAGGCTCGGAAAGGCAGGCGTATGAGCGTCTGATCCTGATGATGGATTCCATCGGACTTGGCATCTTTACCGTGATGGGGGTACTGACCGGAGTGCGTGAGGGATATGTGAATAATACATTTTTTCTGGTATTTCTGGGAACGACTACAGGAGTAGGCGGAGGATTGCTGCGGGATATGATGGCAGGAGTGCCGCCGTATATCTTTGTGCGTCATATCTATGCCTGCGCTTCTATTGTCGGAGCGCTGATCTGTGTATATCTGTATCGTCTCACCAATGCATTGGCGGCGATGATCATAGCTTCGGCAGTGGTGGTGCTGATCCGTTTCCTTGCGGCACATTACCGCTGGAATCTGCCGAGCATGGCGGAGCGCGATATTGAGAAGGACTAACGGGATAGAGCGCAGTTTCGATCATTACAAGGAAAGGAGCGCTGTATGGCAGAGCGTATTTATATCGCAATCGATCTGAAAAGCTTCTATGCGTCGGTGGAATGCATAGAGCATGGATATGATCCACTGACTACAAATCTGGTGGTAGCAGATGCGAGCAGAACAGAAAAGACGATCTGTCTTGCGGTTTCTCCCAGCTTGAAGGCTTACGGCATCTCAGGCCGCGCGCGTCTTTTTGAAGTAGTGCAGCGGGTAAAGGAGGTGAATGCACAGCGTATTCGTCAGGCACCGGGACATCGGTTTACGGGAGAGTCCTGTGTGAGTACAGAGCTGGCACGATTGCCTGAGCTGAAGCTTGCCTATCATGTAGCGCCGCCGCGGATGGCAAAGTATATTGAGTGGAGTACAAAAATTTATCAGACGTATCTGGAGTACATTGCTCCGGAGGATATCCATGTGTACTCTATCGATGAAGTATTTATCGATGCGACAGATTACCTGAAAACCTATAAGCAGGAGCCATATGAGCTGGCAAGAACACTGATTCGTGCGGTGCTGAAAAACACGGGGATCACTGCGACGGCGGGGATCGGGACGAATCTGTATCTGTGCAAGATCGCTATGGACATCGAGGCCAAGCATGTCACCCCGGATGCGGATGGAGTGCGCATTGCCCAGCTGGATGAGATGAGTTATCGCAGGAGACTGTGGACACATAGACCGTTGACGGATTTCTGGAGGGTTGGACGCGGTTATCGCAGAAAGCTGGAAGAGAATGGTTTGTTTACCATGGGAGATATTGCTCGATGCTCCTTGGGAAAGCCGAATGAGTATTATAATGAGGATCTGTTGTACCGCCTGTTTGGCATCAATGCAGAGCTGTTGATCGATCATGCATGGGGATGGGAGCCCTGTACCATTGATGAGATCAAGGCATATCGCCCGGAGAATAACAGCATCTGTTCCGGTCAGGTATTGCCTTGTCCGTATGAGTTTGAGAAAGCGCGGATCGTTGTACGCGAGATGCTGGAGCTCGTAGCGCTGAATCTGGTAGATAAGGAACTGATGACCGATCAGATCGTAATCACGGTAGGTTATGATATCGAGAATCTGAAGGATAGGGATCGCAGAAATGCCTATCGAGGAGAGGTGACGATCGACCGCTATGGTCGCAGCGTGCCGAAGCATGCGCACGGTACAGAAAATCTGGGACGTTTTACCTCATCCACCAGACTGATCGTAGAAGCTGGAATGCGGCTTTTTGACCGGATCATGAACAAACGACTGCTGGTGCGCCGTTTTTCTATTACGGCAAATCATCTGAAACCGGAATCGCAGGTGTCGCGGCAGCATGAGCCGGAGCAATTGAATCTGTTTACGGATTATGAAGCGCTGGAGCGGGAACGGGCAGCGGAAGAAGCTTCCCTGAAAAAAGAAAAGGATTTGCAGAAAGCTATGCTGGAGATACAGAAGCGGTTCGGGAAAAATGCCATACTGAAGGGAACGAATCTGCAGGAAGGCGCTACGACGATGGATAGAAACGGAAGAATTGGAGGTCATAAAGCGTGATAGATCAGAAGCGAAAAGGCGAAGGCATACATTCGGGGATAGATCGAAGATTTCCATACGAAGATATTATAAATATGCCGCATCATGTCTCACAGAAGCATCCTCAGATGTCGAGACGGGATCGTGCGGCACAGTTTGCGCCATTCGCGGCGCTGACAGGACATGGAGCCGCGGTGCAGGAGACAGCGAGATTAACACAGAGACGCATAGAATTGGATGAGAACAGTCAGGAAGAACTGAACACCATCATGCGTCAGATTCTGTCGCTCTCCGGGGAACGACCTCAGACGGATATCACCTACTTTGTGCCGGATGAACGCAAAGAGGGAGGCCGTTATGAGACCGTACGCGGTGTGATACAAAACATCGATACGTATCGTCATCAGCTGGTGATGACGGACGGTTTACACATTTCCATAGAGGAGATTCTTTCTGTGGAGGTAGTATGAGCGATACTTCAGGAGCTGGCTATAATTAAAACTTATAGCCAGCTCCAATTTTTATAAAATTGACTTTCTTTGGTTATTAGGATATCTTATACCTATCAACATACTTGACTGATATGAATATATGAGGAGGAAATGATCATGAAAAAATTTGTCGCAAAAACAGCAGCTATCGTATCTACTATCGCACTTGGAGCTACCGTTTTCGGTATCGGAGCATTCGCAGAGGATGTACAGAAGGTAGTCGCAGCACACACCAATTATTACGTACCTTATGACTTCGCAGATGAGAACGGAGAGTCAGACGGCTATGAGGTAGCAGTGCTGAAGGCTGTGGATGAGCTCCTTCCGCAGTATGAGTTTGAGTTTGTACCGACCACAGATGATGACCTTCTGATCGGCGTAGAATCCGGTAAATATGACGTGGGAACTAAGGGGGTCTGGTGGACACAGGCACGTTCCGAGACTTACATTTTCCCGAAGAACTATATCGGTGCAAGCATCATCGGCATTCTGACAAGAGCGGAAGATGCGGATAAATACACAGATCTGGAAAGCTTTGCGGCAGACGGCGGACGTCTCGTGCCGATCGCTCCGCAGAATGCACAGTATAATATCGTTACAAACTTCAATACAGCACACCCGGACACGCCGATTGAGCTGGCGGCAGCGGATCAGTTCCAGCTCTCCGATGCATATCAGTGGGTGCTGGAGGGAAGATATGATGCATATTTTGAAATTAAGACTAGCTACGAGAATAATGTAGTGAATGAGAACGGTGAGTATCACGAGCTGGCAGACAAATTCGCTTACGCAGAATATGAGGGTATCCCGACATGGCCGCTGTTCAACAGTGAGAATCAGGAGCTTGCGGATGCCTATGATGAAGCTATCGAGCAGCTGAAGGCGGATGGCACACTGGAAAAGCTGGCAAAGGAATATTTCGGCTACAGCCTGTTTGACTTTGTGCCGGAAGGCTATCAGATCGGCGATGAGCTGTAGGAAAGAGTCAAAGACAGTATATTATTAACAACTTGAAGGAGGTACAGCAGCTATGCGACCGTTTCATCCGGAATTTATTCTGACTGCATTCGTACAGATCATCCCATATTTATGGGTGACGATCGCGACCATGATAGGGACGGTGGTCTTTGGAAGCCTGATCGGTCTGATCCTTGCGAGGGCAAATATTCGCAGAGGGTTCGTATCCCGTGTACTGGCTCAGGCGTACATCTACATTACCCGTTGTATCCCTTCTATCGTAATGCTGTTCATCGTCTATTACGGTCTGCCGGAGCTGATGCTTGGATTCGGCATCGATCTGAACAACATGAACAAAGGATTTTTCGTTATCGTGACCTTTTCGATCCTGTTCTCGGCAAACATGGCAGAGGTATTCAGATCTGCCTATGAGACGATCGATAAGGGGCAGAGAGAAGCGGCATTGTGTGCCGGTTTAAGCGAATGGCAGGCATTTTACCGGATCGTGCTTCCGCAGTGTATTGTGGTGGCGCTGCCCAACTTCACGAATGCACTGGTGAATCTGATGAAGGAGGGCTCTCTTTCCTACACGATCGGTCTAATCGATGTTATGGGAAAAGGGCAGCTCATGATCGGGCAGAATTTCGGCTCCTACAGTCTGGAAACCTATCTTGCCCTCACAGTCATTTACTGGGGATTGACTGTGATCATGGAAAAGGGCTTCGGCGGACTGGAGGAGCGGATCTCCAAAAGAAAGAAACTGGCGGCGGCATCATAGGAGGAGCTTATGAAACTGAACACACAATTTATGGGACAGACCCTGATCCATGCGTTAGCCGGTGTGCCGGTCACACTGGAGATCACCATCGTGACACTGCTGATCTCAGTGCCGCTTGCATTTCTCATGGCATTAGCAAGAATCAAAGGGCGTGGCATCGGCAATCGGATCATCAGCGTGTATGTTTCCATGATCCGAAGCACTCCGGTGGTTTTACAGATCCTGTTTTTATACAGCCTGATTCCCACACTTTTGAATTATCTTCTGAATCAGGTGTGGCATCTGGATATCAATATTTTCAGAGTAAATCCTATCGTATATGCATTTGTGGTATTCAGCCTGAATACCACAGCCATTCTCTCTGAGGTATTTCGCTCCGCACTGCTTACGGTAGGCAAAGGGCAGATGGAAGCGGCGCTGTGCGCGGGTCTCACAAGCTGGCAGGCATACATTCGGATCGTGATCCCGCAGGCGCTGGTGTCGGCACTGCCGAATCTCTGTAATACATCGATCAATCTTTTAAAGAGCACTTCGCTGGCGTTTATGATGACGGTAAAGGATATTATGGCGATCACCAAGGTGGATGCGGCCTTCGGATACAACTACATTGAAGCGTATCTGGTGGTATTTGTAATCTATATTGTACTTTGCACAGTGGTACAGCTGCTGTTCACATTTATCGAAAAAAATCTGTCGGGATACAAAAAGTTGGTGGCGGGTTGATCAGAGAGTAATGTATTCCGGAGGAAAAGAGAGGACAGATTTATGCTGGAAGTAAAAGATATACATAAAAAATTCGGTGACCATGAGATCCTAAAGGGCGTATCGCTGAATGTGGAAAAGGGAGACATCATCGTTATCCTCGGACCCAGCGGCTCCGGTAAGACAACGTTGCTGAGAAGCATCAATTTTTTGGAGCGGGCAGAAAAGGGAACTATTGATTTTAAGGGAATCCACACGGAATTCAGGTCTGCTGGGAAAAAGCAGATTCATGAGATCCGGCAGCATACAGGATTTGTATTTCAAAATTATAACCTGTATGCCAACAAGACGGCGCTTGAGAATGTGACAGAAGGTCTGACCGTAGCCCGCAGGGTTCCGAAGGAGGAAGCTATCCGCAGAGGAAAAGAGGCGCTGGATAAGGTAGGTCTTTCGGATCGATACGATTTCTACCCGTCACAGCTATCCGGAGGACAGCAGCAGCGTGTCGGTATCGCGAGAGCCATCGTTACCAATCCGGATGTGATCCTTTTTGATGAACCGACATCTGCATTGGATCCGGAGTTGGTAGGAGAAGTGTTGAATGTTATGAAAACGCTGGCGAAGGAAGGTGCGACCATGATCGTGGTAACTCACGAGATGAGCTTCGCGCAGAGCGTAGCAAGTCGCGTCGTGTTTATGGATCAGGGAGTGGTCGTGGAAGAAGGCAGTCCGCATCAGATGTTCAGCGCTCCGAAGGATCCGCGGACGATGCAGTTTTTGAAGAGAGTCCTGAGAGAAGATTTCGATTATAACATATGAGAAAATCGAAATCTGCAATATTTACGAAACATATGCAATACAGGAAAAACAAATCATAGAAATTGAGATCATGGAGGATAAAAGAATGTCAAATATTTGTAAAGAGCTTTCAGAGGGAGCAAAGGGATTGGCTGCAGGCATTGCGGATCGCGCAGTATGGTTTCATTTACTGGTACAGGCAGCGGAGAATCAGAAGGTGGATATTGATAAATTTACAGATGACGCCATCTTTACTTTTGGAAAGAATCTGTTCTCGGATAAAAAGGCAGAGACAGCGGCAGATTTTGTAAACCTGATGACGGAGCCGGGCATCGGTCGTGAGGCTTTTGCGCAGGAAGTGATTCTGGACGGGGAGGATCATGCGATCGCACACTTCCATGCATGTCCTCTGGTACAGGCATGGAAGGCTTACGGTCTGAGTGATGAGAGAGTTGCGTATCTGTGTGATCTGGCGAGCAAGGGGGATTTTGGACGTGCAAGCAACTTCCCTAATCTGGAGATTTCCTTTCCGAAGAAAATCGCGCATGGCGATGAGGTCTGCGAGCTGGATGTTGTCAGAAAGTAAAGGAATCCGGAGGACAGGAATAAAGTGCATGATAAAACACCGGATAAATGTTATAATACCTCAAAAGTGCAACGTAATTTGACAGAAACCTGACGGGATGATGGGAGGTATATCATGACACTGCAGCAGTTGATCTACGCGGTAAAGATCGCGGATATGAAATCTATGAACCGGGCGGCGACAGAGCTGTTTGTCTCACAACCGGCACTGTCGGCCACGGTAAGAGGTCTGGAGGAAGAAATCCGCACGGAGATTTTTCTGCGGACAAACCGGGGGATCACGATCACACCGGAGGGCGAAGAATTTTTGAGCTACGCGCGTCAGATGGTAGAGATGCAGAAGTTGATGGAGGATCGTTATCTCGGTACGGATCATTCGAAAAAGAAGTTCAGTGTTTCCATGCAGCATTATTCTTTTGCCGTAGAGGCATTTATCGATCTGGCGAAAGAATTCGGCATGGAGGAATATGAGTTCGCGGTGCATGAGACGAAGACGGCAGAGGTCATCGACAATGTGAGAAATTACCGCAGCGAGCTTGGAATCCTGTATTTAAATCCATTCAATGAAAAGGCTCTGAAGAAAAGCTTTGCAGAAAACGAAGTGGAATATACCCTGCTGTTTCAGTGTGGGATTTCTGTTTATATGAGTAATCGTCATCCGCTGGCAAAAAAAGAACGACTGGATTTTCAGGAGCTGGAGCCATATCCCTGCCTCTCCTTTGAGCAGGGAGATAAGAACTCGTTTTATTTTGCGGAAGAGGTTTTAAGCATGCAGGATTATCCGCGGATCATTAAGGCGGATGACCGGGCGACTATGCTGAATCTGATGACCGGACTGGACGGATATACACTCTGCTCCGGGATCATCTGTGAGAAGCTGAACGGAAATGGCTATACGGCGATCCCGCTGAATACGCAGGAGCGGATGGATATCGGATATATCCGGCGTAAGCATATGCCGCTGAGTAAGCTGGGAAAGAAATATCTGGAAATATTAAAAAAATACGGTTGATGGGAGAGCGACAATGGAAAAAGGAATTGCGACACGATGTATCTACGGAGACGGGAAAAAATTCGGCGGTGACCGCACAGGCGCGATCAGCTTTCCGATTTATCAGACAGCAACGTATGCGCATCCGGCGCTGGGACGGGATACGGGCTTTAGCTACAGCAGACTGCAGAATCCGACCAGACAGCAGCTGGAGAACGTGGTGGCTTCTCTGGAGGAGGGGATAGATGCGCTGGCATTTTCGAGCGGTATGGCAGCGATCACCGCTATGATGGAGCTGTTCCGTCCGGGAGATCATATCATCGTGGACGCAGACCTTTACGGAGGCAGTATTCGTCTATTTGACAATATCAACACAAAAAACGGACTGACCTTCAGCCACATCGACTGCAGCAAAGAAAAGGTAGAGGATTATATCACGGAGAATACAAGGGCGATCTATATTGAGACGCCGACCAATCCCATGATGAATGTAGTGGATATCCGCAGGATGGCACAGATCGCCAAAGCGAATCACCTTCTGCTGATCGTAGATAATACATTTTTATCACCGTATTTTCAGAAGCCGTTGACCCTTGGAGCAGATATCGTGATCCACAGCGGAACGAAGTTTTTGGGAGGCCATAACGATACTCTGGCAGGCTTTGTGGTGACAAATTCGACGGAAATCTCAGAACGTCTGCGATTTCTGATCAAAACGGTCGGCTCCGGATTGGCTCCGTTTGACAGCTGGCTGATCCTGCGGGGGATCAAGACGCTGCCTCTTCGCATGGAGAAGGCGCAGGAGAATGCACAGGCGATTGTGGAATTCCTACAGCATCAGAAGGGCGTGGAAAAGGTATATTATCCCGGGATCGAAGGAACGCCGGGATATGAGATCAATCGTAAGCAGGCAACGGGCTTTGGCAGTATGATCACCTTTGCGGTAGAGAGCAGTGAGCTGGCACAGCATATATTAGCCTCCACAGAGCTGATTCCGTTTGCGGAGAGCCTCGGAGGAACCGAGACGTTGCTGACTTATCCGTGTACACAGACGCATGCGGATGTGCCGAAGGAGAAGCGGCTGCAAAACGGCATTACGGATTGCGTGCTGCGCCTGTCTGCCGGGATCGAGGATAAGAAGGATCTGATTGCAGATCTGAAGCAGGCGATGGAGTCATTTTATAAAAGATAAAATAGCAGAATGTTGACGCCCCGTTTATCACAGCGGGGTGTTTGTATAGTTTGCGCGCCATGGGCGCGCTCTAACAGGTGTAAGTCCTGAACACGCCCA
>JAUNCG010000125.1 GCA_030526715.1 Eubacteriales bacterium
GTAAGAAACGCAGGATATCCGGCTCGTTGCAGCTGTTCCAGCTGACGCTGTGCATTTTCTCTGTGTTTATATGCTCCTACCTGCACGCGGTAATAGACCAGTTCCGTCCCGGAAGTATTTTCTCCCTTTGTCGTCTGTGACCCACTGTCAGATGTCGCTTCCGGACTCTGCACTTTCGCCGCCTCCAGAATCGCTCCGGTGATGGCCTGCACGATCCGGTCATATTCTTCATCAAACAGCACGTTGTCTTCCTCACTGTTGATAAAACCTGTCTCGATCAATACAGAGGGCATCTCACTTCTTCGCAGTACGATCAGTCCGGGACGCTCCTTCACTCCGTTATTTTTAAATCCGATCCTCTCCAGCGACTCGTTGATATTTCTCGCCAGCTCCGCTTTTTCCCCGCGATCATCATAAACCAGCGTCTCCACTCCCGTATACTGATTGGCCACCGGACCGGAGTTTCTGTGAAAGGAAATCAGCCAGTCTGCTTTTTCCTCGTTTGCCAGCTTCGCCTTCTGCAGCGGCGTCTGGTAAATATCCTCTTTTCTGGTATATATTACCTGCGCTCCCGCCTTCTCCAGTGCCTCACCCACAGACAGCGCAAGCTTCAGATTATCCTTCTTTTCCTGACGCCCCTCAAATACCGCTCCGGGATCGCTTCCTCCGTGACCGGCATCTATTGCAATTTTTACCATAACAACACCTCATGCGCATACTCTGTTACAGTATATGCATGCGGTGTTATTTTAAGCTCCTGTTTTGTTTATTTTTTCATTCTGGGCTGAAACAACCAGCTTGCAATGTAGGAAAAGATCAGCGCCGCGGATATTCCCACCGCCGAGGCCGTAAATCCACCACGGAACAGACCCAGAACGCCGTCCTGATCCACCGCCTTTTTTACGCCTTCCCAGAGGATGTTTCCAAAGCCCAGCAGCGGCACCGTCACTCCTGCGCCTGCATATTCCTTCATCGGCGCAAACAGGTTCGCCGCGCCAAGAATCGCACCCGTCACTACCAGAATCACCATGATACGCCCCGGCATCAGCCTCGTCTTCTCCATCAGGATCTGCACCAGCATACAGATCAATCCTCCCACCCAAAATGCGTTGAAATATTCCATAGCTTCCTCCTTAACAATGCTCGATCACCAGTCCGTGAGCGATTCCAGGAACGCTCTGTCCCTCGTTAAAGCTGACCGTAGAGAGCAGCGCCCCCGTAGGCACAAACAGGATTCGTTTCCACTCCCCCTTCTCTATTTTGGGGAGGATCATGGCAGCCAGCGTCACCGCCGAGCATCCGCAGCCGCTTCCACCGGAATGGGTATCCTGTGTCTCTCTGTCATAGATCTCGATTCCACAGTCCATATGCTGTTGACGAATCTCAAAGCCCTGCTCCCGCATGAGCTCCATCAGAATTGTCTGTCCCACATACCCCAGATCCCCTGTGATAATGCGGTCATAATCTTCCGGCGTACGCCCGAAATCCCGCAGATTTCTGCTGATGGTATCCGCTGCTGCCGGAGCCATGCAGGCGCCCATATTCATGGAATCATGCACGTCGTAATCTACTACTCTTCCCATGGTCACACCGGTGATCCGCACGTGACCGCCCTGCGACGCAAGTACAAACGCTCCGCTTCCCGTCACTGTCCATGTTGCGGCCAACGGTCGTTGATTGCCATAGCCCAGAGGAAAACGAAACTGCTTTTCGGCACTCGCAAAATGACTGGAGGTCACTGTCGCGACACAATCCGCATATCCTCCTGAGATCATCATGGCTGCCAGCGCCAGAGCTTCACCGCAGGTGGAGCAGGCTCCGTACACGCCAAGCAGCGGAATATTCAGCTCCTCCACACCGAAGGACGTAGCGATCAGTTGTCCCAAAAGATCGCCTCCGAAAAGGCATCTCACCTGTCCGGCTCTTTTCCCCGCCACAGACATCGCTGCCCGCATAGATTCCGTTTGCATTCTGCTCTCCGCCTTTTCCCAGCTTTCTTCCCCGAACATATCATCCTCACAGATGATTCCGAATAAATCTCCCAGAGGTCCCTCGCTTTCTTTTTTTCCGACTACAGAGGCAGCTCCGATCACATGAGGCGGCTGCTCCAGCCGTATACTCTGCTGTCCACACATCTGATTCATCATCGTACTCCTTCCTTACTCTCACCCAGCATCCGCTGATGGATTGATGATAGTATGTACGATTTCGCGCCGGATATACAAAAAGAGCTCCGCAAAGCGAAGCCCTTTCCTTCTTCTTTTATTCTACTGTG